>JBHJOF010000025.1:0-6506 GCA_050330055.1 Kiloniellales bacterium
CCGTGCGCGGCGCCGCCGCTCTCGGCGTCCTGCGCCCTGCCGGCTTTCAGCTTCTGCCGCAGCAGCTCTTCAGCCGCGAGCGCCGGCATCTCGCCCAGCCAGCTTTCGACGTCCCCCGAAAGGCCGAGGCCGGCGCGCGGAAAGGGCCCGACGGCGGCCGCGCAGGCATCGGCCAGACGCGCCGTCATATCGCGCCGCGCCGCGCCGATCGCCACGGCCTTCTCGGCCAGAGTCTGCTCCAGCGCGTTGAGCCAGGCCGCCTCGCGCGGCGTCGTTTTGAGCAGGCGGGCGCGCTCGCGCAGCGCCTGCTCGTAGGCCGAGATGCGCCCGGCATGCACCGGGTCGAAGGCATAGACCAGACGGTCGAGGAAGCGCCGCCGCGCGCCCGGCCCCTCGCGGAACAGGCCGTCCATCTGCGGCGTCAGCCAGACCGCGCTGACGATCTCACCGAGCGCCTGCTGGCTGCGCGCCGGCGCGCCGTCGATCTTGACCAGGCGCCGCTCCCGTCCACTCTCGCCAAGCGCAGCCGGGTCGCGGCCGGTACCGAGGGCGCGCGGCCCGTCCGGGGTCACAACCTCGGCGGCCACCGCCCAGGCCCGCTCGCCTTCGGCTTGCTCAGCAGCGGATCTGCGTCGCGGCAGCTCGCCGAGCTTGGCGCGGCGCAGGCCGCGCCCCGGAGCGAGCAGCGAGACCGCCTCCAGCAGGTTGGTCTTGCCGGCGCCGTTCGGGCCGGTCAGCACCACCGGCCGGGCATCGCAGTCGATCGCCGCCTCGGCGTAGCAGCGGAACTCGCTCAGCCGCAGTCGGCGCAGCCACAGGCTGGGCTCTCCCTGCTGAGCGGCCGCGGCAGGGCTCGTCATGACGCTGCGTCCGAATGCGCTCACAGGTGCAAAGGTCACCGGTCTGGTCGGACGGCGCTCATACCCGCATCGGCATGAGCACGTAGAGCGCGCTGCTGTCGGCCACGTCGCTCACCACCGTCGGCGAGGCCGCATCGGCAAGGGCGAACTCCGCCTCCTCGCCTTCGATCTGCTGGGCGATGTCGAGCAGGTAACGGGAATTGAAGCCGATCTCCAGCGCACTGCCGTTATAGTCGATCTCGATCTCCTCGGTCGCGCTGCCGTTCTCGGGGCTGGTCGCCGAAAGCACCAGGGTGCCGTTGGCGACCGCCAGCTTGACCGCCCGACTCTTCTCGGTGGAGATCGTGGAAACACGGTCGACCGCCTCGGCGAAGGACTTGCAGTCGACCTTCATGATCTTGTCATTGCCGCTGGGGATGACTCGTTCGTAGTCCGGAAAGGTGCCGTCGATCAGCTTGGAGGTCAGCACCGTCGAGTCGAAGGCGAAGCGCACCTTGGTGTCGGACAGGCCGATCTGGATGGCCTCGCCGGTCTCCTCGATCAGCTTGCGCAGCTCGTTCACGGTCTTGCGCGGCACGATCACGCCGGGCATCTCGGCCGCGCCCTCGGGCAGCGGCATCTCGAAGCGGGCCAGGCGGTGGCCGTCGGTCGCCACCGCGCGCAGCACCGCCACGTTGCCCGACTGGGCGGCGTGCAGATAGATGCCGTTCAGGTAGTAGCGGGTCTCCTCGGTCGAGATGGCGAAGCGCGTGCGGTCGACCAGGTGGCGCAGCTCGACCGGCTGCAGCGCGAACTGCTGCGGCAGCTCGCCGTCGCCGGCGGCCGGGAAGTCCTCCTTGGGCAGTGTCGAGAGGGTGAAGCTGGAGCGCCCGGAGGTGAGCGACATCTGGCCGCTGTCGCCGGCCACCGTCAGCTCGATCTGCGCGCCCTCGGGCAGCTTGCGCACGATGTCGTAGAGCGTGTGCGCCGGCGCCGTGGTGGCGCCCGGCTCGGCGACCTCGGCGGCCACGGACTCGACGATGTTGAGGTCCATGTCGGTCGCGGTCAGCGAGAGCTGCCCATTGCCGGCCTCCAGCAGCACGTTGGAGAGGATCGGAATGGTGTTTCGCCGCTCGACGACAGACTGCACGTGGGCAAGCGACCTCAAAAGCGCCGCGCGTTCGATTGTCAGCTTCATGGTGCTCTGAAACGCTATCTGGACGTCTACGAACCGCCGTTCTTCGGTATGCCACCGGTCCCTCGGCAGGGGCCGCCGGGCATCCTTTCTTACCGGCTCCGCAGCGCTGGAAAGAGCCTCGCGAATCGAGGCTCAGCGGTACGGTTGCGCACTATAGCACAAGCCACCCGAAAGGTAAGCTTTTATGCGGGTTTTTCAACAATGCGGCAGGGCCCGGAAGGGTCCCTCGAAAGGTCTCTCCCGGGCCCCTTCGGCCCCCCAAAGCAGGCGCGAACCCGGCTAGGCTTCGAGCATGCGGCGCAGCAGCTCGACGTCTTCGGCGAAGCTACTGTCGATTGTACGAAGCTCTTCTACTTTCCGCACTGCGTGCATGACGGTGGTGTGGTCGCGGCCGCCGAACTTGCGGCCGATCTCCGGCAGCGAGCGGGCGGTCAACTGCTTGGAGAGATACATGGCGACCTGGCGCGGACGGGCGACGGCGCGGGCGCGGCGCGCCGAGTGCATGTCGGCGACGCGCACGTTGAAGTGCTCCGCAACCTTCTTCTGAATCTCTTCTATGGTGACCCGCCGGTCGTTGGCGCGCAGCAGGTCGTGCAGCACCTCCTGCGTGGTCTCCAGGTTGGTCGGCCGGCCGATCAGGGTGCTGTGCGCGGCGATGCGGTTGAGCGCGCCTTCCAGCTCGCGGATGTTCGAGGTGATCTTGTGGGCCAGGAACTCGAGCACCTTGACCGGGACCTGGGCGCCCATCTGCTCGGCCTTGGCCTGCAGGATGGAAAGCCGCAGCTCGTAGGTGGTCGGATGGATGTCCGCCACCAGGCCCCAGCCGAGGCGCGAGCGCATGCGCTCCTCGACGCCTTCCAGGTCGGAAGGGCTCTTGTCGGCGGAGATCACCACCTGGCGATTCTGGTCGACCAGCGCGTTGAAGGTATGGAAGAACTCCTCCTGCGTCGCCTCGCGCCCGCCGATGAACTGCACGTCGTCGATCATCAGCACGTCGACCGAGCGAAACTGCTCCTTGAAGGCCATGGTGTCCTTGGTGCGCAGCGCACGCACGAACTGGTACATGAACTTCTCGGCCGAGAGATAGATGATGCGCCGATTGGGCGTGGAGGTGCGGATGTGCCATGCGATGGCGTGCATGAGGTGCGTCTTGCCGAGCCCGACGCCGCCATAGAGGAACAGCGGATTGAAGGGCACGGTGGGCGCCTCGGCAACGCGACGCGCCGCGGCGTAGGCCAGCTCGTTCGGCTTGCCGACCACGAAGTTCTCGAAGGTGAAGCGCGGATCGAGCGGCGCGCCGACCTGCGGCGCCCTGTTCGCCTCGGCATTGTTGGTCGCCGACAGGGTCTCGAACAGCGGCTCAACCTGGCAGGGCTCCGCGCGCGGCCGCGGCAGTTCCGGCTGCGGCCCGGGCTTGAGCACCGGACGGTTCGGCGGCTGCACCACGATCTCGACCTTGAGCGCGCCGCGGCTTTCGTCGCGCCACAGGCCGGACAGCGTTTCGGCGTAGTTGCTCTGCACCCAGTCACGCATGAAGCGCGTCGGCACCGCCAGGCGAACCGTGTTCTCGCGCAGGCTGAGCAGCGTGAGCGGCTTCAGCCAGCTGCGGAACGCCGCCTCGCCGACCTCATTGCGCAGTCGTCCCCGAACCCTCGCCCACTGTTCGCTGACGTTGGGACCGAATTCTTCTGCATTCATGCCGCCGGTTCCTCCTTCGCACATCTTGGCCCCACCGCTTGAACCCCGGCTCTAGCGCCAGCCCGCCGCCGAGCACGCGCCGAATCAAAGCATCTGGACCAAGGCGGCCTGCGCGAGGCACGGCCATGTCCTGCGAAGGAGTCAGGCTTTCCCGTTAGCTGAATGATGTGCGGCGTTCGCACGGACACGACGGTAAGACGAGCTTGGCTCATACCGGGTGGCACCTCCCCGTTCCGCTGTCGCGAGCGACAGCGGCTAAGATACTGCCCAATGGCCCTTACGGGCCTCAGGCCACGCTAAAATTTTTTCGTAGGAGAGACGGAATTACTGTCCGGCTCTGACCCCCAACCGCAAAACGACTTTTTAAGCACCAGGAAGGTAAGCGTTTTTTATTGGTGCATCTTTTATCATTATTTAATCGGACGCCTCCTGCACTGGAGACGATCAATGTAACCGTGGTCGCCGAAGCTGACAATGGGACCGAAAAGGGAACGGTAAAAAAATCGCCTCACCCGTTGCCCAAGTGTCGCGCGTTATCGCGCGTGCACACATCAATGTGCGATGCAACAACGCCACTGCATCACAGCAATGCGCACCCGCGCTGCGCACCCTCGCGCATCACGTTACGGCGTTATGAAATTAAACGAATGACTTGGCGCGGAAGACCACCGCCCAGCGCGAAACGCAGCGTGCGGCGTCAGGCCATCGCCTTGATGCGGGCGCTCAGACGCGACAGCTTGCGGGCCACCGTGTTGCGATGGAGCACGCCCTTGTTGACGCCGCGGTGCAGCTCCGGCTGCGCGTCCTTGAACGCGGACTGCGCCGCGCTCTGGTCGCCGCCGGCGATCGCCAGCTCGACTTTCTTGAGGAAGGTGCGGATGCGGCTGACCCGCGCCCGGTTGATGACGGCGCGGCGCGCGTTGCGGCGGATCCGCTTCTTGGCGGACTGATGATGGGCCATATCCAGGACCTGACTTGCAATCGTTCTGTTCGGAAGGCGCGGGTTATAGCCGCCGCCCCCTCGGCCGTCAAGCCCACCGTCGAGGTTACTTCAGAGGCCGGATTCCAGCCGATTTCGAGGCCCCGGGCCGGCCGCGCGGGACCTGCCGCCCTCCTCCCCTCAGCGGTGCTTCCAGACCGGCTTGCGCTTGTCGATGAAGGCCTCCATGCCCTCCTTGCGGTCGGCGAAGGCGAAGGTCGCGTGGAACATCCGGCGCTCGAACTTGACGCCCTCCGCCAGGGTCGTCTCGTAGGCCCGGTTGACCGATTCCTTGGCCGCCAGCACCACCGGTAGCGAGAAGGCGGCAATCTTCTGCGCCACCACCATGGCTTCCTCCATCAGCTTGTCGGCCGGCACGACGCGGGTAACCAGGCCGGCGCGCTCGGCTTCCTCGGCGTCCATCATGCGCCCGGTCAGACAGAGGTCCATGGCCTTCGACTTGCCGACGACGCGGGTCAGGCGCTGGGTACCGCCGGCGCCTGGGATGACGCCCAGCGTGATCTCCGGCTGGCCGAACTTGGCGGTGTCGGCGGCGATGACGAGGTCGCACATCATGGCGACCTCGCAGCCGCCGCCAAGCGCATAGCCGGCGACCGCCGCCACCACGGGCTTGCGGGTCTGCGCCACGCGCTCCCAGCCGGCGGTGATGAAGTCCTCCAGCATGACGCCGGGATAGTCCTTTACCACCATCTCCTTGATGTCGGCGCCGGCGGCAAAGGCCTTCTCCGAGCCGGTCAGCAGGATGCAGCCGATGCCGTCGTCCGCCTCGAAGGCGTCGAGCGCATGGCCCAGCTCCTCGATCAGCTTGGCGCAGAGCGCGTTGAGCGCCTGGGGCCGGTTGAGCGTGATCACGCCGACCCGCTCCTGCTGCTCGACTAGGATGTTCTCATAGGCCATCGGCTCTCTCCCCTTCGGACGATCGATCATGGTGGTTCGGGCTGATGCGCCGGGTGGACGCGTCGTCGCGGCAGGCTTACCTAGCTTACCGCTGGTGCGCCGCACAATAAAAAGTCGAGCGCCCCGACTGCACCATGCGCCGGATGCTGCAGGGGAGGCGGCGGCCGTTCAGCGCGGCGGCAGAACTGCAATGCGGACAGGGCTCGCCTTCGCGGTCGTAGACCGCCCATTGGTGCTGGAAATAGCCGAGCTCGCCGTCGGCCTGCACGTAGTCGCGCAGCGACGAGCCGCCGGCCGCCACCGCCCGCGTCAGCACGTCGCGGATTGCGGTTGCCAGACGCTCGGCGCGGACGCCCTGCACCGTTTGCGCCAGGCGGCGCGGCGACAGGCCGGCGAAGAACAGTGCCTCGCAGGCATAGATGTTGCCGAGCCCCGCCACCACCCGCTGGTCGAGCAGCGCCGCCTTGATCGGGGTGCGCTTGCCCTTCAGGCGGCTCGCCAGCTCCGGCCCGTTGAAGGCGTTCGACAGCGGCTCCGGCCCCAGGTCGCGCAGCAGCTTGTGCTGCGCCAGCTCGGACTCGGCCACCAGGTCCATCATGCCGAAGCGGCGCGCGTCGTTGAAACGGATCTCGGCGCCCTCGTCGGTATGGAAGACCACGTGGTCGTGCGGCTCGAGCGGCGCGCCGGGCTGGCGCGCCAGCACCAGGCGCCCGGACATGCCGAGGTGGATCATCAGCACCTCGCCGCCCTCCAGCGTGACCAGGATGTATTTGGCGCGCCGCCCGACCGAGCGCACCCGGCGGCCGGTCAGCCGCTCGGCGAAGCCGGCCGGCAGCGGAAAGCGCAGGTCGGCGCGCTGCTGCTGCACGCGCAG
>JBHJOF010000026.1:0-4585 GCA_050330055.1 Kiloniellales bacterium
GCGGCTCGAGCTCGTCGTCGAGCGTGTCGGGATCGATGTCGAAATGATCGAGGATGTGCGCCCTGAGTGCGGCGGAGACCAGGGCATAGAGCCGCCGGGCCAGCGGCGGCCGCAGCTCCTGGCGCTGCACCAACGGCTCGCGATAGACCTCGACCCAATGCGCCTCCTCAACCAGGTAATCCAGAGTCGCCTGGGGTATCAACGCACTGCAGTTCTTCAGCAGAGCCTCGATCACAACGACGTTGTCGGTCGCCACCAGCGCCAGGCAGACCGCCTCGGTCAGGTTGCGGCGCATGGCGATGGCGAGCTGATGATCGGCGCCGCGGTTATCGATGATGTCGATCAGATCCTGCTGCAGCAGGACCTCGCTCTCCAGCAGCACGGGACGCGCCACCTCGATGGCGTCGTTTGCGAGCAACAGGATCAGCTCGCGCGGCACGTCCGGCTTGCCCGCCAGCCGCTCGGCCAGGGCGTGGCGCAGGTCGGCCTCGAAGCTGCGGATCAGGCGATCGAGGATCTGGGCCGCCAGCTCGCGGCTGCGCTGGCTGAGGCCGTCGCCGGCGCCGAACAGATCGGCCATCGAGAAGGCCAGGCTGCAGCGCCCTTCGCTCGAGGCGTCACGGGCCAGCGCCAGCAGGAGCTGCGGGTCGCCGGGCTGGTCCGCCCGAGCGCCGGGATGGCGGCGTGCCTCGCCCGGGCGCGCGCCGCCTGGCTGCTGCTTTTGCATCATGGAAGTGCCGCTGGACTGCACGCTTCACGACCTGGACAATTCGGTGTGATTATAAAAGCGAAATAACAAACAATTAGTAAATGTTTACATATTTACTTGATTATGTAGCAATTGTTGGTCGAATTTACGAAATAATTGTATAGAATTTTAGACACCGCGGCGCGGCCAGCCACCACGCCTGCCGCCCTGCGGCAGGGCACGGCCTGCCCTAAAAAACAAGCCTATGCTGTGATTGTGTGAATATTGTGGTCTGTCGCGCTTGCCGCGCAGACTCCTCGACGTGCCTGCAGGGCCTCCGGGGAGCGGCGCGGCTCAACGCAGGTAGGCGACGGCGCCGGCCGAGATGGTCCATTCGACGACCCGGCGCATCACTTTGCCCAGCGCCTCGTCGAAGGCGATGACGATCGCATCCAGGTTATTGGCGCTCGCCTCGATCACGGCCTCGAAGCTCTGCGAGCCGATGATCTCGCGGTGCGGCATGCGCACCAGCTTGAGGTTGATGCGGGCCCTGACCTTGGGCAGCCCACCGTGATAGTACTCGGCCTGGAACTCGCGCAGCTCCGACTTCAGCACGAAATCGGCGCGCAGGCCGACCGACTCGCGGCCGACGGAGATGATCTTGCCCGAGTTCTCGAACGACTCGACTATCAGTGTCTGGATCATCAGGGGTGCGCGATCGGTCCAGCTCGAACGCGCGTAGTACTCCAGGCGCATAGGATCGTGCTGCAACGCGATCCGGGTGGTATTGAGGCCGGCATTGGCGACCGGCGCCTCGATGATGAGCTGCCAGTCGACCGGCGGCAGGTCATCGCGGAAGGTGCTCTTGGGAGTCAGGCCATAGAGCACCGGGGGCGGGGTCTGGCCCGGCACCAGGCCGGTGCAAGCGCCTAGGACGCCCAGCGCCGGCCAGGCCACCAGCGAGCGCAACAGGCCGCGGCGCTGCTCCAGGTGCCCCGCGGGGCGATGGTCCTTGCCGGTCGCGATCGCGCCCCCGCGGGTCCAGTGCCTGCTCACCGTGGCGCCTCGTATCCCTGTTGCTGATTGCCGAAGAGGAACCGCGCCGGATCGCGCTGCACTTCGGTGGTGACCCGGTTGAGGCCGATCAAGAGCTCGCGCGCCTCGACCAGCAGGTTATTGAGCTCGTAGAGACCGCTTTGCGAGAAGTCGAGCAGCGGCTCGCGGTTCTCCTTGGCCAGCGCCTGGAACTCGCCGGCCATGGCGGTGAAGGCGGCCGCCGTGCCGCTCAGGTCGGCGACCAGCTGCCTGGCCTCGATCTTGACCTCGCTCACCGAGCTGTCGATCGACCCGGCCATGGTCTCGATCGAGGTGAGCGCGGCATCGGCGCGCTCGGCGAGCCGCGCGCTGTCGGCGCGCAGGCCCTGCGCCATTTCCTCGAGCGCGGTGGTCGCGTTGCGCAGGTTGGCCATGGTCGTAGCGGTGTCGCGGATCGTGTGATCCAGGTCGGAGCTGCGCTCGGCCAGCACCTGCGAGGCCACGGCGACGTTGTCGAGGATGAAGGCGATGCGGTTGCGGTTCTCCGCGCCCAAGAGCTCGTTGGCCTGCATCAAGAGTACGTTGGCACTGGCCATGACCTCCGGCGCGCCCTCGATCACCTCGTCGAAAGCCGAGCGCTTGGAGGGAATGATCGGCCGCTTGGCGCCCTCCGGCGTGGTCAGCGGCGCCGAGTCCAACGAGCCTCCGGACAGCAGGATGTAGCGGCCGCCGGTCAGGCCTTCCAGCGCCAGGCTGGCCACGGTGTCGACCCGTACTGGCGTGTCTTCCGTCACCTCGATAAGCGCACGGACCTGGCTGGGGTTGTCGCGGTCGAGCCCGATGAAGACCACCTCGCCCACCTTGACGCCGCTGTAGCGCACCGCGCTGCCCTCGTGGAGCCCGGTCACCGAGCCGGTGAAGAAGATGTCGTAGCGGGTGTATTGCGTGTCGAACTGGAACTTGGCCAGCCAGATCACGAAGATCACCAGCCCGATCGCGAGCAAAAGCACGAAACCGCCGACCATCAGGTAATTGGCGCGGGTTTCCATGGCTCAGTCCTGGCCGTTGCTCTTGCGCTTGCGTCCGGCCGGCGGCCGGCTCGCGGTCGCCGGGCTTTCCGCGGCCGGCTTGCCGCCGACTGCCCGCAGCACAGCCCGGCCGCGCGGCCCACCGAAATAGTCCTTCAGCCAGGGGTCCGGCTCGTGCAGCAGGCTGTCGATGGTGCCGACCTTAACACGCTTGTTGATCAGGACGGAAATCCGATCGCAGATGGCGTGCAGCGAGTCAAGGTCGTGGGTCACCATGACCACGGTCAGCGACAGTGCCCGGCGCAGTTCCTTGATCAGCGAATCGAAGTTGGCGGCGCCGATCGGATCGAGCCCGGCAGTTGGCTCGTCGAGGAACAGGATCTCCGGGTCGAGCGCCAGCGCGCGGGCCAGGCCGGCACGCTTGCGCATGCCGCCCGACAGCTCCGAGGGATACTTGTTGGCAGCCTCCGGCGGCAGGCCGACCATCGAGATCTTGACGTCGATGATGGCCCGGCGCAGCGCCGGCGAGAGCGCGCTGTGCTCCTTGAGGGGCACGTCGATGTTCTCGGCCACGGTCAGCGAGGAGAACAGCGCGCCGTCCTGGAACAGCACGCCCCAACGCTCCTGCATGCGCTGCCGCTCGCGGTCGCTCAGTCTCGCCGTGTCGCGGCCCAGAACGGTGATGCGGCCGGCGCGCGGCTCGACCAGACCAATGATGGAGCGCATCAGCACCGATTTGCCGGTGCCCGAGCCGCCGACGATACCCATGACCTCGCCGCGCCGCACGCTGAAGTCGAGCTCGTCGTGGATCACCTGCGTGCCGAACTGGGTGCGCAGGCCGCTGACCTCGATGATGCTCTCGTCCGCCATGCGCGACTCATATTCCGCGGCTATGGGGAAACTGACGACACTGGTTCGCCCATTTGTTTGGCGCTCCGCGCCGGCCCCCCTCCCGGCGCTCCGCGCCCTTGGTCCATTGGGCCTCCCCCTCAAGGGGGCAGGCGAATAGGCCGCCGCCCAAGCATTCCCTCGCCCCTTGAGGGGAAGGGTTAGGGAGGGGGGCGTCCACAAAGTGGACAACAGGTGAGTCATGCGTCATGGCCTGATGCTCACACCCCGAGGATCGAGAAGAGGATCGAGAAGAGGGCGTCCAACACGATCACCAGGAAGATCGACTTGACCACCGCCGCTGTGGTGCGCAAGCCGACCGACTCGGCCGAACGGATGACGCGAAAGCCCTCGTAGCAGCCGACCATGGCGATAATGAAGGCGAAAATGGGCGCCTTGATGATACCGACCCAGAAGGACCAGATCGGCACCGCCGCGTTGAGCTGGCGGATGAACTGCACGAAGGAGATGTCGAGCACCAGCATGGCCATGACGGCACCGCCGAGGATGCCCATGATGTCGGCGTAGAAGGTCAAGAGCGGCAGCACCAGCACCAGCGCCAGCACGCGCGGGATCACCAGCACGTCCATGGGATCGAGCCCGATGGTGCGCATGGCGTCGATCTCTTCGTTGACCTGCATGGTGCCGATCTGCGCCGTGAAGGCCGAGCCGGACCGGCCGGCCACGATGATCGCGGTCAGGATGATGCCCATCTCGCGCAGCACGCCGACGCCGACCAGGTTGACGGTGTAGATCTGGGCGCCGAAGCGGGCGAGCTGGTCGGCGCCCTGATAGGCCAGCACCACGCCGATCAGGAAGGAGATCAGGCCGACGATCGGCAGGGCATCGAGGCCGGTGCGCTCCATGTGGCTGACCAGCGCGGTAACACGGATACGCCGCGGCTGCAGCAAGGCGCGCAGGAAGACGATGACGGTGTGGCCGAGGA
>JBHJOF010000027.1:0-3189 GCA_050330055.1 Kiloniellales bacterium
TCCCTTTCTCAGCCATCACCTGGGCGGCGGCGCCGGCGGCCTGGCCAGGGCGCTGGCCATGTTCGGCGATCCGCAGGCCGGCGCCGACGAGCGGACGCGGCGCCTGCCGCTTTCCGACGAGCTGAAGCGGCGCCTGCTCGACGACCTGGAGGCCATCACCGGCGGGCGCGACGTCGCGGCGCTGGAAGCCTGGCGCGACCGCGGCCTGGTGGCGCTGCGCAAGGCGCGCGGAGGGCTCTAGCCGCCTGTTGCCTAGGGTCCACCCGGCGCGGGATACTGCGGTCATGGGTCCCGCCGTTCTCTCGCTCGACGACCTGGCCGCCCGGGTGCCGGACGGCGCGCTGCTGGCGCTGCCGCCGGACTACTCGGGTTGTGCCGTGGCCGCGGTCGGCGCGCTGATCCGGCGCGGCGCCAAGTGCTTGCGCCTGCTCGGCGTGCCGCAGATGGGCTATCAGGCCGACCTGCTGATCGGCGCCGGCTGCGTCGCGAGCGTCGAGGCGGCGGCGGTCACGCTGGGCGAGCAGGGGCCGGCGCCGCGCTTCACCGCCGCGGTCAAGGAGGGCGCTGTCGCGATCCGGGATTCCACCTGCCCGGCGATTCACGCCGGGCTGCAGGCGGCCGAGAAGGGCGTTCCCTTCCTGCCGCTGCGCGGCATGCTCGGCTCCGACCTGCTGCGCCACCGCGAGGACTGGCGCGTGATCGACAACCCTTACGGTGAGGACGATCCGATCGTGCTGCTGCCGTCGATCCGGCCCGATGTGGCGCTGTTCCACGCCGCGCTGGCCGACCGCGCCGGCAACGTCTGGATCGGCGTGCGGCGCGAGCTCATGACCCTGGCGCATGCCGCCAGGACGACGCTGGTCACGGTCGAGGAGATCGTCGACGAGGACCTGCTGGCCGACGACCGTACGGCGGCCGGCACCATCCCGGCGCTCTACGTGACGGCGCTGGCCGAGGCCGGGCAGGGCGCCTGGCCGGTCGGGCTGCGCGGCCGCTACGGGCCCGACCATGCGCAGCTCAAGCACTATGCAGCGGCCGCGGCCACGCCCGAGGGCTTCGCCGCCTATCTGCGCCGGCACGTGCTCGGCCAGGAGGCGGCGGAGTGAGCGCGCCGCGTCTCGAAGAGATTCTGATATCCACGATCGCGGAAATGCTGCGGGGCCTCGGCCACGTTGCTGTGGGCGCGGCCTCGCCGATCCCCGGCGCCGCCGCCTTCCTGGCACGCGAGCGGTCGGGCGGCGTGCTGCGCGTCTCGCTGCTCGGCAGCCAGGCGCACAACTTCTTCACCGACGGCAACCGCGAACTCTTCGACTGCGCGGCGCAGGGGCGGATCGACGCCTTCTTCCTGGGCGGCGCCGAGATCGACGGCCAGGGCAACATCAACCTGGTCGGGATCGGCGGCTATCCGCAGAGCCGCGTGCGCTTTCCGGGCTCGTTCGGCTCGACCTATCTCTACCACCTGGTGCCGCGCGTCATCCTGTTCCGCGAGGAGCATAGCCCGCGCACCCTGGTCGAGCGGGTCGAGTTCGTCAGCGCCGCTGGTATCAGCCCGCCGAACCACTACCGGCCCGGCGGGCCCCATGCGCTGGTGACCGGGCGCTGCGTCTTCGCGTTCGACAGGGCACGCGGCCGCTTCCGCCTGGCCGGCGTCCATCCCGGGCACAGCCTGGCCGAGATCGAAGCCGAGACCGGATTCGCTTTCGACAAACCGGAGCGGGTGCCGGAAACGCCGCTGCCGGACGCCGCGACTCTGGCGCTGATCCGAGGCCCGGTAGCCGCAGCGCTGGCCGAGACTTATCCCGCTTTCGCCGCCCGCGTCTTCGACCTGGGCGCGGAAAGCGCGGCCTGATCACCTCCCGAGCAACGAGGACAGCATGAGCGAAGAAGTGCCGGCCGGCGCGCTCGACGGCCTGATCGTGATCGACCTGACCCGCGTCCTGGGCGGGCCCTACTGTACGCAGATCCTGGGCGACCACGGCGCCGAGATCGTCAAGATCGAGCCGCCGCAGGGCGACGAGACGCGCGACTGGGGTCCGCCGTTCCACCAGGAGGACGCCTCCTACTTCATCGGCGTGAACCGCAACAAGCGCTCGATGGGCCTCGACCTGTCACGGCCGGAGGGGCGCGAGGTGCTGCTGCGGCTGCTGGAGCGCGCCGACGTGCTGGTCGAGAACTACAAGCCGGGCGCCATGGAGAAATGGGGCCTCGGCTACGAGGACCTGCTGAAGGCGCGCTTCCCGCGCCTGATCCACTGCCGCATCACCGGCTTCGGCGCCGACGGGCCGCTGGGCGGCCTGCCGGGCTACGACGCGGCGGTGCAGGCAACCACCGGCATGTTCGCGGTCAACGGCAGCGAGACCTCCGGCGGCATGCGGCTTGGCATCCCGATCGTCGACATCGGCACCGGGCTCTACGCGGCCATCGCCATCTTGATGGCGCTCTACGAGCGCGCGCGCTCGGGCGCGGGCCAGTACATCGACATGACGCTCTACGATTCCGGCATCGCGCTGATGCACCCGCACATCCCGAACTTCCTGCTGTCAGGCAAGGAGCCGCGCCTGTCGGGCAACGCTCATCCCAACATCTGCCCCTACGACGCCTATCCGACCAGGACCGTCGACGTCTTCCTGGCGGTCGGCAACGACCGCGCCTTCCAACGGCTTTGCGAGGAGCTTGGCCAACCCGCGCTGGCCGAGGACGAGCGCTTCAGGAGCAATCCCGATCGCCTGCAGAACCGCGAGGCGCTGACCGCGATCCTGCGCGAGCTGCTGCGCGAGCGCGACGGCGAAGCGCTCTGCGAGACCCTGCTGACCAAGGGCGTGCCGGCCGGGCCGGTGCGCAACCTGCGCCAGGTTCTGGAGCATCCGCACACGGCGCACCGCGGCATGGTTGACCGCCGCGACTGGTACGAGGGCTGGGGTCTGCCGATCAAGCTGTCGCGCACGCCCGGGCGCATCGCCCGCACGCCGCCCAAGTTCGGCGCCCAGGGCCGCGAGATCCTGGCCGAGTTCGGCTTCGCCGAGGGGGAGATCGCGGCGCTGGCCGAGAGCGGCGTGCTGGTGGAAAAGCGCAGGCGGTGAGTCCTGCTCGGATCGCGTTCGATCGGGCACCCTCTCGTGTAGGCGTCCGCGGTATCCAACTACTCTCCCTCGCTTTCGCATGCGCCGATGCACGCAGGCCTCGTTTTCA
>JBHJOF010000028.1:0-29364 GCA_050330055.1 Kiloniellales bacterium
CTGGCCAAGGACTTCGAAGCCACCGTCGCCTCAGCCGAAGCCTTCCTCTATGCTGCCTCTGTCATGCTGCTCACGCGGCGCCTGGCACGCTCAACATGAGTTTCGAGTCAGACTCTAAAGCGGGAAATGGGCGGGGGGCAGTCCGAAATAGCACCAAAGTATTAATGCCACAATTCATCCTTGCCCATTAGGACACGAACGAAATAAATGCCCAATAAATTTATGTAGAACCTGATTCTTCTCTGTCCATTTCATCGGACATTCACACAAAAACCAATGTTTAACCAATCTACACTATGTCTTGCCGCGAAATTGGCCAGTTGGCGCCCAGCCAAGCAGTCGTGCCAAGCAGATATATCAACACCTTAGGGATTGCCGACCATGAAGATCACTGCACAGTCCCGGCAGCTCCGGGGTCTTGCGCTGTCCGTTGCCTTCGGCGCCCTGATGGCTCTGGCAGCTGCGGCGGATGCCGGTTCCAGCAAGGTGACCATGGCCGGGCAGTCGCACGACTCCACGCCGCTCGCGGTCAGCAGCAAGCAGGTCGAAGGCCTCGCCCGCATCGCCGGCGAGAACGCCCGGCCGCTGCAGGTCATCGGTCCGGCTCTCAACTAAGGAAAGATAGCGAAGCAGTGCCAGGGGCAGCCAAATGCCGTCCCTGCGATGCTCCGGCGTAACCCCTTACAACCCAGGAGAACTTCCATGCTCAAGAAGCTAGGCACTATGAAGTCGGCCAAGCTGCAGGGCGCATCCGAACCAAAGGCAGGTCGCCGGGGCTTCAGCGTGACGCAGAAGATCCTCGGTCTCATCGGCCTCTGCATCGGTGCCCTGGTGCTGGTCGCCGCCACCGGCATCATTCAGCTCAACAACGTCGGCGACGAACTGGAGTCGATCGCGGAGCGCGACGTTCCGCTGACCGAGGCCATCACCAAGGTCACGACGCATCAGCTCGAGCAGGCCATCATGCTGGAGCGCATCATGCGCATGGCCGGCGTCGGCCAGACTCACGACAGCAACCTGCTGCACGAGGTCGAGCGCCACTTCGAAGCGCTGGCCAAGCAGGTCGAGCAGGAGATCCTCGCCGCGGAGCGCCTGGCGCGGACTGCGATCGAGCACGCGCGCAACGAAGAGAACCGCGCCGAGTTCCAGAAGGTCCTGCACGGACTCGAGAAGATCGAGGCCGAGCACAAGAGCTATGATGAGCACGCGCTGCAGATCATCGCGCTGGTCAACGCAGGCCGCATGCACGAAGCCGAGGCAATGGTCGGCGAGCTGGTTAGGGAGCAGGACGCCCTGGACCACGAGCTCGCGGAACTGCTGGAGGAGATCGAGCAGTTCACCATGCAGGCCGTCACCACGGCCCATGAGCACGAGAAGACGGCCATCGTGCTGATGTCGATCATCTCCGTCGTCTCGGCCGTTCTCGGCTTCGGCCTGTCGTGGCTCATGCTGCGCAGTCAGGTCTCCATCCCGCTCGCCGAGGTGGTCAACGCCCTCAACCGTCTCGCCGAAGGTGACACCAGCGTCGAGGTGCACGTCCGCAGCCAGGACGAGATCGGCCAGGTGTCGATGGCGTTCCAGACCTTCAAGGAGCGCACGCTCGAGATGAAGCGCATGGAGCAAGAGAAGATCGAACAGGAGAAGCGGGCCGAGGAGGAGAAGCGGCAGGCCACGCTCGCCATGGCCGACGACCTGGAGAACAGCGTGAAGGGCGTGGTCGACGGCGTAGCTTCTGCGGCAACCCAGATGGACATGACGGCAAAGAACATGTCCGCCGCGGCCGAGCAGACCAGCCAGCAGGCGACTGCCGTGGCCTCGGCCTCCGAGGAGGCCTCGGTCAGCGTGCAGACCGTGGCCACCGCGGCCGAGGAACTCAGCAAGTCGATCCAGGAGATCAGCCGCCAGATCAACCAGACCTCGCAGGCGACCCAGTCGGCCGGCACCCGCGCCCAGGACACCAGCGAGACCGTGCGCAAGCTGGCTCAGGGCGCGCAGCGCATCGGCGACGTGGTCAGCCTGATCAACGACATTGCCGAGCAGACCAACCTGCTGGCGCTCAACGCCACCATCGAGGCGGCGCGCGCCGGCGAGGCCGGCAAGGGCTTCGCCGTGGTCGCCTCGGAGGTCAAGTCGCTGGCGACCCAGACCGGCAAGGCCACCGAGGAGATCTCGCAGCAGATCGGCGACATGCAGACCTCGACCGAAGAGACCGTGAAGGCGATCGAGGGCCTGGTCACCGTGATGGAGGAGATCAACCAGATGGCCACCGGCATGGCCTCGGCGATCGAGGAGCAGACCGCGGCCACGGCCGAGATCGCCCGCAACGTCGAGCAGGCGGCCACCGGCACCAAGGAGGTCACCAACAACATCAGCGGCGTGCACGAGGCCGCCACCTCCTCGAGCCAGTCCGCCTCCGAGCTGGTCCAGGTGGTGGGCGAGCTGTCGTCGCAGTCCGACGTGCTGCGCCGCGAGCTCGACAGCTTCCTGTCGAAGCTGCGCGCCGCCTAAGCGCAGCCAAGCCACTGCAACAGGGGCCGGCCGCCGCGAGGCAGCCGGCCCTTTTGCTTTCTGCCTTGTCCTTCACCGGACCGGGCCGATGCTTGACTCCATGCGTAACGGGCCGCTACATGCGGCGGCCAAGAATGGAGCCTCCGCACCATGGCCATTACCGTCCGCCGCGCCGAGCCGCGGGACGCCGGGACTATCTCGTCCATGGTCCAGGCGCTCGGTGTCGTGATGCAGAATCCGGAATTTGACCTCAACGTCGAGGTCGTGCTGCGCGACGGCTTTGGACCGGAGCCCTGGTTCACCGGCTTCGTCGCCGAGCGCGACGGCAGTCCGCTCGGCATCGTGGTTGCGCAGCGCGGCTACGCGGTCGACCGCGGCTCGCGCGGTCTCTACATCAACGCGCTCTACGTCGAGGCCGAGGCGCGCGGCCAGGGAGTCGGCCGTGCCCTGATGTGCGCCGTCGCCGAGCAGGCCCGTGCCGTGGGCGGCCAGTGGATCGCCTGGGACGTCGGCGTCGAGAATGCGCCGGCCAAGCGCTTCTATGACAGGCTCGGCGCGCGCTACCTCGATGAGGTCGTGATGATGGTGCTGCAGGGCGAGGCTCTCGAGGCCCTGAAACCGGGCGGCGCGCCATGAGCGTTACCATCCGCCGCGCCGAGCCGGCGGACGCCGCGGCAATCATCGACCTGATCAACGACCTGTCGGTCTTCGTCAAGGACCCGCCGACCCGCCTGACGGCGGACGACATCCGGCGCGACGGCTTCGGACCGGACGCCTGGTTCCAGTGCTTCATCGCCGAAAAGGACGGCAAGGCGGTCGGCTATGCCATCGCCTATCCGGGCTTCGCCACCGACCACGGTGGCCGCGGCCTGCACTTGGCGGATCTCTACGTGGATGAAGCGCTGCGCGGCCAGGGTCTCGGCCGCGCCCTGATGGCCGCCGTCGCCCGCCACGGCCGCGAGCTCGGCGCCCTCTGGCTGGTCTGGGACGTCTGGGTCGGGAACGAGGCCGCCAAGGCCTTCTACCGGGCGATCGGCGGCAAGTTCTATGACGAGGTCCGGGCGATGACGCTGAAGGGTGAAGCGCTCGAAGCCTTGGCGAGCGAGACATAGCGGAGTGCCGACAGACGATTTCCGTTGTCCGCTTCGTCGATGCCACACTCCGCCGTCGTCCCGGGGCTTGTCCCCATAGGCGCTAAGTTAGGAGCGTCTTCGTCGCAGTTTCTCGATTGTCACCCCCGCGAAAGCGGGGGTCTACAGGGCAAGCAACGGGGCTCACGACCATGGATTCCCGCTTTCGCGGGAATGACAGTGAAGCGAATTGGCCCAGTCGGCGACTTAACCTAGCGCCTATGGGGCTTGTCCCCGGGACCCATTGGCGTCAGCGCGAGAACAGATAGGTCGATGGGTCCCGGCAACAACTGCCGGGACGACTGCGCGGCGCGAAGCTATGCGCAGCGCTGCAGCCGTGACTGTGGCAAGGGCGCGCCCTTTGCCAATGCAAGAGCCAGTTGCGATGCCCCTCGCGACCTACTCCGTCAGGTCTTCCCAGAATTCCTTGACGCGGGCGAAGAAGCCTTCCGATTCGGGCGAGGTCTTGTGCTTCTCGTTTTCCCGCTCGAACTCGCGCAGCAGCTCTTCCTGGCGCTTGGTCAGATTGACCGGCGTCTCAACCGCGACCTGGATGTACATGTCGCCGCGCGCCTTGGAGCGCATGACGCTCATGCCTTTGCCCTTGAGCCGGAACTGGTTGCCGCTCTGCGTGCCCGGCGGCAGCGTCACCTTGGCGCGGCCGCCGTCGATGCTCGGCACCTCGATCGAGCCGCCGAGCGCCGCCGTCGTCATGGGGATCGGCACCTGGCAGTAGATGTTGGCGCCGTCGCGCTGGAACAGGCGGTGCGGCTTGACGGCGAGGAAGATGTAGAGATCGCCCGACGGCGCGCCCTGGATGCCGGCCTCGCCCTCGCCGGACAGGCGGATGCGCGTACCGTCCTCGACGCCGGCAGGGATGTTGACCTGCAGCGTCTTCTCCTTGTGCACGCGGCCGCTGCCGTGACAGGCGAGACAGGGTTTCTCGACCACCCGGCCGGCGCCCTGGCAGGCCGGACAGGTGCGCTCGATGGTGAAGAAGCCCTGCTGGGCGCGAATCCGGCCACGGCCGTGACAGGTCGAGCAGGTGACCGGCGCCGAGCCCCTCTCGGCGCCGCTACCGCTGCAGGCGTCGCAGGCCACGCTGGTCGGCACGCGGATCTGCGCCGTCTTGCCGGCGTAGGCCTCCTCGAGCGTGATCTCCATGTTGTAGCGCAGATCGGAGCCACGCGTCGCCGCGCGGCCACGGCGCCCGCCCATGAACTCGCCGAACATCTCGTCGAAGATGTCGGCGAAGCCGCCGGCGAAGTTGAAGTTGAAGTCGCCGGCGCCGCGCCCGCCCATGGCGCCGTCGAAGGCGGCGTGGCCGAAGCGGTCGTAGGTCGCGCGGTTCTCGGCGTCCTTGAGGACGCCGTAGGCCTCGTTGATGTCCTTGAACCTCTGCTCGGCCGCGGCGTCGCCCGGATTGCGGTCCGGGTGGTACTTCATGGCCAGCTTGCGGTAGGCCTTTTTCAGGTCTTCCGCCGAGGCGTTGCGAGCAACGCCGAGCGTCTCGTAGTAGTCCTGCTTGGCCATGGGGCTTCAGCGCGTCATCACCGGTTTTCCCAAATGGAAAGGGCCGGATGCTTCCATGGCTGGCGCGCCGCGGTCAAGCATCCGGCCCTCGCATCGGACCCGTCAGGCCGTCTTGCCCTTCTTGTCGTCGTCGACTTCCTCGAAGTCGGCGTCGACCACGCCCTCGTCGCCGCCACCTGAGGCGCCGCCCGAGGACGAACCGCTGTCATCGCCGCCGCCGTCACCGCCCGCGGCGGACTCACTCTTGTAGAGCGCCTCGCCGAGCTTCATCGCGACCTGGCCGAGCGCCTCGGTCTTGGCCTTGATGGCCTCGACGTCGTCCTGGCCGACCGCTTCCTTAAGCGCGGCGATCGCCTCTTCGGCCGCGGTCTTGTCGGCCGCCGGGACCTTGTCGCCAGCCTCGGACAGCGTCTTCTCGGTGCTGTGGATCAGCGAGTCGGCATGGTTGCGGGCCTCGACCAGCGCGCGCCGCTTCTTGTCCTCGTCGGCATGCGCCTCGGCGTCCTTGACCATCTTCTCGATCTCGGAATCGCTGAGGCCGCCAGAGGCCTGGATGCGGATCTGCTGTTCCTTGGCAGTCGCCTTGTCCTTGGCCGAGACGTTTACGATGCCGTTGGCGTCGATGTCGAAGGTGACCTCGATCTGCGGCACGCCGCGCGGCGCGCCGGGGATGCCGACCAGGTCGAACTGGCCGAGCAGCTTGTTGTCGGCCGCCATCTCGCGCTCGCCCTGGAACACACGGATGGTCACCGCGGTCTGGTTGTCCTCGGCGGTCGAGAAGACCTGGCTCTTCTTGGTCGGGATCGTGGTGTTGCGGTCGATCAGCTTGGTGAAGACGCCGCCCAGGGTCTCGATGCCGAGCGACAGCGGCGTCACGTCGAGCAGCAGGACGTCCTTGACCTCGCCCTTCAGCACACCGCCCTGGATGGCCGCACCGATCGCCACCACCTCGTCCGGGTTGACGCCGCGATGCGGGTCCTTGCCGAAGAAGCTCTTCACCGTCTCGATGACCTTGGGCATGCGGGTCATGCCGCCGACCAGGATCACCTCGCCGATCTCGCCCGGCGACAGGCCGGCATCCTTGAGCGCCGCCTTGACCGGGCCCATGGTCTTGCCGATCAGGTCATCGACCAGCGCCTCGAGCTTGGCCCGGGTCAGCTTCATGTTGAGGTGCTTGGGACCGCTCTGGTCGGCCGTGATGAACGGCAGATTGACCTCGGTCGCGACCGACGACGAAAGCTCGATCTTGGCCTTCTCGGCCGCTTCCTTCAGGCGCTGCAGTGCGAGCTTGTCGCCGCGCAGGTCGATGCCCTGCTCCTTCTTGAACTCGTCGGCCAGGTAGTCGATGACGCGCTTGTCGAAGTCCTCGCCGCCGAGGAAGGTGTCGCCGTTGGTCGACTTCACCTCGAACACGCCGTCGCCGATCTCCAGCACCGAAATGTCGAAGGTGCCGCCGCCCAGGTCATAGATGGCAATGGTGCCGCTGCCCTTCTTCTCAAGCCCGTAGGCGAGCGCGGCAGCGGTCGGCTCATTGATGATCCGCAGCACCTCGAGACCGGCGATCTTGCCGGCGTCCTTGGTCGCCTGGCGCTGCGAGTCGTTGAAGTAGGCGGGCACCGTGATAACGGCCTGCGTGACCTTCTCGCCGAGATAGTTCTCGGCCGTCTCCTTCATCTTCTGCAGGATGAAGGCGGAAATCTGGCTCGGGCTGTACTTCTCGCCGTGCGCCTCGACCCAGGCGTCGCCGTTGTCGGCCTTGATGATCTTGTAGGGAACGAGGTCCTTGTCCTTCTTCGTCATCGGGTCCTCGTGGCGGCGCCCGATCAGCCGCTTGATGGCGAAGAGGGTGTTCTCCGGGTTGGTCACCGCCTGGCGCTTGGCCGGCTGGCCGACGAGGCGCTCGCCAGAATCGCTGAAAGCGACCATCGAGGGCGTGGTGCGTGCGCCCTCGGTATTCTCGATGACCTTGGCGTCCTTGCCTTCCATGACCGCGACACAGGAGTTGGTCGTGCCGAGGTCGATACCGATAACCTTGCTCATTCTAGTCTCCTTCTGCAGCGAACCCGCTGGACGGCCTTATCAGAAGCACCGTCGCCGGGCCCCTCGAACGACTGGAGATTGCCCCCGCGAAAAGCCGCGAGGCTCGTCCGGATATATAAGCAGCCGGTCCCGGGCTGCAAGGCGGAAAGGCCATATTTTGTGCGGCTTTCAGGCTCGGCGGCCCGCTCCGGGCCCCGGCCCGCGCTGCCCCGGCAGGGACCCCCGGCCTTGCCGGCCAAGCGGCTTCCCGGCAGAGTAGCCGGCAGCAGGCTCATCCGAGAGCCACATAAGAGAGCCACATGAGAGAGCCGGGCGAGACGCCACGGCTTGAGCCCGGGCGAAGCCGATCCGCCATGCGCCGTCACAGTCCGCCCTTTCCCGACGACCCCATCTACCGCGCCATTCTCTTCGTTCTGGTGCTGAGCGTGCTGGCCGGGGCCCTCTTGGCGCTGGCCGGCGAGGCCTGGTTCTACGACCGGGGCATCAGCCGCCTGGGCGGCTGGATCGCCGTGGTCTGCGGCGCACTTTACTTCTTCTTCCGCTGGCTCGGCCGGCGCGCGGCTCTTCGCACCAAAAACGACCGCCGGGCCGAGGGCGACGACAGCCGTGATGCGTGAGGGCCCCGGCCCGCGGCCCTATGTGCCCCGATGATCGTCTCCGCCAGCTATCGCAGCGACATTCCGGCCTTCTATGGTGAATGGTTTCTTAACCGGCTGGAGGCCGGCTTCTGCCGGGTGGCCAATCCCTACGGCGGGGCGCCCTACCGGGTGCCCCTGGCCGGGCCGCAGGTAGACGGCTTCGTGTTCTGGACCCGCAACGCGCTGCCATTCCAGGCGGCGCTGGAGCGCCTGGCAGGTGCCGGCGCGCCCTTCGTGCTGCAGTACACGCTGACCGGCTATCCGCGGCCGCTCGAGACCTCGGTAGTGGACGCCGCGGCGGCGGTCGAAACCATGCGGATGCTGGCGCGGCGCTTCGGCCCCCGCGCCCTGGTCTGGCGCTACGATCCCGTGCTGCTGAGCTCGCTGACGCCACCGGCCTGGCACCTGGCGACCTTCGCCCGCCTGGCCAAGGCCCTGACCGCGGGCCCGGGCCCGGCCAGCGACGAGGTGGTGCTGTCCTTCGCGCAGATCTATGCCAAGACCCGCAACAACCTGGAGCGTGCCGCCAAGCGCCACGGCTTCACCTGGCAGGACCCGCCCGTGGTGGAGAAGCAGGCCCTGCTGGCCGAGCTGGCCGGCATTGCCCGGGAGCACGGCCTCAGCGCCAGCCTCTGCTCGCAGCCCGAGTTGTCAAGTGAGGGACCGCTGCAGCCGGCCCGCTGCATCGACGCGGCGCGCCTCTCGGACCTGGCGCAGCGGCCGATCGCGGCGCGCACCAAGGGCAACCGGCCGGGCTGTCTCTGCTCCGAATCGCGCGATATCGGCGCCTACGACTCCTGCCCGCACGGCTGCGTCTACTGCTATGCGGTGCGCAGCCCGACGCTCGCCAAGCGCCGCTACCGCGCGCACGATCCGGAGTGCGAGTTCCTGATTGCGCCGACGGGTCGCTAGCGCATCGCCGGTCCAATCTAGGACTCTTATTTCACCCTCACCCTCCCATCGCTACCGCGATGGGCCCCTCCCTCTCCCCTCCGAGGGAGAGGGGATTAACAGCGCGCCCGTTCGTTCCCCTCTCCCTCGGATGGGAGAGGGAGGGGCCCAAGCGGCCGAAGGGCGCTTGGGAGGGTGAGGGTGATGTTTGTTCGGAGCTTGCTCAGGCCGTCGTGTCGACATGGCTGCCGGGCTTGCTGTCGTTGTCGTTGACGCCTTTCGCGCCGCCGCCCTTGGCGACACCGACGCGGGCCGGGCGCAGCAGGCGGTCGTGCAGGCGGTAGCCGGGCTGCAGCACCTGTACCACGGTGCCGGCCGGCTTGCTCGCATCCTCGATCTCGAACATGGCCTCGTGCAGGTGCGGGTCGAGGCGCTCGCCGAGCGGCTCGATCTTCTTGATGTTGTGGCGCTCGAAGGCGGCCAGCAGCTCCTTCTCGGTCAGCTTGATGCCGTCGATCAGCGGCTGCACCCGCTCGTCGGCGGCGAGCTCGTCTGAGACCGCGCCGAGCGCGCGGCCCAGGTTGTCTGCGACACCCAGCAGGTCCTTGATTACCGGCGCGGCGGCAAACCTGGCAGTGTCCTCGCGCTCGCGCTGGGCGCGGCGGCGCACGTTCTCGGTCTCGGCCAGGGCGCGCAGCAGCTGGTCCTTGAGCGAGGCGACCTCCGCCTCGAGGCGCTCGACCGGGCTCTCGTCGTGGACTTCTGGGATCTCGCCCTCGACCAGCGGGTTTGGCTCGACCCCCTCAGGCACCACCGTCTCTTCCTCCGCTGCCTGGCCATTGGCTTTCGAGGCGGCTTCTTCCTGCGCCTGTTCCTTACTGGTCTTGCTCGGATTTGACATACCTGAGGCCTTCTCCCTAGGTCTCCTATGGGGCTCTCTAATACTACTCTCGAGTCTACTCGATCATGCGGCCGATCACCTTGGCGGTGAAATCGACCATGGGAATGATGCGGGCGTAGTCGATCCGTGTCGGGCCGATCACGCCGATCGCGCCGACCAGCTTCTGCCGGCCGCTGCCGTAGGGCGCGATGATCATCGAGCAGCCAGCGAGACCGAAGAGCTCGCTGTCGGCGCCGATGAAGATCTGCACGCCCTCGGCGCTGTCCGCCAGGTTCAGCAGGTTGACCAGCGCCTCCTTGGTCTCCAGCGTCGCGAACAGTTGGCGGATGCGCTCCAGGTCCTCGATCGCGTTGATGTCTTCCAGCAGCTGGGCCTGGCCGCGGATGATCAGCGCGCCGGCCTTGCCCTCGCCGCTCCAGAAGGCCAGGCCCTGCTCGACCACGCGGCTGGTCAGCTCGTCCAGGGTGGCGCGGTCCTTGGTCAGCTCGACATGGATCTCGGTCACCGCTTCACTGATGGTGCGCCCGACCAGGCGCGCCGAGAGGTAGTTGGTCGCCTCGACCAGCGAGGAGGGCGGCAGGCCGCGCGGCACGTCGATCACGCGGTTCTCGACCACGCCGGCCTCGGTCACCATGACCACCAGCGCGCGCCCGGCGCCGAGCGAGACGAACTCGATGTGCTTCAACGGCGCCGAAGCCTTGGGCGCGATCACCAGGCCGGCACAGCGCGACAGCGACGACAGCATGGAAGAGGCCTCTTCATAGACCTCCGGCAGGCTGCGGCCGGCGGCGCTGCACTGGCTCTCGATCCGCTCGCGCTCCTCCTGGGTCAGGTTGCCCTGCTCCAGCAGGCCATGGACGAAGAGGCGCAGGCCGAGCTCGGTCGGCAGCCGCCCGGCCGAGGTGTGCGGCGCGAACAAGAGACCGAGGTCTTCCAGGTCGGCCATGACGTTGCGGATGGTGGCGGGCGAAAGCTCCATGCCGAGCCGGCGCGACAGGGTGCGCGAGCCGATCGGCGCCCCAGTCTCGACATAGGCGTCGACGATATGGCGCAGAATCTCGCGCGCGCGGTCGCTCAGACTCTCCAGCGACGGTCCCTGCTGCGGTCTGTGTAGGGTCTGGACCATGGGCTCCGTTGCGTTGACCGGCCTTGTCCGGGGAGTCGGAATGTAGTGAGACCCCTTTGGGGCGTCAACGCGGGGGCGAAAGCGCCGCCGGCGGCAGTGCTGTATTGCCCTAACCCCTTGAGCGCTATGGCGCGCGGTCCGGCATGCGTCATGGTGGACGCCAGGGGAGCCATCGGCTAGCTTGCGCCCGCCCCATTGCGGGCCCAAAACAAGCCCCAGGATCAGTGCGGGGCGCTGGCAGCGACAGGGAGACAATCCATGGCAACTTCCGGCGCGACCCGGGCCAACGCCTCCGGGGCCGCTGCAGCACGCCCCTCCGGGCGGGCGCCCGACGAGCTGCGCGCGATCACCCTGGAGACCGGCGTCAACAAGTACGCCGAGGGCTCCTGCCTGGCGCGTTTCGGCGACACCCACGTGCTCTGCACCGCCAGCGTCGAGGAGACGGTGCCTTTCTTCCTGCGCAACAGCGGGCGCGGCTGGGTCACCGCCGAGTACGGCATGCTGCCGCGCGCGACCCACAGCCGCGGCGACCGCGAGGCGGCGCGCGGCAAGCAGAGCGGCCGCACCCAGGAGATCCAGCGTCTGATCGGGCGCAGCCTGCGCGCGGTGGCCGACGTGAAGGGCTTCGGCGAGCGCACGGTCCGCATCGACTGCGACGTGCTGCAGGCGGACGGCGGCACGCGCACGGCGGCGATCACCGGCGCCTACGTGGCCTTGCATCAAGCCTTCACCCACATGCTTGAGCTTGGCGCCATCGCCAATCTGCCGCTGATCGACCAGGTGGCCGCAGTCTCCTGCGGCCTCACCAACGGCAGCGCCGTGCTCGACCTCGACTACGCCGAGGACTCGACGGCGCAGGCCGACGTCAACTTCGTGCTGACCGCATCGGGCGGCATCGTCGAGGTGCAGGCGACCGCCGAGGAGACGCCCTTCACCCGCGAGCAGTTCGACCGCCTGCTCGAGCTGGCGCAGCACGGAGTGGCGCAGCTCGTGGCGGCACAGCGCGCGGCACTGGGCCTGGACTGAAGCCACAAACAGGGCCATGCCAAAGGCGCCCAATGCATCTCCTGGCGGCCATCCCCCGATCGGCGGCCACTTTGTAGGGGGGCGTCTCGTCATCGCCAGCCACAACCCCGGCAAGCTGCGCGAGATCGCCGACCTGGTGGCGCCCTATGGCGTCGGCGTGGTCTCGGCGGGCGCGCTCGGCCTGCCGGAGCCGGAGGAGACGGCGGACAGCTTCGCCGGTAACGCGGCGCTCAAGGCGCGCGCCGCCGCGGCCGGAGCCGGCCTGCCGGCGCTGGCCGACGATTCCGGCTTGGTGGTGACAGCGCTCGACGGCCAGCCGGGCATCTACTCGGCGCGCTGGGCCGGGCCGGGCAAGGACTTTCGCATCGCCATGCAGCGCGTCGAGGACGAGCTGCAGCAGCACGCCGCCGCCGGCAACAAGGACCGCAGCGCCTACTTCGTCTGCGCGCTCGCCGTAGCCTGGCCGGACGGCGAGACCGCTTGCTTCGAGGGCCGGGTCGACGGCACGCTGGTCTGGCCGCCGCGCGGCGAACGCGGTTTCGGCTATGATCCGATGTTCCTGCCGCTGGGGCAGAGCCTGACCTTCGGCGAGATGGAGCCGGAGAAGAAGCACGCCATGAGCCATCGCGCCCGCGCCTTCGCCAAGCTGGTGTCGGCCCTGTTCCGTGGCCGATCATGATCGCGCCCGTCGTACGTCAAGAGCCCCTGGCCAGCACGGCCCCGGAACCGGGCTTCGGACTGTACGTGCACTGGCCCTTCTGCCTGTCCAAGTGCCCCTACTGCGACTTCAACAGCCACGTGCGCGAAGCGATCGACCAGGCGCGCTGGCGCCGCACGCTCTTGGCCGAGCTGGATCACTACGCCGCCCGCACGCCGGGACGCCGCCTGACCAGCATCTTCTTCGGCGGCGGCACGCCGTCCTTGATGGAAGCCGAAACAGTCGCCGCGGTGATCGAGCGCGCGGCCGCACAATGGGCCTTCGATCCGGCGATCGAGATCACGCTCGAGGCCAACCCGACCTCGGTCGAGGCGGCGCGTTTCGCCGGCTATCGCGCAGCCGGCGTCAACCGAGTCTCGCTCGGTGTGCAGGCGCTCGACGACCGCGCGCTCGCCTTCCTCGGCCGCCAACACAGCGCCGCCGAGGCGCTGGCCGCCGTCGCCCTTGCGCGGCGCAGCTTCCCGCGTATCTCCTTCGATCTGATCTATGCGCGGCCGGAACAGACCGGGGCGGCCTGGACTGACGAGTTGAATCGCGCGCTGGACGAGGCGCCGACGCATCTCTCGGTCTATCAGCTCACCATCGAGGAGGGCACCGCCTTCCACGGCGCCTGGCGTCGCGGCGAGCTGGTCATGCCCGACGAGGAGACATCCGCCGCCCTGTTCGATACGACGCAGGAGCGCCTGGCCGCCGCCGGCCTGCCGGCCTACGAGATCTCGAACCACGCCGCGCCGGGCAGCGAATGCCGGCATAACCTGACCTACTGGCGCTACGGCGACTACGTCGGCATCGGCCCCGGCGCGCATGGCCGCCTGACGCTCGCCGGCGACAAGATCGCGACGCGCCAGCACCGCGCGCCCGAGGCCTGGCTGGCCGAGGTTGAGCGGCAGGGCCACGCGACCCGCGGCGAGACCATCGTTGCGTCCGATGAGCGCCTGATCGAGCTCACCATGATGGGGCTGCGTCTCTCCGAGGGCATCGCCCGCGACGCCTTCCGGCGCGAAACCGGCGCCGAGCCCGAGGCGCTGTTCGAGTCCGCTCGGCTCGACGCGCTGCAAGAAGCCGGCTACCTCGAGTTGGACGAGGCCGGCATGCGCGCTACGCCGTCGGGTCTGGGCCGCCTTAACGCCCTGCTCGCCTATATGTTGGAGTACAAGGCAGCATCGTAACGTGCTCTAAGACGCTGCCTTTCTTCTCTATCACCCTCACCCTCCCACGCGCTGACGCGCGCGGGCCCCTCCCTCTCCCCTCCGAGGGAGAGGGATTTCTGCAGCCCGTCTGTTTGTTCCCCTCGCCCTTGAGGGGAGAGGGAGGGGCCCAACGCGAAGCGTTGGGAGGGTGAGGGTGACAGATGAAAAAGGGAGGTTTCGGCAACAATAAGAACGTCTTCCTAAAACGCCAACGGCTCGAAGGTCTGCGGCGCCGGGTCGCGCACGGTGAAGCCGCCGCGCTGCATCTCCAGCACCGCCAGGCCGCGCTGGCTCTCTCCGTCGGGCAGAAAGCGGAAGATGCCATCGACGCCGGAGAAGCCGCTCGGTTGCGTGACCGCTTCGAGATCGAAGGCGGTGCGCTTGCCCTGCGCGAAGGCGCGGCCGGCCAGCACCGACGCGAGCGCAGTGGCGTCATAGGCGAGCGAGGCGATACGCGGCGGCGGATCGCCGTAGGTCTGCTCGTAACGCTCACGGAAGCTCTGCCAGAGCTGCGGCGGCGGCGCGGCGAACCAGCCGCCGATCAAGGCCGGCTCGGCGCCCAGCGTCGGGTCGTCCCACAGCGCCGTGCCGAGGTAGTGCACCTCCTTTGGGTCTATGTCGTAGTACGGCAGCAGCGGCGCCAGCGCCAAGAGCGACTGGCCGCCGGCCGGCAGCATCACGGCGTCGAAGCTGGGCGGGCCAAAGGTATCGAGCCTTTCGAGCCGGCGCAGCTCGCGTTTCGAGTCGGAGTCGTCGCGGCCGGCCAGGCGCTGGCGCTCGACGATCAAGTCCTGGCGCCGCCGGTCGTACTCGGCGAGCGAGCGCACCTCGGCAGAGGCATCGCCGGTAGAGGGATCGTAGGACACGGTGCGGCTGAGCTGCGCGCCGTTGCGCGCCACCGCCTGCTGCATGGCGCGCAGCACCGTGTCGCCATAGGCGGTGGCCGGCGCCAGCACGGCGAAGCGCTGCAGACCCTGCTGGCTGGCGTAGGCGACCACGCGCTCGACCTGGAGCTGCGGGTTGAGGCCCATGACGAAGACGCCGCCGCCGGCAACGCCGCGATCGTTCGAGAAGGAGACCACGCTGACGCCCCTGCTCTGCGCCTCCCAGGCCATGGCCTGCACCTCGGTCGCGAAGAGCGGCCCGAGAATCAGCGAGGCGCCGTCGGCCAACGCGCCGTTGGCTGCCGCCACCGCGCCCTGCGGCGTGCCGCCGGTGTCGCGTACCAGGAGCGCGAAGCGCTGCGCCGGCATATCGAAGAGCGCAAGCTGCGCGGCGTTCAGCAGCGCCTGGCCAACCTTGGCGTGACGCCCTGTCAGCGGCAGCAGCAGAGCCACGCGCGCCTCGGCGTTGGGCAGAGTGAGATCGCCGCCCGGCACCGGCGGCAAGGCCGGTTCCTCGGGTAGCAGGGGCTCGCTGATGTCGGGTGCCGGTTGCGACTCCGGTGCAGGCTCCGCTACCCTCTGCGGCGCGCAGGCTGCGAGCGCGAGCAAGCCGATCAGAAGCGCCGCCAGGTATGCGCGGGCGGCCTGCTGCGGGGCACGTTGATACAGTCTGGGGCCGGGCTCGCCAGCCCGCTTGGGGCCCAGCACAAGGGACACCCATGTCGACCCAGTCGTCCTCAAAACCGCCATCGTCGAGACCGTCGTCAAGACCACCTCCCAGCGAGACAGCGGAACCTAGCGGTACCCTCCCGTCAAGTAAACTGGCGCCCGGGCTTTATCTCGTCGCCACGCCGATCGGCAACCTGCGCGACGTCACCCTGCGCGCGCTCGACGTCCTGGCCGGCGCCGACGTGATCGCCTGCGAAGACACGCGGGTCACCCGCAAGCTGCTCGCCGCCTACGGCATCAAGACGCCGCTCGTGACCTATCACGAGCACAACGCCGAGAGCATGCGCCCGAAGCTGATAAAGCGCCTGGAAGGTGGCGAGGTCGTGGCGCTGGTGTCGGATGCCGGCACGCCGCTGATCTCCGATCCGGGGCACAAGCTGGTGCGCGCCGCCGCCGCGGCCGGCCTGCCGGTGACGACCTTGCCGGGGCCGAGCGCGCCATTGGCCGCGCTGGTCGTTTCCGGCCTGCCGAGCGACCGCTTCTGTTTCGTCGGCTTCCTGCCGCCGCGCGCCGGGGCGCGCCGCCGCGCCCTGGAGGAGCTGGCCGGGCTGCCGGCTACGCTGCTGGTGCTGGAATCGGCGCGGCGCCTGCCCAAGACCCTGGCCGAGATGGCGGCGCTGTTCGGGCCCCGCCCGGCCGCGGTGGCGCGCGAGCTGACCAAGCTCTACGAGGAGGTGCGCCGCGACAGCCTGGACGCGCTCGCCCGGCACTATGGCGAGGCCGGTGCGCCGAAAGGCGAGGTGGTGATCGTGATCGGCGCGCCGGCGATGATCGGCGAAGCGACCGACGACGATGCGCTCGACCGCAGCCTGCGCGACGCCCTGGCCGGCGCCAGCTTGCGCGACGCCGTGGCCGAGGTTGCCGCCGCGACCGGCCGGCCGCGGCGCGAGGTCTATCGCCGCGCCCTGGCGCTGAGCCGGGCTGAGGGGGAGCCGGAAGCCTCGTGAGCCGGTCCGGTGCGCCCAACCCCGAGATCGGCAAGCATACGACGCGGCGCCGCGCCGCCTGGGGCCGCGGCCGCCGCGCCGAGCGCCTGGCCGCCTGGTGGCTGCGCCTCAAGGGCTACCGCATCCTGGCGCAGGACCTGCGTACGCCGGTCGGGGAGATCGACCTGATCGCCCGGCGCGGCGCCGTGCTGGCGATCGTCGAGGTCAAGACTCGTCCCGACCTGTCCCAGGCCGGCTATGCCCTGTCGCCGCGGCAGCAGGCGCGCATCCAGCGCGCTGCTGCGGCTTTCCTGCAACGCGAGCCGGCCCTGGCGCGGCTCGACCTGCGCTTCGACGTGGTGCTGGTTGCGCCGGGGCGCCTGCCGCGTCACCTTGCCGATGCCTGGCGCAGCGGCGAGCGGCGCGGCTAGCATCCAAGGGGGAAAGACGAACGCCGATGACTGCCTTCCAGCCGATCCGACGCTACGCACTGCTCTGCGGCTTGCTGTTGTCCTGTCTCTTGTCCGGCGCCTGCTCGACGGCCGGAGTCGCCGTCAGCGGCGCCGCCGGGGCGGGCGTCATGACGGCGCAGGAGCGCGGCTTCCAGGGCGGGCTGCGGGACACGCGGATCCGCATGGACATCAATCATCTCTGGTTCCAGGAGGACGAAGCGCTGTTCCGTAACGTCAACCTGCAGGTCCAGGAAGGCCGCGTTCTGCTGAGCGGCAAGGTCGAGACGCCGGAAATGCGCGTCGCCGCGGCACGGCTTGCCTGGCAGGTCGAGGGCGTGCGCGAGGTGATGAACGAGATCGCCGTGACCGACAAGTCGTCTTTGACCAGCGCCGCGCGCGACAGCTGGATCGCCACCGAGCTCAAGACCAAGCTGCTGTTCGACCGCGAGATCGACGCCATCAACTATTCGATCGAGACGGTCAACCAGGTGGTCTATCTGATCGGCTTGGCGCAGGACGACGCCGAGCTGCAGCGGGTGATCGCCCACGCCAAGGATGTTCCCTATGTGCGCCAGGTGGTCAGCCATGTCATCCTGAAGGACGATCCGAGGCGGCGCACCGCGGCCGCGCCCCCGACCTGAGGGGTGGGAACCGGCGGAACCCGAGGTACTCCAAGAGGGACGGAGACCGCCGATGACCTGGTCGAGCGCGAGCGGACGCAAGGAACTGGCAGCCCGCCTGCGGCAGATCGGCGGCAGCGACGACGCGGCGATCGACCCGGCCGAGGCGGCGCTGCTCCTGGCCGCGCTCGACCGGCCGCGGGTGCCGCTCGAGCGCTACCGGCATCACCTGTCGCTGCTGGAGCGCGACACGGCCGAGGCGATCGGAAAGTTGGACCCGGCCTCGCTCAAGGCCCGCGCCGCGGCGCTCAATCAGGTCATCGTCGAGCGCTACGGCTACCAGGGCGACCAGCTCACCTACGACGACCTGCAGAACGCCAACCTCATGCGGGTGATCGACCGGCGCAAGGGCCTGCCGGTCACGCTCGGCATTCTCTATATGCACGCCGCGCGCGCCCAGGGCTGGACCATCCACGGCCTGAACTTCCCGGGCCATTTCCTGCTGCGCCTGGACCTGGGCAGCGAGCGCCTGATTCTCGATCCCTTCGCCGGCGGGCAGCAGCGCGACACGGCGGCGCTGCGCGAGCTGCTGAAGTCGTTCAGCGGCAACGAGGCCGAGCTCAGGCCGGAGCACTACGCGCCGGTCGGCAACCGCGACATCCTGTTGCGCGTGCAGGGTAACATCAAACTGAGGCTACTCCAGGACAAGCGCCCGGAAGAGGCCCTGGCAGCGCTCGAGTCGATGCTGATGATCGCGCCCGGCCAGGCCCGGCTGTGGCGCGAGGCCGGGCTGCTGCACGCCCACCTGGGCAACCTGCGCGCTGCGTTCATGGGGCTCGAGCAGTTCATCGAGCTGAGCCGCGACGAGCAAGGCCGGCACGAGGCCGCCACCCTGCTGCAGGGTCTTAAGTCCCGGCTCAACTGAGCTGATCCCTGCTCCTCCATACCCTATCCCTACAGTCATGATCAAACTCCCATGCTTGGCGGCCAGGGCCGCCTGCTTCGCGCGAGAGACGCGCGCCTGCGGCGCGCTCCTCAGCATGAGGTAGTAGGGTGTTGATATAGTATGCCTTCCTCATCCTGAGGAGCCTGCCGTAGCTTTGGCGAAGGCAGGCGTCTCGAAGGATGGGCCATGAGACGCTGCGTTCGAGACGGCGTCCGATTCTTGCTGGCGACGGCGGCCGCGCGCTTGGCTATAGTGCCGCCCGCCGGCCGCGCCCGGCAGTCCGTCCCGGCCCTGAGGAGCGCCTGCCAGAATGAGCCTTGCCGTCGCCATCCAGATGGACCCGATCGAGAAGGTCGACATCGACGCCGACTCGAGCTTCGTGCTGGCGCTGGAGGCGCAGCGCCGCGGCCACGGCCTCTATCACTACCTGCCGCAGGACCTGAGCTTCCGCGACGGCCGGGTCTTCGCCACCGCGCGGCCGCTGCAGGTGCGCCGCGAGCGCGGCCATCACGCCGCCCTCGGCGCACCCGAGGTGATCGACTTGGCGACCCTGGACGTCGTGCTGATGCGCCAGGACCCGCCCTTCGACATGTCCTACATCACCGCCACCCACCTGCTGGAGCACGTGCATCCCGCAACGCTCGTGGTCAACGACCCGCTGCACGTACGCAACGCGCCGGAGAAGCTCTTCGTCACCCACTTCGGCGCCCTCATGCCGCCGACCCTGATCAGCAGCGTGCGCAGCGAGATCCAGGCCTTCCGCGCCGAATACGGCGACATCATCATCAAGCCGCTGTTCGGCAACGGCGGCGCCGGTGTGTTCCATCTCCCACCTGAGGATGAGAACCTGACCGCGCTGCTGGAGATGTTCACCAATCTCTACCGCGAGCCGATCATCGTACAGCGCTACCTGCCGGCGGTGCGCAACGGCGACAAGCGCATCATCCTGATCGACGGCAAGCCGGCCGGCGCGATCAACCGCGTGCCGCCCAAGGGCGAAGCGCGCGCCAACATGCACGTCGGCGCCAGGCCCGAGAAGGCGACGCTCGACAAGCGCGACCACGAGATCTGCGAGGCGATCGGTCCGGCCTTGACCGAACGCGGCCTGATCTTCGTCGGCATCGACGTGATCGGCGGCTATCTGACCGAAATCAACGTGACCTCGCCGACCGGCCTGCAGGAGATCGACCGCTTCGACGGCGTCTCGCTTGAGTCCGACATCTGGGACGCGATCGAACGCCGCTTCGCCGAGCGCCACCAGGGGCGGGTGGCCTAACACATTTCACGGCTGTCCGGCTCGGAGTGATATAACCCTTCTGTTGTCCGCTTCGCGGACGCCCCCTCCCGGCGCTACGCACCGGCCTCCCCCGCGAGGGGGGAGGCGAACAAGGCTGCCACCACTCAAATTTTCCCTCCCCCCTTGCGGGGGAGAGCCAGGGAGGGGGGTGGCGCGGAGCGCCGAAGTCCCCTTTCAACCGTGACACACTATCGGCTCAGCACCGCGAGCAGCAGGCGGAACAGCTCGGCCTGGGAGGAGATGCCGAGCTTGGCGTAGGCGTTGCGCCGATGCACCTTCACGGTCTCCGGGCTGATCGCCAGCTTGAGCGCGATCGCCCTGGAGGAATGGCCGCGCAGCACCAGGCCAACGATCTCGGCCTGGCGCCGGGTGAGCTCGGCGCCGGTCATGGTCCTGGCGGAAGCGACGATGCGCTCGGCCAGGCTCTGCGACCGTTCGGCACCGGCGAGCTCGGGCAAGCGGTGCCAGTGCGCGACGATGAGCGCACGGATCACCGCCTCGTATGGCCGGAGCGCCGCCACCTCGCGGCTGCTGAAGGTTCCATAGCCCTGCTCCCGGCGCAGCAGCGAAACGGTCAGGCCGTGCCGGCCGACGCGGTTCAGGAAGGTGACCTCGTCGCTCAGACCCGCCTTGCGATAGTGGGTCAGATAGTAGGTGCTGCGGCGGAAGTGGTCCGGCGCCACGTCGCGCAGCCGATAGAGGCCCTCCGCCATCCCGGCCTGATGGGCATGGTAGAAGGGATCGAGCAGGTAGGCGCTGGCCAGGTAGTCGGGCAACAGGGACTCGACCTCCGGCCTGGCGTAGCGGGCGTAGAGTATCTCAGGCGCGCGGTCGCGATAGTAGGCCAGGACCAGCATGTGGTCGTACGGCAGAATGGTGCGGACCAGCCGCTCGAGCAGGGGCGGAAAGGCCGGCTGCTCCAGCGCCGCGATCGTCTGCGCCAAATTGTCGAGAAAGGCCGCGCTGTTTCCCGCCATGCGCGATCCAGTCCACCCCGCGCCTGCAATAACACCCTAGGGTTATGTACCGAAATCCCGGCCTGGTCGAGACTGAAGGGTTCCAAGGGGGACCGAGCAACCGGGTAAGCCCTTATGCCCGCTTACAGATGACTCTTGCCACAGCGGAAACCAGCGGCCGGGAATTGCGGAGGGATGGCGTCACCGTCTATCGTGACTGCGGGGAGCACGAAAAAGGGACGGCGCAGATGACGGGATCAGCCGGGGAGAGCGCCGCGGCCGGCCGCGTCGCCATCGAGGCGCGGGAGGTGACCAAGGTCTTCGGCGCCGGCGAGCTCGCCGTCCACGCCCTCGACCGGGTCTCGGTCGCAATCCGCGAGAACGAGTTCTTCACCCTCCTGGGGCCCTCGGGCTGCGGCAAGACCACCCTGCTGCGCCTGATCGCCGGCTTCGAGCTGCCGAGCAGCGGCGATATCCTGCTGGACGGCCAGGCAATCGGCCATCTGCCGCCCTTCAAGCGGCCGGTCAACACGGTATTCCAGAGCTACGCCCTGTTCCCGCACATGACGGTGGCGCAGAACGTCGGTTTCGGCCTGGAGATGCTGGGCAAGTCCAAGGCCGAGACCCGCGACACCGTGGCCGAGATGCTGGCCCTGGTGAAGATGGGCGCGCTCGCCGGGCGCAAGACCTCGCAGCTCTCCGGTGGCCAGCAGCAGAGGGTCGCGCTGGCCCGGGCCTTGGCGCCGCACCCCAAGGTGCTGCTGCTCGACGAGCCGCTCTCGGCCCTCGACCTCAAGCTGCGCAAGGAGATGCAGATCGAGCTGAAGCGGCTGCAGCTCGAGACCGGCATCACCTTCGTCTTCGTGACGCACGACCAGGAAGAGGCGCTCACCATGTCGGACCGCCTGGCGGTCATGAACCAGGGCGAGGTGCTTCAGGTGGGCACCCCGCGCGACATCTACGAGCGGCCGTCCGAGCGCTTCGTCGCCAACTTCATCGGCGAGACCAACTTCATGGAGGGCGACATCGTCTCGGTCAGGGACGGCACGGCCGCGGTACGGCTGGCCTCGGGCATGCAGATCGAGGCGGCGCTGCCGGAAGGGGGCGCGCAGACCGGGCGCGTGACCATCGTGGTACGGCCCGAGCATTCCAGGTTGGTGGCCGGGGCCGACGGAGCCGCGCTCTCTGGCAGGCTGGAGAACATCGTCTATTTCGGCACCGACACGCACTACCTCGTAAAGCTGGCCGATGGCGGCCAGTTCACTGTCCGCATGCAGAACACGCGCGGCAACGATGAGGTCTTCGAGCCCGGCGGCGCGGTCGGCATCCAGTTGGGCAAGAACGCCGCCCAAGTGCTGAGGGACTGAGATGGCGGTCGCGCAGCTACGGGCAACAGACAGCTTCTCGGCCGAAGCCGTTGGTGGTGCGGCCCGCCGCAGGGACGCTCGTAACCGCTGGCTGCTGGTGGCGCCGGCCCTGCTGATCCTGGTCTTTGCCGCCTCGGGGCCGCTGCTGATTGTCCTGGCCTACTCGTTCCTCAAGCCGGGCGCCTATGGCGGGGTGATCTGGGAGCTGTCGACCGATGCCTGGTTCAAGGTCGTTTTCCAGCGCGACATCTTCGATGACACGGTGACCCTGGCCGATGCCCATCTCTCGATCCTCTGGCGCTCGGTCCGCCTGTCGTTCGGTACCACCGTTCTCGCGCTGATCTTCGGCTTTCCCACCGCCTACTTCATCGCCACGCGCCCGGCGCGCAGCCGCCACATTTGGCTGTTCCTCGTCACCATTCCCTTCTGGACCAACCTGCTGATCCGCACCTTCGCGATCATGGAGGTGATCCGCAACGAGGGAATCGTCAACTCGGCACTGCTCTATCTCGGCGTCATCGACCAGCCGATCCAGATGCTGTTCACCGATTTTGCCATTATGGTAGGCATGCTCTACGTCTATCTGCCGCTCATGGTGCTGCCGCTCTATGCCTCGATGGAACGGCTGGATTTCCAGCTGGTCGAGGCCGGCTATGACCTCTATGCGAACCGCTGGCGGGTGCTGCGTCGCATCATCATTCCCCTGGTCAAGCCCGGCATCATCGCCGGCTCGATCCTGGTCTTCGTGCCGGCGCTGGGCGCCTACGTGACGCCGCGCGTGCTCGGCGGCGGCAAGAACATGATGCTGGGCAACCTGATCGAGCTGCAGTTCGGCCAGGGCCGCAATTGGCCGCTGGGAGCCGCGCTCTCCATGACGCTGCTGGTAATCGTCATGATCGCGCTGCTGGCCTATGTGCGCAATGCGTCCCGCTCGGAGAGCGCGCATGGCTGACTTGGCACTCATACGGCGCCCCTTCTCGGTGCAGCAGCAGACCGGGTTCAGCACCATCGCCATCCTGTGCTTCGTGCTGCTCTACGCGCCCATCGTGACCCTTGTCATCTATTCCTTCAACGCCGGTCCGTCGATCGCCATCTGGGAGGGCCTGTCGTGGCGGTGGTACGAGTCGGCCTGGGCGAACGAGCAGGTGAAGGAGGCGGCGACACGCTCGCTGATCATCGCGTCCTGCGCTTCCATGATCGCAACGACGGTCGCCACCATGGCCGCGATCGCTACCACGCGGACGGCGCGCTTCCCCGGCCTCACCGTGATCTATGCGATGATCAACCAGCCCCTGATGGTGCCGGAGATCGTCACCGGCGTTGCGCTGCTCATCTTCTTCGCCATGATCAAGATCGCAACCGGCTACACCGGGCTCGCCTACCTGATCGCGGCGCACACGGCGTTCTGCATCCCCTTCGCCTATCTGCCGATCCGGGCCCGGCTCGAGGGCATGGACCTCTCGCTGGAGTGGGCGGCGGCAGACCTCTACGCCTCGCCGTGGATGGCCTTCCGCCGCATCACCTTGCCGCTGCTGTCGCCGGGCATCCTGGCGGGCGCCATGCTCGCCTTCGTGATCTCGCTTGACGACGTGGTGATCACGGAGCTGGTGAAATCGGGCGGCCAGGACACGCTGCCCACCTACATGCTGGGCCAGCTTCGCCGCGTCGTCACGCCGGAGATCAATGCCATATCGACCGTGTTGCTGGCGATATCGATCGTCCTCGTCACTGTTTTCTTCATTCTCAACACGAAGAGAAGCCGCGAATGACAATCATCACTAAGCAGGGAGAAACGTCATGAGTAGGAAAGTCACTACCAGCCTGATCGGCCTGGCGATGCTCGCTCTGCCGGGCGCGGCCCTGGCCGACGGCGAGCTCAACATCTTCAACTGGGGCAACTACACGAGCCCCGATCTGATCAAGAAGTTCGAGCAGACCCACAACGTCAAGGTCACACTGACCGACTACGATTCGAACGACACGGCGCTGGCCAAGATCAAGGCCGGCGGGCACGGTTTCGACATCGTCGTTCCGTCGGCGAGCTTCATTCAGATCTGGATCGACGAGGGCCTGCTGCTGGAGAGCCGCCCCGACCAGATGGAGAACTTCCAGCACATGGACGAGCGCTGGGTCAACGTCGACTGGGATCCGGGCCGCCACTACACGGTGCCGTGGCAGTGGGGCACCACCGGCGTGACCGTCAACACCTCGGTCTATGGCGGCGATCCCAATACCTCGGCGATCTTCCTCGATCCGCCGACCGAGCTGGTCGGCAAGGTCAACGTCGTGCCCGAGATGGGCGACGTCATGGCGCTCAGCGTCATGTACATGGGCGAAGAGCCCTGCACCGGCAACAAGGAGGTCCTCAGGAAGGTCCGCGACAAGCTGCTCGAGGCCAAGCCGAAGTGGATCTCCATGGATTACGGCAACGTCGAGAGGTTTGCGAAGGGCGATCTCGCCGCCGGCGTGAACTGGAACGGCGCCTCGTTCCGCGCCCGCCTGCAGAACTCGGCGATCGTCTATGGCTATCCCAAGGAAGGCTATCCGATCTGGATGGACAGCGTGGCCGTGCTGGCGGACGCCAAGAACGTCGAAAACGCCAAGCTTTTCCAGAACTTCATCATGGACCCGGAGAACGCCGCCCTGATCTCGGCCTTCGCCCGCTACGCGAACGGCATCAAGGGCTCCGAGAAGTACATGCCGGAGGACATGAAGACCGCACCGGAGGTCAACATCCCGGTCGAGTTCGCCGACAAGGGCCAGTTCATCCCGACCTGCCCGCCTGAGGTGACTCAGCTCTATACGGCGATCTGGACCGAACTTCAGAAGTAGGCGGCATACCGGCCCGGGGGAGCAAGCCCCCCACCCCCGGGCCGGGCCGGCCGCGTCCCGGCGACGCGGTGGCGGTGCAACTGCCGGCCGGCGCACTGCAGGTGCTGCGCGACTGACACAAACGGAGCAAGGAGGCGGACGCACAGGTGGCTGCGCTCACGCGCAACAAGGCGCTTCGCCGGACATTGGGCCTGGGCCCTTCTCTTGCGATTATCGGCGGTTTCATGCTGCTGCCGATGGGCCTCGTGCTGGTCTACTCTTTCCTCAAGGCAAGCCCCTATGGCGGCGTCCAGCCGGTCTTCTCGTTGGAGGCCTATATCCAATTCCTCTTCGAGCGCGACCTGGATGACAGCCTCATTTTCCACGACGCCTATCTGGTGATCTTTGCCCGCTCAGCGATCCTCGCGCTCCTGGCCATGCTCCTGGCCCTGCTGGTCGGCTTTCCGGTTGCCTACTACATGGCAATGCAGTCGCCGGAACGGCGCAACCTGCTGGTCTTTCTCGTCACCATCCCCTTCTGGACCAATCTATTGATCCGCACCTACTGCTGGATCCTGATCCTGCGCGACACGGGCCTGATCAACAACGCCCTGCTGGCTTCGGGGCTGATCGAGACGCCGATCACGCTGCTCTACACCGACGGCGCCATCCTGCTGGGTCTGGTCTATACCTACGTGCCTTTCATGGTGCTGCCGATCTACGCGAGCCTGGAGAAGCTCGATGTGCGGCTGATCGAGGCAGCACACGATCTATATGCCGATCGCCTGCAGGCCATGCGGCGGATCGTGATCCCGCTCTCCCTGCCGGGCATCGTGGCGGGATCGATCCTGGTCTTCATTCCGGCGCTCGGTACCTTCATCCAGCCGGACCTGCTGGGCGGTGGCAAACGGCTGATGATCGGCAGTCTGATCCAGCTGCAGTTTGCGTCGTCGCGCAACTGGCCCTTCGGTTCAGCGGCGGCATTGATCCTGATGACGGTGGTGCTGCTGGCGCTGGTCTTCTACGCCCTTGGCCCGGCGCGCCGTGGTGTTGAGAGTGCGCGGACATGACGGCTTCTTCGATCCCGGTACCGGCACAGAACCAGCGCTTGCGCCTCAGACAACGCGGATTCTTGGTCGGCCATGTCCCGGGTTTCGGGGCCTTTACCTGGCTGTTCTTCTGCTACCTCTACGCACCGATCGTCATCCTGGTAATCTTTTCGTTCAATGAGAGCCGGTCGGCAACGATCTGGTCGGGCTTCAGCTTGGACTGGTATTTCAAGGCCTTCGCCAACGACGACATCCAGCGCGCCGCGCTCAACAGCCTGACCATTGCCGCTGCGGCGACCGCCATGGCCACCGTGGTCGCGGTGCTGGCGGCGCTCGTCCTGGCGCGCGGCGGGCAGTTCCGCGGACAGACGGCCGCCTATGGCATCCTCATGCTGCCGCTCATGGTGCCGGAGATCGTGACCGCGGTGGCGACGCTGAGCTTCTTCGCAGCGATTGGCCTGGCCCTCGGACTTGGCAACGTCATCATTGCCCACACGGTGTTCTGCATCCCCTTCGCCTTTCTGCCGATACGTGCCCGGCTGCAGGACATAGACGAGACCCTCGAACAGGCGGCCCAAGACCTCTACGCCAACGAGTGGCAGACGTTCCGGCGCATCACTTTGCCGATGCTGATGCCCGGCATCGTGTCCGGCGCCATGCTAGCCTTCATCATCTCGATCGACGACTTCATCATCACGCTGATGGTGGCCCAGGCCGGGTCTACCACCTTGCCGCTGTACATCTACGGTATGGTCCGCATCGGCATCACGCCGGAGGTCAATGCGGTCTCCACGGTGATGCTGGCGATTTCTGTTCTATTCGTATCACTTTCCTACCTCATCGGGCGGCGCAGATGACCGTGACGTCCCAGAGGTACATGTCAACGCAGGGAGGACAACAATGAAACGACTCTTGATGACGGCAACGGCTGCGCTCATCGCCCTTGGGTTCGGTGGACATAATGCCGCGGCCGAAGGCAATCTCTTCATCTACAACTGGACCGACTACACCTCGCCCGATCTGATCACGAAATTCCAGCAGGAGACCGGTATCAAGGTCACGCTGGACACCTACGATTCCAACGAGACGCTCCTTGCCAAGCTGCAAGCGGGCGGCGGCGGCTACGACATCGTCGTGCCGACGCACAACTTCGTGCCGGTCCTGATCCAGGAGGGGCTGATCCAGAAGATCAATGCGTCCGAGCTCGACGGCTACGAGAACGTTGACGACCGCTGGAAGAGCCCGGAATGGGACCCGGGCAACGCCTATACCATTCCGTGGCAGTGGGGCACGACGGCGTTTACGGTGGATACCGCCGTCTATGGCGGTGATATCAATACCTACAAAGTTATGTTCGAACCGCCGGCCGAGCTGCACGGCAGCATCGGCATGTTCAGGGCGCCGGACGAGGTCATCCCCATGGCGCAGATCTATCTGGGCCTGCCGCTGTGCAACGAGAGCGCCGAGGAAATGAAGCAGGTGCTCGACCTGCTGTTGGCGCAAAAGCCGCTCGTCAAAGTCTACAACTCCGACGGCATCCTGGAGCGGCTGGTTTCCGGCGACACGGCGTTGCACCAGAACTGGAACGGCTATTCCATGCGGGCGCGCAAGGAGAAGCCGTCCCTACAGTATGCCTATCCCAAGGAAGGTATCATGACCTGGTTTGACAACATTGCGGTACCCTCGAGCGCACAGAACTACGACAACGTAGTCAAGTTCGTGTCCTTCATGATGCAGCCGGAGAACGCGGCAATTCAGTCCAACTTTGCCGGCTATTCCAACGGCATCGCCGGCAGCACGGAGTTCATGGATGCGGAGTTGAAGGACTCGCCCGAGATCAACGCACCAGCCGACGTGGAGACCATCTTCACCAAGACCTGTTCCGAGAAGGCGATCCAGCTCTCGGATCGGGTCTGGACGCGTCTGCTGCAGTAGCCGACAAACCACGCGGTGGGCGGCCTCGCCGCCCACGGCGATAGCCGGAAAGCGTTCGAATTGGCGGAGCCCCTCGACAAGCTAACGGTCGCCCTCTGGGCGACCAACCTGGCACAGCCGCTGAACGGCATCGAGGCCTGGGCGGCGCGGGTCGACGAGCGCATGGCCGAGGCCAAGGCCGAGGGTGCCGATATTCTGGTCATGCCGGAGTACGCGGCCGAGCAGTGGCTTTCTTTCGCCCCGGAGAGCCTGGCTCCGGCTGAAGAGATTTCCTGGCTCGCGGCGCAGGCACCGGCGGCGCTCGAGGCAATCCGGCCGCTCGCGCGCAAGCACGACACGGCGCTGCTGGCCGGCACCATGCCGGTAGGTATCGCGCGTGAGGACGACAACGAGTCCGACGCGCCGCCCTTCGTCAACCGCGCCCATCTGTTCCTGCCGGACGGCCGCCTGATCGTGCAGGACAAGCTCTGCCTGACGCCGGGCGAGCGCGACCCCAAGGCCTGGAATCTCTCGACCGGCGACCGGGTCGAGATCGTCGAGTGGCGCGGCCTCCGGCTGGCTTCGCTGATCTGCCTCGACGTCGAGCTGCCGGCGCTGGCCAGCCTGCTGGCGCCGCACGGCCTCGACCTCCTGCTGGTGCCCTCGATGACCGAGAAGCTGTCGGGCTATTCCCGCGTCTTCTCCTGCGCCAAGGCGCGCGCCGTCGAGCTGCAGGCCATCGTCTGCGCCGTCGGCTGCATCGGCAAGGCTGCAGCCAGCAAGCCGCGCCTCTCCAACACCTCGGGCGCCGCCGCCTATCTGCCCTGCGAGGAGGTTCTTGGCCATAGCGGCGTCGCCGCCGAGCTGCCGCCGAGCGACCAGGCCGAAGGCGCCGGGCCCATGCTGATCGCCCGCGACCTGCCGGTCGCGGAAGTGCGCGCGCTGCGCGCGGGGCGCGCCGAAGTCTGGCCCGGCGCCTGGAGCGCCGCGCACGTCACCGTTGGCGAGAGTTCCTGAATGAACACATGGATCGTTATGGCATAAACAAGATGATTTGACACAGATGAACGGGGCTGGTGCGGTTAGCAAAGATCGAGGCAAGTGACCCGACGGAATGGCGAAGCTCGATCAGTTCAAATCCCAGTTTGTGTTCATCTGTGTTCATCCGTGTCATTCACTAGTTTGTTTTCGCCGTTCAATCTCGCATCCACCATCCCAAACGACAGGGCCCATGAAGATCATCTATAGCGACGACCACCAGCAGCACGCCGGCGCCAAGGAGCTGCTGTTCGGCGAGATGGTGCCGATGTTCGAGAAGCCCGAGCGCATGGACATGATCCTGAAGCGCATCCGGGAGCTCGGCTACGGCGAGATGCTGGAGCCGGACAGCTTCGGGCTCGAGCCGATCCTGGCGGTGCACGACGCGGGCTACGTGACCTTCCTCTCCGAGGCCTACGTGCGCTGGCAGCAGGCCTTCCCGAAGGCGCCGGTCGGCATGCCCTACGTCTTTCCGCTACGCGGCCTGCGCCAGGACCCGGGCAAGTCGGTGCCGGGCCTGTTCGGCTATTACTGCTTCGATCTCTCGGTGCCCTTCGTCGCCGGCACTTGGCCGGCGATCAAGCGCTCGGCCGACGTGGCGCTGACCGGCCAGCGCCTGGTCGAGGGCGGCGAGCGCGCCGTCTTCTCGCTCTGCCGGCCGCCCGGCCACCACG
>JBHJOF010000029.1:0-3071 GCA_050330055.1 Kiloniellales bacterium
GCCCCTACAAGAAGCGCCAGCCCGCAATTTCAAAGTGAGGCATGACCGGACTCGGGCCGGGCTTGAATCTCAGCGGCCAAGCGGGCATCTTCGCGGAGAATCCGAGCCCTAGCGCGGCGCCGCCCGAAGCGGCCGCTGCCGTTTGCCCCTGAGCCTTCGCCTTGCGCCCTCACGCCGAGCCTTTGGGTCACGAAGGCCCCAGATCGAGAGCATCGAGAGCCCAGTCATGAGCGTCCGCCCCTACCGCGACATCCTGCGCCGCAAGTCCCGCCAGATTCACGTCGGCAAGGTGCCCGTCGGCGGCGACGCGCCGATCACCGTGCAGTCCATGACCAACACGCTGACCAGCGACGTCGAGGCGACGGTGCGGCAGATCCGGTCGCTGGAGGTGGCCGGCGCCGACATCGTGCGGGTGTCCTGCCCGGACGAGGACTCGACCGCGGCGCTCAAAAAGATCATTCCCGAGGTGACGGTGCCGATCGTCGCCGACATCCACTTCCACTACAAGCGCGGCATCGAGGCGGCCGAGGCCGGCGCGGCCTGCCTGCGCATCAACCCGGGCAACATCGGCTCGCGCGAGCGGGTCAAGGAAGTGGTCAAAGCGGCGCGCGACCACAACTGCTCGATGCGTATCGGCGTCAACGCCGGCTCGCTCGAGCGCGATCTCCTGGAGCGCTATGGCGAGCCCTGTCCCGAGGCCATGGTCGAGAGCGCGCTGAACCACGCGCGCATCCTCGAGGACCTGGACTTCCACGAGTTCAAGATCTCCTGCAAGGCCTCGGACGTGTTCCTGGCGGTGGCCGCCTACATGGCCTTGGCCGAGGCCTGCGACTATCCGCTGCACCTCGGCGTCACCGAGGCCGGCGGCCTGCGCAGCGGCACCATCAAGTCGTCGATCGGCATGGGCAGCCTGCTGTGGGCCGGCATTGGCGACACCATCCGCGTCTCGCTCTCGGCCGATCCGGTCGAGGAGATCAAGGTCGGCTTCGACATCCTGAAGTCGCTCAATCTGCGCCACCGCGGCGTCAACGTGATCTCCTGCCCGTCCTGCGCGCGCCAGCAGTTCGAGGTGATCAAGACGGTCGAGGTGCTGGAGCAGCGGCTCGCCCACATCACCACGCCGATGACCGTCTCGGTGATCGGCTGCGTGGTGAACGGCCCGGGCGAGGCGCGCGAGACCGACATCGGCTTCACCGGCGGTGGCCACGGCACGCATCAGGTCTATATCAACGGCCTGCCCGATCATCGCCTGAAGGACGCTGACATCGTCGATCATCTGGTTAGCCTGATCGAGAAGAAGGCGGCCGAGATCGAGGCGGCGAAAGCGGCCGAGTCAGAAGCGGGGCCGGCGGCCACCGCCGCCGAATAGCCAAAAACAATCGGAGCCACCTGCTTGTCCGCGCTACAGCCGGTCCGCGGCACCCGCGACATATTGCCTGACGAGATGCGCCGCCACCGCGTCGTGGTGGAGACGGCGCGCGCCGTGGCCGCGCGCTACGGCTACGAGGAGATGGCCACGCCGGTCTTCGAGTTCACCGAGGTGTTCAAGCGCACTTTGGGCGAGACCTCCGACGTGGTCACCAAGGAGATGTACAGCTTCTCGATCGGCGAAGGCGAGCAGGTCACGCTGCGGCCCGAGGCGACGGCCGGGGTGGCGCGTGCGCTGATCTCCGGCGGGCTGCAGCAGAGCCTGCCCCTCAAGGTGTTCTACAGCGGACCGATGTTCCGGCACGAGAGGCCGCAAAAGGGGCGCTACCGCCAGTTCCACCAGATCGACGTCGAGCTGCTCGGCGTCGCCGAGCCGCTGGCCGACGTCGAGATCATCGCGCTCGGCGCCGACATCCTCGAGGCGCTCGGCGTGCTGGAGAACACCACGCTCGAGCTCAACACCCTGGGCGATCCCGAGAGCCGCAAAGCCTATCGTGCGGCGCTGGTCGACTACTTCTCCGGCTACCGCGACAAGCTGTCGGCCGACAGCCGGGACCGTCTGACGCGCAATCCGCTGCGCATCCTCGATTCAAAGGACAAGGGCGACCGCAGGCTGATCGAAGGCGCGCCGCTGTTCGGCGACTACTTGAACCAGGAGAGCCAGGACTTCTTCGCCAAGGTGCGCGAAGGGCTCGACGCGGTCGGCATCAGGTACACGCTCAACGACCGCCTGGTGCGTGGCCTCGACTACTACACCCACACCGCCTTCGAGTTCATCACCACCATGCTGGGCGCGCAGGGCGCGGTCCTGGCCGGCGGCCGCTACGACGGCCTGGTCGAGACCATGGGCGGCCCCTCGATTCCCGGCATCGGCTGGGCCGCCGGCATCGAGCGGCTGTCGCTGCTGCTGGCTGAGCCGCCGGCGGCGCCGCGGCCGATCGCGGTGGTGCCGATCGGCGCGGCGGTCGAGGCAGCCGCGCTCACACTGACGCAGCGCTTGCGCCGGGCCGGCTTCACCGTCGAGCTGGGCTTCAGCGGCAACGTCGGCAAGCGCATGAAGCGGGCCAACAAGCTGAATGCCCGCGTCGCCCTGCTGATCGGCGAGGACGAGCTCAGGCAGAACGCGGTGACCCTGAGGGACCTCGATAGCGGCGAGCAGGCGCTGGTCGCCCTCGACGCGCTGGATGAGCGTCTGACCTCTTTCCGCTAGGCTACAGGCCATGGACTCGGGCCCGGACGCCCCGAAAGCCCCTGATGCAGGGGGCGAATTGCTCGTGGTCGGTGTCAACCACCGCACCGCGCCCTTCGCCCTGCGTGAGCGGCTCTACCTGGAGCCGCCCGACCTGCCGCGCCTGCTGGCCGAGATCGCCGCGGCCGGACTGCCTGAGGCCTGCGTCATCGCCACCTGCGACCGCCTCGACGTGGTCGCAGTGCACGAGGATGCGGCCGCTGCCACCGAAAGCCTGATCGGGCTGCTCGCCGCGCGGGCCGAGCTGGCGCCCTCCGGCTTCCGCGAGCGCAGCTATCAGCAGCAGGGCCGCGACGCTCTGCGCCACCTCTTCGCCGTCGCCGCCTCGCTCGACAGCCAGGTGATCGGCGAGCCGCAGGTACTGGGCCAGGTCAAGGAGAGCCACCGGCTGGCG
>JBHJOF010000030.1:0-12665 GCA_050330055.1 Kiloniellales bacterium
CTCGCCGCCCACTCCTTGACCCGTGCCAGGTGCAGATAGTCGTTGTAGCGCGGCGCCCAGGCCGGACGCGGCTGCGCCAGATAGGGAGTTGCCGGGTCATCGAACCTGGCTACCAGCCCGGCAAGGCCCTTGAGCGCTTCGGCAGCCAGCTTCGCCGCGTCCTCGCGCACCGCCCTGATCTCGCCGGGCGGCGAGCCGCCGGTCAGGCGCCAGAAGGCGAGGCTGGTCGCGGGCGCAGCCGGCACCCCGGTGAAGCCGCCGGCCGCCGCCATGGCCGCCTCCAGCGGCAGCTGCGGCGAGAAGCCCAGGGCCAGGTCCTTGCCCGTGGGCAGCGCGCCGGTCTTGTAGTCGAGGATCGCCAGGCCGCCATCACGCAGCAGGTCGATGCGGTCGGCGGTGGCGGTGACCGTGAAGGAACCGGCGGCAGCATCGAAGCTGTAGGCACCGCGCACCTCGGCCCAGGAGCGCACGATGCCGCGTCGCTGCTCGGCATCGACGCCGGCAAACCAGCGCGCGATGCGCTCGAAGCGCGGCCACCAGAACGCATGCAGCCCCGGCTTGGCGCGCAGCGGCGCGAAGACCACGCGGCCAAGCTCTATCAACGCAGCCTCGGCATCGGCCGGTGGCGCCTCGGGATGCGTGGCGACGTAGCGCTCCAGCACGCGGTGGATCAACGTGCCGCGCTCGGCCGCGCCGGGATCGGCGTCAAGCGGATCGAGCGGCTGCAGCTTCAGGATCTTCGCCGCGTAGAGCGCGTAGGGATCGCGCATCCAGGTCTCGACCTGGGTGACCGAGAGCCGGCGCGGCCGCGCGGCAAGCGGCGGACAGGGCGCAGGCGGACCGGGCCGCTCGATCTGCACCGGGCGGTCGAGCGTGGCGGCCCAGGTGCGCCACTGCGGCCCCTCTCGTTGCAAGGCGTCGCGCCTGATGGACCAGGGGCCGAGCGCACGCAGCAACGCGTCGATGCGTAAGAGCCAGCGCGACGGTACGCTGGGCGTGCCTTCCACGCGCGTAGCGCGGGTCAGGTAGACTTCGGGCGCGGCGCAGGCTTGCGTAAAGTCGTGCGCCGAGAGACCGATGCGCCGCTCGACCGGCGGCAGGCCGAAGTCGGCGCGCATCGGCCGGCTGAGCCAGGGACCGGGGTTGGTCTCCGCCGGCCAAGTGCCCTCGTTGAGCCCGCTGAGCACGGTTACGTCGGCGTGCTGCAGGCGCGCTTCCAGTGGACCGAGAATGGCAAGGCGCGGATGGCTGCCGTGGCGCGGCCGCACCGCCCCACCACCATCGGGGCCGGACAGCAGGCCGGCGAGCAGCGCCGGATAGCGCTCGCCACGAAGTGGGGGACCAGAAGCCGCGGCGGCGCGAAGCTCTGCCATGAAGTCGGCTGCGGCCTCGCCGGCCTCCTTGTCCCAGAGGCGCGCCGCGCCGCTCGCTCCCTCACTGGCGGCCAATGCCTCGGCGAAGGCGATGTGGCCGGTGACGATCTCGGCCAGGCCGGCGCGCGGATCGTCGAGCGCGGCGATGAAATCGGCCGCCATGCGCTCCAGCTCGCCGAGCCAGTCGACGAGGCCGGGTTCCGCCGCTTTGCCCGCGAACTCCAGGGCACGCCGCAGACCAGCGAACCCAGGCGCCGGGCGCGGGCCGCGCAGCACGGCAATCTCCAGTGCGCGCACCCTGGCGCGAAAAGCGCCCTCGGACCGGCCGCCGGCGGCCAGAGGATGCTTGAGCGCGGCTAGCAGCGGCAGCGGTGCCAGGCGCTCGGCGATCATGCTCGCGGTCAGGCGCAGGAAGGTGCCGGGCGCGGTCTCGCCGAGCGGCAGGCCGGCCGAGTCGTCGATTTCGATGCCCCAGCGGCGCAGCTCGGCCGCAACGCGCCGCGCCAGCGCACGGTCTGGCGTCACCAGCGCGGCGGTGCGGCCGGGCACCTGCAAGGCCTGGCGTAGAATGAGGGCGACCACCGCCGCCTCCTCGCCGGGCCCGGCGCAATCGATGCGGCGCAGCCCGGCCAGCGCCGCCTCCAGCTTCGCACGGCCATCCGGGTCGCACTCGCCAAGCAGCACCGCGGGATCGGCCGCCGCCGACTCGGCCGGACGCAGCGCCATGTCGATGAAGGCGGCACGCAGCCGTCGCTCGGGCGGCTCGATCGCGTCGGGCCAGTCGGGAACCTCGGCCGGCTCGACGCCGAGCCGCGCCAAGAGCTGCGCCAGGCCGTGCTGCGGATGCACCGGGTCGCCGCGCGCCGCCGCCCAGCTCGCCGCATCCATCGAGCGGTCGAGCCCGGGCAGCACCACCTGGCCCCGTGGCAGGCGCGCCACCACCTCGATCAGCGCCGCTGTGGCCGGGATGCTGCCGGTCGAGCCGGCGACCAGCACCGGCGTATCAGGGGGATCGTGGCGCCAGGCCTCGGCCTGGGCTTCGAGCAGGCGGCGGCGGCGTTCGGCGGTGCCGATGCAGCCCTCGGATGCGAGAAGCTTCGGCCACTGCTCGGTGACGATCTTGAGGAACCGCAAGGTGAGCTGCCAGTGATCGGCATAGTCGGCCGGCACCAGGTCGGCCAGGTGATCGAAGCCGAGGCCTTCGGTCTCGACCTGGTCGAGCAGCCGGCCGAGCTCGGCCGCCAGGCGCACCGCCTGGTCCTCGCTGGCCGCGACCACCGCCGGCCGGCCGGCGGACGCCTCCGATTCGACGGCGCTTTCGACCTTGGCCCACTTCAGAATGAGCTGGCTCAGCAGCAGTTGCCGCCGCAGCGGCGGCATGGCCGGCGGCAGGCGCGCTGCGTCGGCGAAGCCGGGCAGCGCGTCGGCGTCGGCGAAGAGCAGCTCCTCGGCGTCGAGGTCGCCCAGCGGCACCAGGCGCGGCAGCACCAGGGCGCGGCCGCCGCTGGCACGCAGGAAGGCCTCGACCAGCGCGCGGCAGGCGCGCCGCGTCGGCAGCAGGATCATCGCGCTCGCCAGATCGAGCGGCTCAGCGCTCCAGCGCGCCAAGAGGCCTCGCGCCAGCACGTCGACGAAGGACCAGGCCGCCGGAATGCTGTAGACCGCCGGCGGCCGCTCTGTCTGCGCCGAAGCCTCGCTCATGGGTCGGTCCCAGTAGTGGACTCTTGCTCATGTCACCCTCACCCTCCCAATGCTTCGCATTGGGCCCCTCCCTCTCCCCTCGAGGGAGAGGGAAGTGGAGCGCGTCTGTTTTCCCCTCTCCCTTGAGGGGAGAGGGAGGGGCCCCCAATGGACCACGGGCCGCGCCAGCGCGTGGGAGGGTGAGGGTGACTACGATAGAGCAGACAGTCGGGATAGCGTGCAAGCCTTAGCGAAACGTCGTGCCGTGCAATTCCAAACGCGCGTCAACATTGGGAATTCCGGGGACAGCCTCGACTGCACCCGGACCGTCACCGCTGCACCGCTACGGTATGCAGGTGACGCAGGGCCTCCTCGGCCTCGCTGAGCGCCTGCGGCGTGCCGATGTGGAACCAGTCGCCGTCGTGGCGCAGGCCCCAGAGCCGACCGGCCTCCTGCGCCTTGTCATAGATCGTGTTGAGCGAGAAACGCCCTTCCGGCACGCCGGCGAAGAGGCGCGGGTGCAGGATCTGGATGCCGGCGAAGACGAAGGGCGCGATCTCGCGCTCGCCGCGACGGCGCAGCTGGCCGAGCGGGTCCATGATGAAGTCGCCGGCCCCGTAGTAGCCCAGCGCATAGGCCGTGGGATGCAGCAGCAGCAGCGCGTCCATGTGGGCGTCGTCCCACATCGCTGCGAGACGCTGCAGCGCCGGCGTACGGCCGTCGAGCCACAGCATGTCGGCATTGGCGACGATGAAGGCCTCCGCGCCCAGCAGCGGCAGCGCCCGGCGCACGCCGCCGCCGGTCTCCAGCATGGTCTCCTCGGGGGAGAAGACGATGCGCGGCCGCGTACGGCCAGCCAGGTGCGCCTCGATCATCGCGCCCAGGTGACAGAGGTTGATCACCACCTCTTGGACGCCGGCGGCCTCGAGGCGATCGAGCGCATGATCGAGCATGGCCTTGCCGCAGACCTCGACCAGCGGCTTGGGCAGGCTGTCGGTGATCGGGCGCATGCGCTCGCCGCGGCCGGCCGCCAGCAGCATGGCACGCTTCGGCATGGCGCTGCTCATGCAGGCCCGTCCGGCGCCGGCATGCGGCGGCTGCCGGGCGGCAGCACCTGATCGAACCAGGCCTTGACTTCGGCCAGCGCCGGATGCGCGAGGTCGCCTTCGAGCAGGCGCCAGACCCGCGGAATGTGCGTCAGGTACTGCGGCTTGCCGTCGCGCCGGCAGAGCCGCGTGAAGATGCCGATGATCTTGGCGTTGCGTTGCGCCCCCAGCACCGCGTAGGAGGCGCGCAGCGTTTCGCGATCGAGCGTCGGGAAGGCGTCCAGGTAGCGGGCCAGCATGGCCTTGGCCAGGTCCTTGCAGACGTCGCGCCGCGCATCCTCCAAGAGCGAGACCAGGTCATAGCTGACCGGGCCGACCACGGCGTCCTGGAAGTCGAGCAGGCCGCAGGCGGCGACGCCCTCGCGGCCGTCCACCACCATCAGGTTGTCGACGTGATAGTCGCGCAGCACCAGGGTGTCGGGCACGGCGTGCGCGATGGAAAAGACGCTGCGCCAGGCCGCGACGTAGGACTCGCGCAGCGCCGCGTCGGGCCGGCCGCCGGTCACCGCCGGCAGATACCAGTCGGGAAGCAGCAGAGCCTCGGCCAGGAGGCGCTGGTCGTCGTAGGGCGGCAGGCCGCTGTTGCTGTCCAGGCTGTCGGGCGGGAAGCGCTTGTGCAGCGCGATCAGCAGGTCGACGGCGAGACGGTAGAGCGCTGCCTCGTCGGCACCAGCGGCCAGCGCCCGGGTGAAAGTGCGGTCGCCCAGGTCCTCGAGCAGCATGAAGCCGGCCTTCTCGTCGACTGCGTAGGCGCGCGGCGCGCTGAAGCCCTGGCCGGTCAGCAGGCGGTCGACACGGTAGTAGGCGGCGACGTTCTCCTGCGGCGGCGGCGCGTCCATCAGCACCGCAGTCTCGTTCTTGCGCACCAGGCGGTCGTAGCGCCGGAACGAGGCATCGGCGGCGAGCAGCCGGCGTTCGGCGTCGCCCCAGCCGGCGCCGGCCAGGAAGCGCGCGATCAGGCGCTCGCGCTCGGGGCTAGGTGTCGCCATGCCGGTTCCCAGGGAAATCCGCTATCTCGATGAGCCGCTCCGGCCAGTCGCCGCCGCCCTCGAGGCGCGCCAGCCGCTCATCGGGCGTCTTGCCGAAGGCCAGAGCCACCTCGAGCCGCGCCGCGGGCAGCAGCGGGCCGAGCCGCTCCGGCCATTCGACCAGGCTGATCGCCTCGGCGAGCGCCTCCTCCAGGCCGAGCTCGTAGGCCTCCTCCGGCGCGCCCAGGCGGTAGAGGTCGAAATGCCAGACCGGCGCCGGCGCCCGATCATAGGTCTGCACCAGGGTGAAGGTCGGGCTCGGCACCTCCTCCGGACTCGGCTCGGCCGCACCGGGACGCGGCAAGGCGTTGATGAAGGCGCGAGCAAAGGTGGTCTTGCCGACCCCCAGGTCGCCGGAAAGCGCGATCACGTCGCCGCGCCGGGCCAGCCCGGCCAGGCGCGCCGCCAGTGCCCGGGTGGCGGCCTCGTTCGCCAGGGTGAGGGTCATCGGTCGGAGGTCGAGGTCTGTGATCGCCATGCCGGCTTCTTATTAGCGATGGGCCTCCCTCCCATCAACAGGCCCCTTAACCCCGTGGGGCTTGCTTGGGGTGGCCGGGATGGCCATCTTGGCGCCCGTTCCCGTGGCGTCCAGGGGCCGCCCGGAGACCAGAGAGGAGCCCAGCCCGCCACCATGGCACAGCCGATCGAAACCACCGATGTCGTCATAGTCGGCGCCGGCCCGGTCGGCCTCTTCGCCGTCTTCGAGCTCGGCATGCTGAAGATCCGCAGCCATCTGATCGATTCGCTGGGCGCGATCGGCGGCCAGTGCGCGGCGCTCTATCCCGAGAAGCCGATCTACGACATCCCGGGCTACCCGAAAGTCATGGCCGGCGAGTTGATCGAGCAGCTGAAGGCGCAGGCCGCGCCGTTCAAGCCGGTCTACCACCTGGGCCAACGCTGCGACCGGGTCGAGCGTCAGGCGGACGGCGGCTGGCTGGTCGAGACCTCGGCCGGCTCGCGCATCGCCTGCCGCGCCATCGTGATCGCCGCCGGCAGCGGCGCGTTCGGCCCGAACCGCCCGCCGTTGTCCGGCATCGAGGACTACGAGGAGCGCTCGGTCTTCTATCTCGTCGCGCGGCGCGAGGACTTCCGCGGCAAGCGCATCGTCATTGCCGGCGGCGGCGATTCGGCGGTCGACTGGGCGCTGTCGCTGGCCGAGCTGGCCGAGAAGATCTACGTCGTGCATCGCCGCGCCAAGTTCCGCGCCGCGCCGGAAAGCGTCGCGCAGATGCAGCATCTGGCGGCCGAAGGCCCGCTCGAGCTGGTGGTGCCCTATCAGCTGCACGGGCTGGAAGGTACGGACGGACGGCTCGAAGCGGTGATCGTGCGCAGCCTCGAGGGCGACGAGCGCCGCCTGCCGGCCGACGCCCTGCTCGCCTTCTTCGGCCTCTCGATGAACCTGGGGCCGATCGCCGAGTGGGGCCTGGCGCTCGACCACCACCACGTCACCGTCGATCCGGCGAGCTGCCAGACCAGCCAGCCGGGCATCTTCGCGATCGGCGACATCGCGCACTATCCCGGCAAGCTGAAGCTGATCCTGACCGGCTTCGCAGACGCCGCTGCCGCCGCGCACGCGATCCATCACCTGGTCTACCCGGACCAGGAGCTGCACTGGGAATACTCGACCACCAAGGGCCTGCCCGGCGCGGCTTAAGTTGGTCTAACCCGCGGCGCCGCGGCTTTCGCTGACGCTGACTGGCGTAGGCAGGGTCTCGCCGTCGATCTCCTCGGCCGGCCGCAGCCTGGCCTGCAGCGGCAGGTGACAGATCACCCGCGTGCCCTGCTCCGGCACCGAGTCCAGCTCGACCCAGCCGCCGTGCAGCTCGACCAGGCTCTTGACCAGCGACAGGCCGAGTCCGGCGCCCGACTGTCGGCCCTGGGCGCTGCCGCGCTCGAACTTTCCGAACACGCGGGCGTGCTCCTCCTGCGGGATGCCGATGCCGGTGTCGGTCACGCTGAGCTGAACCTCGCCGGCGCTGCGCCGCGCGCCGACCGTGACGCGGCCGCCTTCCGGCGTGAACTTGAAGGCGTTCGATATGAGGTTGAACAGCGCCTGCTTCACGCGGCGCTCGTCGGCCACCAGGCTGCCGACGTTGGGCGCGCAGTCCAACGTAAATACGATGCCGCGGTTGCGGGCGCGCTCGTGGCCGAGGGTGCGCAGGCTCTCCAGCATTGGAGCGATGTCGACCGGCTGCAGGTCGAGCTTCAGGTAGCCGGCCTCGATGGTCGCCAGGTCGAGGATGTCGTTGATCAGGATCAGCAGGCGCTGCGACGACTCGACGATGGCGCGGCTGTACTCGAGCTGGCGCTCGTTGAGCTCGCCGAAGAACTGGTTCTCCAGAATCTCGGCGAAGCCGACGATGGCGTTGAGCGGCGTGCGCAGCTCGTAGGACACGTTGGCGATGAACTCCGACTTCAGGCGGTCGGTGGTCTCCAGCGCCTCGTTGCGCTCGCGCAGCGCGCGCTCGACCCGGATCGAGTCGGTGACGTCGAGATAAGTGAACAGCGACGCGCCGTCGGGCAGCGGCACCTGGGCGACGTCGAGCACCGAGCCATCGGCGCGCTCTCGCCGGCCGCTGATCGCGTGCGGCTCGGTCGCGGTGACGCAGATCTTCTCCAGGAAGGCCGGCCAGTCCTCGTCCGACACGGGGAAGAACTCGCGCCCGCGCGGCGCCACGTCGCGCACGTGCGGCTCGCTTGCCAGAAACTCGGGATCGAGGTTCCAGATGCGGGCGAAGGCCGGATTGAACAGCTTGAGCCGGCCGTCGGCGCCGTAGACGGCAACGCCCTCATAGAGATTGTCCAGCGTCTCGCGCTGCACCGCCATGAGGGTGTTATAGGAGCGCTCGAGTGCCAGGCGGTCGGTCACGTCCTCCCACAGCATCAGCACGCCGCCGAAGGGGTGCGGTGAGACGAGCATGCGGACAGTGGTGCCGTCGGGTATGTAGACCAGCTCCTCGAAGGGCTCGATCACCGTGCTTATGCGCTTGATGCGCTGGCGCTTGTAGGCCGGGAAGTCCTGCTGCTCGGGCAGGCGGCGGCGCTCGCGCAGCGCTTCCAGGATATCGCCGATCTCCGGCTCACTGTTCAAGAAGGCCTCGTCCAGGCCCCACATGCGGACGTAGGCATTGTTATAGAACTTGAGCTTGAGGTCGGGACCGAAGATGGCGATGCCGCTGCTCAAGGTCTCCAGCACTTCGGCGTGAGCGGCGATGTGGCGTTGGAGCTCGGTGCGGATCTCCTCCTCCCCGGTCAAGTCGCGCGCCGTGCCGAGCGTCCGATCGCTGCCGAGGGGCCGCTCCGCCAGCTCGAGCAGGCGTCGCTCGCCGGCCACCACCACGTGATGGCTGTCGGCCGCCACCTGGCCGCCCTGGCGGGCGCGCCGGGCGAGCGCGCGGCTCGATTCGGCCAGCGCCGCACCGGCCAGCTCGACGCCGTTGGCGATTACGCCGTCGCGCTGGATGCCGACGGCGCGGGCATAGGTCTCGTTGCAGAAGCGCAGGCGGTCGTCGGCGCCGCGCACCCAGACCGGAATCGGCAGGCTGTCGATCAGGCGGGCGAAGTCGTCGCGCTCGGCCAGCGCCCTGGTCAGCTCGTCGTGCAGCGCAGTCACGTCGCGGAACCAGATCAGGTCGCTGTGCTGCTCGAGCCCGGTTGCGACGGCGCGCGCGCCGTCGACCTGGAAGCGCCGGGTTCCGTCGCGGCGCTGCACTGCCAGGGAGAAGCCCTGGCCCGTGGCGCGCAGCCGCTCCGCCGCGTCGGACAGACGGCCGGCCCCCTCGGGCTCGAGGGCTTGAAGCAGGCCGCTGAAGTCGGCTGCCTCGCCGTCCTTGAGGCCGAGCGACCGGGCCAGCGAGGCCGAACAGGTCTCGCCGCCGCGCGCGGAGAAGGTAAACTGGCCGCACGGCGCCGCGGTCAGGGCGGCTTCCGCCAGGGCAGCCCGCTCGCGGGCCTGGCGGGCGCCGCGGCGGGCCCGCCACAGCCGCTGATGATACCACAGCAGGGCCGCGCCGAGGCCGAGGAGTCCGGCCAGCAGCACCAGTACGACCGGTGCCGTCGCGATGGAGGCGACCAGGTCCAGGCCGCTCACGGCGCCGGAGGCGGCGCAGCCGAAACGGCTCTACCGCACTGCAAAAAAACGACGAAGGAAGCCTCTGTGCGCACAGCGCAACGCTCCCCCAAGGCGGTTAAGGAGCCATTAACGATCGCGCCGGAAGTCTAGGCCAGCGGCGCAGGCCCCACAAGCTGCGCGCGACCGCGGCAGAAGTCTCTCGCAGGGCCGCCGGGTCGCCGCGCTCAGTAGCGGTACTCGTCCGGCTTGAAGGGGCCGCTGGAAGAGACGCCGATGTAGCTGGCCTGCTTCTCCGACAGCTTGGTCAGCTTGGCGCCGACCTTCTCCAGGTGCAGCGCGGCGACCTTCTCGTCGAGCTGCTTGGGCAGCACGTAGACCTTCTTCTCGTACTTGCCGGGATTGCTCCAGAGCTCGATCTGGGCCAGCACCTGGTTGGTGAAGGAGGCGCTCATGACGAAGCTAGGGTGGCCGGTGGCACAGCCCAGGTTGACCAGCCGGCCCTCGGCCAGCAGCAGGATGCGCTTGCCGTCGGGGAACTCGATCTCGTCGACCTGCGGCTTGACGTTGTGCCATTTGAGATTGCGCAGGGCGTCGACCTGGATCTCGTTGTCGAAGTGGCCGATGTTGCAGACGATGGCGCGGTCCTTCATGGCCCGCATGTGGTCGATGGTGATGACGTCGGTGTTGCCGGTGGCGGTGACGAAGATGTCGGCGGTCGGCGCCGCGTCCTCCATGGTCACCACCTGGTAGCCTTGCATTGCGGCCTGCAAGGCGCAGATCGGGTCGATCTCGGTCACCACGACGCGGGCGCCGGCGTTGCGCAGGCTCTCGGCCGAGCCCTTGCCGACGTCGCCGTAGCCGCAGACCACCGCCACCTTGCCGGCCATCATGACGTCGGTGGCGCGGCGGATGCCGTCGACCAGGCTCTCGCGGCAGCCGTAGATGTTGTCGAACTTCGACTTGGTGACCGAGTTGTTGACGTCGAAGGCCGGCACCGCCAGGCGGCCGTCCCTGGCCATCTGATAGAGCCGGTGCACGCCGGTGGTGGTTTCCTCGGAGAGGCCGCGCACCTCCTTCATGAGCTCGGGATACTTGTCGTGCATCACGGCGGTCAGGTCGCCGCCGTCGTCGAGCAGCATGTTGGGCGTCCAGCCGTTCGGCCCCTTGATGGTCTGCTCGACGCACCACCAGTAGTCCTCCTCGGTCTCGCCCTTCCAGGCGAAGACCGGGATGCCGGCGGCGGCGATCGCCGCGGCGGCGTGGTCCTGGGTCGAGAAGATATTGCAGGACGACCAGCGGATGTCGGCGCCCAGCGCCTGCAGGGTCTCGATCAGGACCGCGGTCTGGATGGTCATGTGCAGGCAGCCGGCGATGCGCGCGCCCTCGAGCGGCTGCTTGGCGCCGAACTCCCGGCGCAGCGCCATCAGGCCCGGCATCTCGACCTCGGCCAGCGCGATCTCCTTGCGGCCCCAGTCGGCGAGCTTGATGTCGGCAACCTTGTAATCGCTGAAGCTGGCCATGCGTCTGGTCCTCTTGAGTCTGGCTGGGTCCGATAGGGTGGAAGCGGCGCGGGCGCCCACTGGAGTCGTCCGATGTCCCGCCGGGCTGCCCCGACGCGAGACCGAGGCTGTTTATCAAGGCCCGGGCGGCCCGGCAAGCCCGGGCGGCCGCCGGACAAGCCGCCCCTCGGAGCGCCCGCGCGCGCCACGCGCGCCCGGGCCTTGGCCTTCAACCTTCCCCTGGTGCTGTGGATGGATTCTTCCCATGCCTTGTGAAAGCCGGGGAGAGCGGCAAAGCTGGGGCGATTCCAGGGTCCTGGCGGCATCCTGCCGGTGCATAAGGCTATCGGCCGGAGCGGCACAGCGGGGAAAGCTGGCCTTTGGCGCCGAGTCCGCGACCTGCTAGGCTCGCGGCGCCGGCTGATCGGCCGGAAGACCAAGCCAAGCCAGGGCTAGGAGAGAGCATCGGATGGCCGAGGAGGCGGCGCAGGCCTTGTTCCCGGAGCAGGAGAAGGCAGCTGCGGAGCCGGACTTCACGACCGGCGTGCTGCCCTCGCAGGGCATCCGCGAGGCGATCTCGCGCGACGAGATTCTGGCCACCGAGGAGATCGCCGAGGCGCAGATCCAGCCGGCCAGCCTCGACCTGCGGCTGGGCCCCTGGGCCTACCGCGTGCGGGCCAGCTTCCTGCCGGGCAAGCGCGCCACCGTGGGCCAGAAGCTCGAGGCCCTGTCCATGCACCGCATCGACCTCGGCCGCGGCGCCGTCTTGGAGAAGGACTGCGTCTACATCGCGCCGCTGATGGAATCGGTCCGGCTGCGCCACCGCACCTCGGCGGTGGCCAATCCCAAGTCCTCGACCGGCCGGCTCGACATCTTCGCCCGCGTCATCACCGACTACGGCACCGAGTTCGATCACGTGCGCGCCGGCTATCGCGGGCCGCTCTGGGCCGAAATCTCGCCGCGCTCCTTCAGCGTGCTGGTGCGGACCGGATCGCGCCTGGTCCAGCTCCGCATCAAGCGCGGCTCGCCGGCGCCCAGCGACGTCGCGCTGCGCCGCCTGCACGAGCAGGTCGGCCTGGTCGACGCAGGCGAGGAGGCGGTCATCAAGAAGGGCCTGCTCGCCGTCACCGTCGACACGCAAGGGCCCGGCGGCAAGGGTCACGACGGCGCGGGACTGGTCGGCTACCGCGCCAAGAAGAACACCGACCTGATCGACATCGAGAAGGTCGGCCACTACGACCCGCTCGACTACTGGGAGCCGATCATCGCGCACCGCAACCAGGGCATCGTGCTCGACCCCGACGCCTTCTACATCCTGGCCTCGAAGGAAGCGGTCACCGTGCCGGACGACCATGCGGCCGAGATGATCGCCTACGACACCCTGGTCGGCGAGTTCCGGGTGCACTACGCCGGCTTCTTCGATCCCGGCTTCGGCTACGCCGAGTCCGGCGGCGAGGGCTCGCGCGCGGTGCTCGAGATCCGCTCGCACGACGTGCCCTTCATCCTGGAGGACGGCCAGATCGTCGGCCGACTCTTGTACGAGCGCCTGACCGCCAAGCCGGACAAGCTCTACGGCCGCGACATCGGCTCCTCCTACCAGCGCCAGGGCCTGGCGCTGGCCAAGCAGTTCAGGCGGTAAGAGGCAGCGCGCACCGCAAGCGGCAATAGCGGTGCCGTCCTCATCCTTCGACAGGCTCAGGATGAGGCGACAGCCTCAGCCCTCATGCTGAGCCTGTCGAAGCATGAGTCTGGCGCGATGTCGGGAATTCAAGGCTCGTTCACACCGATCGTCATGGTCGGCGAAGGCCACTGCTGTCCGGTTTAATTTTGTGGACGTGGTGCATGGCATTGATTCTACTGATGCCCAAGCGTTTCACGACGATTTGGACACGGATGAGGATCAACGC
>JBHJOF010000031.1:0-5891 GCA_050330055.1 Kiloniellales bacterium
GGAGGGACCCGAACCACCAGCGTCCCGGGAGGGACCCGAACCGGGTCATCGTCTTCGACACCACGCTGCGCGACGGCGAGCAGTCGCCGGGCTGCTCGATGAACCTGGAGGAGAAGCTCCAGGTCGCGCAGATCCTGGAAGACCTGCAGGTCGACGCCATCGAGGCCGGCTTCCCGATCGCCTCGCGCGGCGACTTCGAGTCGGTGCACGAGATCGCCAAGCTGATCAGGAACTCGTCGGTCGCCGGCCTGGCGCGCGCCACGGAGAAGGACATCGACCGCGCGTGGCAGGCCCTGAAGCCGGCCAAGCGGCCGCGCATCCACACCTTCATCTCGACCAGCCCGCTGCACATGAAGCACAAGCTGCGCATGGAGCCGGAGCAGGTGCACGAGGCGGTCATCGCCTCGATCAGCCATGCCCGCAACCTCTGCGACGACGTCGAGTGGTCGCCGGAGGACGGCACCCGCACCGAGCACGACTTCCTCTGCCGCTGCGTCGAATCGGCGATCAAGGCCGGGGCCGGCACGATCAACATCCCCGACACCGTCGGCTACACGGTGCCCGAGGAGTTCCATGCGCTGATCGCCATGCTGATGAACCGGGTGCCGAACATCGACAAGGCGGTGATCTCGGTGCATTGCCACAACGACCTGGGCCTGGCGGTGGCCAACTCGCTGGCCGCGGTCAGGGCGGGCGCGCGCCAGGTCGAATGCACCATCAACGGCATCGGCGAGCGCGCCGGCAACGCGGCCATGGAGGAGATCGTCATGGCCTTGCGCACGCGCCATGACGCCATGCCCTACACCACCGGCGTCAAGAGCGAGCTGATCACCAAGGCCTCGCGCCTGCTGTCGGCGATCACCGGCTTCTCGGTGCAGCCCAACAAGGCGATCGTCGGCGCCAACGCCTTCGCGCACGAATCGGGCATCCATCAGGACGGCTTCCTGAAGAACGCCCAGACCTACGAGATCATGACGCCCGAGTCGGTCGGGCTGACCCGCTCGACCCTGGTGATGGGCAAGCATTCCGGGCGCCACGCCTTCAAGGCCAAGCTGCAGGAACTCGGCTTCGTGCTGAACGACAATCAGCTGCAGGACGCCTTCGAGCGCTTCAAGGACCTGGCAGACGCCAAGAAGGATGTCTTCGACGAGGACATCATCGCGCTGGTCGACGACTCGGTGGTGCGCCACAACGACCGCGTCCGCTTCGTCTCGCTGGGCGTGGTCTGCGGCACCAAGGGGCCGCAGACCGCCGACCTGGAGCTCGACGTGGAGGGCAAGAGGCAGCGCGCCACGGCGCACGGCAACGGGCCGGTCGACGCCACCTTCGCGGCGATCCGCGCCATCGTGCCGCACGACGCCAGGCTGCAGCTCTACCAGGTGCATGCCGTGACCGGCGGGACCGACGCCCAGGCCGAGGTGACGGTCCGGCTCGAAGAGAACGGCAAGACGGTCAACGGCCAGGGCGCCGATCACGACACCCTGGTCGCCTCGGCGCGGGCCTACGTGAACGCCCTCAACAAGCTGATGGTGAAGCGGGAAAAATCTGCCCCGGCGGCGCTTTCTGCATAAGCATTAACCAAGCTTTCACGTTGTACGGTAACATTACCTTGAATTCGTCACGGCCGGACGCTATCCCAGCGAACGCCGCCGTGACGCCGGTCATCAGGATGGATGGGCCTTAAATGTTCTCGCGCCTGCTTGGCATGCTGTCCGCCGATATGGCGATCGACCTCGGAACCGCCAACACCTTGGTGTACGTCAAGGGGCGTGGCATCGTCCTCAACGAGCCTTCCGTCGTGGCCATCGCGGAGGTCAAGGGCAAGAAGCAGGTCCTGGCTGTCGGCGACGAGGCCAAGATGATGCTGGGACGCACGCCCGGCAACATCCAGGCGATCCGGCCGCTGCGCGACGGCGTCATCGCGGATTTCGAAGTGGCCGAAGAGATGATCAAGCACTTCATCCGCAAGGTGCACAACCGGCGCAGCTTCGCCAGTCCCCAGGTCATCGTTTGTGTGCCATCGGGTTCGACCGCGGTCGAGCGCCGGGCCATCCAGGAGTCGGCCGAGAGCGCCGGGGCCCGCCGGGTGTTCCTGATCGAGGAGCCCATGGCCGCCGCGATCGGCGCCGGCCTGCCGGTGACCGAGCCGACCGGCTCCATGGTCGTCGACGTCGGCGGCGGCACCACCGAGGTGGCCGTCCTCTCGCTCGGCGGCATCGTCTATTCCCGCTCGGTGCGGGTCGGTGGCGACAAGATGGACGAGGCCATCATCGCCTATATCCGCCGCAACCATAATCTGCTGGTCGGCGAGGGCTCGTCCGAGCGCATCAAGAAGGAGATCGGTTCCGCCTGTCCGCCCGAGGACGGCGAGGGCGAGACCATGGAGATCAAGGGCCGCGACCTGATGAACGGCGTGCCCAAGGAGCTGGTCATCTCCGAACGCCAGATCGCCGAATCCCTGGCCGAGCCGGTCGGCGCCATCGTCGAGGCGGTCAAGGTGGCGCTCGAGCACACCGCCCCGGAGCTGGCCGCCGATATCGTCGACAAGGGCATCGTGCTGACCGGTGGCGGCGCCCTGCTCGGTAACCTCGATTACGTGCTGCGGGCGGCCACGGGCTTGCCGGTATCGATCGCCGACGACCCGCTTTCTTGTGTCGCTCTCGGCACCGGCCGCTGCCTCGAGGAAATGAAGACGCTCAAAAACGTCCTAATTTCGATGTACTAAGGCGTAAAGAGATTCTTTATTTCTCTCGGCTATCTGTATAAATTATCGAGTCGCTGAAGTATCCGGGCTGCCCCAGGAAAGTGCCCAGGAAGAGCGCGGCTGTCTGGAGGGGCTGTGAAGCATCGCGCCGGTTCAGTGCTGCGGTTGGCGAGCCCGCTCAGGGCTTGGGCTCAGCGCTTTGCCCTCTTGGCGCTGGTGTGTGCCGCTTTCGCTCTCATGCTGCTGGGACGGACCGATGGCGCGCTGGTCGACCGCGCCCGGGTCATGGTGACCGATGCGGTCGCTCCGATCCTGGATGCCGCCGCCCGGCCGGTCGCGACGCTGCACGACATCGTCGCCCAGGCCCAGGAGCTGGCTGCCCTCAGGGAGATCAACCAAGACCTGCGCGAGCGCAACGAGCGGCTGATGCACTGGCAGGCCGCGGCGCTCCGCCTCGAGGCCGAGAACGCGGCTCTGCGCGGCATGCTCAAGATGGTGCCGGACCCGCGGCGCCGCTTCATCTCCGCCCGGGTGATCGGCGATCAGGGCGGCGCCTTTGTGCGCTCGGTGCTGGTCAATGCCGGCACCCGCGACGGCGTCAAGCGCGGCCAGGCGGCGCTCAGTGGCAACGGCCTGGCCGGCCGCGTCGCCCAGGCCGGCGAGCGCTCCGCCCGGGTGCTGCTAGTCACCGACATGAATAGCCGGATACCGGTCCTGGTCGGGCCGTCCCGCCATCGCGCCGTGCTGGCCGGCGACAACTCGAAGCAGCCGAGCCTGCTCTATCTCGGGCCTCGGGTCGAGGTTAAGCCGGGCGAGCAGGTGATCACTTCGGGGCATGGCGGCGTGATCCCGCCGGGATTGCCGGTCGGCGTCGTCGCTGCGACGGGCGAAACCGGCGCCCGGGTCGAGCCCTTGGTCGATTGGCATCACATGGAGTTCCTGCGTCTCGTCGACTATGAGATGCCTGGCTTGGTGCTGCCGGCTGCCACGCAGCCTTAGGGCAGGGGTCTTTCAGTGAAGCAGAACGTCTGGCAGCGTCTGGACCTGCTGGCCCGCAACCTCTCGCCATTCGCCATCACGATCCTTCTGGTGATCCTGGGGCTGGTTCCGCTCCGCGTGCCCGACATCTCGCCGGTGCTGCCGTCGATCGCCATCATCGCGGTCTACTACTGGTCGGTGCACCGGCCGGACCTCATGCCGGTCTGGGCGGTGTTCCTGATCGGCCTGATCCAGGAGCTGCTGTCGGCCGGGCCGATGGGCGTCGGCATACTGTCGCTGCTGCTGGTGCACGGCATCGTTTCTTCGCAGCGGCGCTTCTTCGTCAGCGCGTCGCTGCTCTTCATGTGGTTCGCCTTCGCCCTTGTCGCGGTCCCCGCCATGGGCGCCGTCTGGCTGCTGAGCTCGGTCTACTACGGCACGATGCTCGATCCCGGTCCGGCCGTCTTCGCCTATTTCCTGACCGTGGCCTTCTATCCCTGCCTGGCCTGGATCTTCGCCCAGGCGCAGCGCGCCTTCCTGCGCCAGGCCTGAGGGAACGAGGGGGACCGCCATGGCGCTGATGCACGAGGACAGCGGGCGCTTCAAGACCTTCACCCGGCGCAGTCTGCTGCTGGGCGGCGGCCAGGCCCTGCTGCTGGGCTCGCTGGCGGCCCGCATGTACTACCTGCAGGTTCTCCAGTCCGACCGTTACTCCATGCTGGCCGAGGACAACCGAATCAGCCTGCGGCTGCTACCGCCGCCGCGCGGGCGCATCGTCGACCGCTTCGGGGTGCAGCTCGCCGGCAACCGGCAGACCTACCGCCTGGTCTTGGTGCGCGAGCAGAGCCCGGATTTGGACGCGACGCTGCGGGCGCTGACGGAGATCATCGATCTGAGCGACAGCGAGCGTGCCCGTATCCTGCGCGAGATGGAGCGCAAGCGGGGCTTCGTGCCGGTCACCGTTCGGGACAACCTGACCTGGGGGCAGGTCAGCCGCATCGAGGTCAACGCCCCCGACCTGCCGGGCGTCAACATCGACGTCGGCCAGACCCGCTTCTATCCCTACGGTAACTCCATGGCCCAGGTGCTGGGCTATGTGGCGGCGGTCGCCGAGAGCGAGCTGACCGGCGAACCTCTGCTCGAGCTGCCCGGCTTCCGCATCGGCAAGATCGGCGTCGAGCGGCAGTACGACCAGGAGCTGCGCGGCTCCGCCGGCACCAGCCAGGTCGAGGTCAACGCCGTCGGCCGCATCATCCGCGAGCTCTCGCGCCAGGAGGGCGAGCCCGGCCGCGAGCTGGTGCTGACCATCGACGCCGGACTGCAGAACTACGTCCACCAGCGCCTGATGGGCGAGCGGGCCGCGTCCGCCGTGGTCATGGACGTGCAGACCGGCGACGTGCTGGCGCTCGCCGCGGTGCCCAGCTACGACCCCAACATCTTCAGCGTGGGCTTGAGCGCGCAGCAGTGGAGCGAGCTGATCAACGATCCGCTGCGGCCGCTCAACAACCGGGCGGCCAGCGGGCTCTACGCGCCGGGTTCGACCTTCAAGATGATCGTCGCCCTGGCCGCGCTAGAGGCCGGCGTCGGGCCCAGCTACCGGGCCTTCTGTCCCGGCCACATGCAGCTCGGCAATGCGCGCTTCCACTGCTGGAAGAAGCACGGGCACGGCTGGATGGACCTGCACAACGGCATCAAGCAGTCGTGCGACGTCTACTTCTACGACATCGCGCGCAAGGCCGGCATCGACCGCATCGCCGACATGGCCAAGCGGCTCGGTCTGGGCGACCTAAGCGGTATCGACCTGCCGGGCGAGAAGCCCGGCACGATTCCGACCCGCGACTGGAAGCTGGCGACCTTCGGCGAGCCCTGGCAGGGCGGCGAGACGCTGGTGACCGCGATCGGCCAGGGCTTCGTGCTGTCCACGCCGCTGCAGCTTGCGGTCATGACGGCGCGCCTGGCCAGCGGCCGCAAGGTCGTGCCGCACATCAGGCGCGGTTTCCGCGACGCCGCGGCCCAGCCGGTCGCGGCCGAGGACTTCGAGCCGCTCGACCTGTCCGAGGAGCACCTGAAGCTGGTACGCCGCGCCATGGATGCCGTGGTCAACGACCAGCGCGGCACGGCCTATGGCAAGCGGATCGACATCGAGGGCTGGGAGATGGCCGGCAAGACCGGCACCTCGCAGGTGCGCCGCATTACCATGGCCGAGCGC
>JBHJOF010000032.1:0-14068 GCA_050330055.1 Kiloniellales bacterium
CCGGCCCGGCTCAACAGCCACGACCAGGGGCCGTTCGACACGATGCCGGTCGGCAGCTTTCCCTCCGGGGCCAGTCCCTTCGGGCTGCTCGATGCCGCCGGCCAGGTCTTCGAATGGACGGCGACGCCGGCCGGGGCAGGGGGCTTCATCGTCAAGGGCGGCTCGTGGGACGACAAGGGCTGCGGCGTCTGCCGGCCTGCCGCACGGCACGCCCGGCCCGAGAACCTGAAGCACATTCTCATAGGCTTCCGCCTGGTCGCGGACTAGTCTGGCAGGCAATTCCTGTCACGCGGTCGTGAGCGGGCAGCCGCTTGCGTGCCGGGCCTGGCGATCCAAAGTGCCAGGAATCGCAGCGACAGAGCGAAGCGAAAGAGCGCCATGCGGAGAGAAGACGCCCTTGTCGACTACGAGATCCGGGTCGCGACGGATTTCTCGGCGCTGGAGACCGATGCGCTGGCGGCCATGGCCGAGGCCGGCCAGGAGCTCGTGGAGATTCACCGCGTGCTGGCCAAGACCAGCGACAACGTGGTGGGCGAGCTGCTGCGCGGCCAGGGCACCTTCTACGAATGGGACCACTATCCGCCGGGCGACGTCTACGACGCGGAGACGCACGGCCAGTACTACTATCACGCCCATCCGCCGGATCAGCGTTTCCCTGGCGAGCATGGCCACTTCCACACCTTCCTCAGGCCCAAGGGCATGCCGCCCGGCATCAAGCCGGCGCCGCTGCCGGGCGTCGAGCCGCAGGGCGTCGAGCCGGGGGGCGTCGAGCCGCGGGGCGCCAACGACGCGCTCAGCCACCTGGTGGCCGTGGCCATGGACGCCAAGGGCGTGCCGACCCGGCTCTTCACGGTCAATCGCTGGGTGACCGGCGAGACCTGGTACCGGGCGAGCGACGTGGCGCGGATGATCGACCACTTCAAGATCGACCACGCCCGCCCCTCCTGGCCGGTCAACCGCTGGATCACCGCCCTGGTGCGGCTGTTCAAACCGCAGGTCCTGGAGCTTCTCACGGCCCGGGACCAAGCCGTCGCTGCCTGGGCAAGGCACCATCCGGGCGTCGACGTCTACGAGGACCGCAACCTTGAGGTTACCTCGTTCGTCGATATTTCCATCGAGCAGCAGGTCCGGGCCGTCGGCCAGGCCCTGGTGGCACGCCAATAGGGCCGCCTGCCTGCGGCGTCGGCCGCCGCCAGGGGCCCCGGCCCGGGGTGGTCCAGGCCCGCATTAAAGATCGCTTAACCGCCCTCCCAGCATAATCCGCTGTCTTGTGAGCTGCGGGCTTCCGCGGTTTGGCTGCCCTTGGCCGTCTCGTGCGGACAGGCCAGGGAGCCCGCTGCAGACGGCGTGCTTTGCCCCAAGGTCTAGGAAAGCGATGACAGTGATACTTTCGAAAAGCGACGTGGCCCGCCTCATGGCCGATCCCTCGCCGGTGGCCCGCGCGGAGACCGCGGCCAAGGTGGCGACAAAGTTCGATCAGCGCGAGCTCAGCGAGGCGGAGCGCCGCATCGCCGAGGACATCTTCCGGGCGCTGGTCAAGGACGCCGAGGTCCGCGTGCGTGAGGCGCTTTCGGCCAACCTCAAGGCCTCGCCCGACGTGCCGCACGAGGTCGCCCTGTCGCTGGCGAAAGACGTCGATTCCGTCGCGCTGCCGATCCTGAAGTTCTCCGAGGTGCTGACCGACGAGGACCTGATCTCGATCGTCAAGGAGCACGGCAGCGCCAAGCAGGTCGCCATCGCCCAGCGCGACAGGGTCTCCTCCGGCGTGGCCGACGCGCTGATCGACACCGGCAACGAGGCGGCCGTCGCCCGTCTGGTCTCGAACCAGGGCGCGGAGCTGACGGACCGGGCGCTCGATCGCGTTCTCACCAGCTATGGCGAGAACGAGGCCATCTCCGATTCGCTGGCGCGGCGCCCCAACTTGCCGCCGGCGCTCTCCGAGCGGCTGGTCAACGCCATCACCGAGCGGCTCGAAACCGTGCTGTCGGCCAAGAACGAGCTGCCGGGCGATGCGATCAGCAACCTGCTGCTGCAGACCCGCGAGCGCGCCACGGTCAGCCTGCTGAGCGGCGACTCGAACACTGCCGACCTGGAGCGCCTAGTCGAGCAGATGCACGTCAGCGGGCGCCTGACCAGCTCGGTTATCCTGCGCGCGCTCTCGATGGGCGACCTGGCGTTCTTCGAGATGGCCTTGGCGCAGCTCGCGCGCATCCCGGTGCAGAACGCGCGCATCCTGATCCACGACCAGGGTGCCCTGGGCTTCAAGTCGCTCTACCAGCGCGCCGGGCTGCCCGAGCGGCTCTTCCCCGCCTTCCGCGCCGGCGTCGACGTGGTCGGCGAGACCGACTATGACGGTGGGCCGAACGACCGCGAGCGCTACATGAGCCGCGTGGTCGAGCGCATGCTCACCCAGTTCGCCGACTCGGGCGATCAGGTCTCCGACGACGACATCGAATACCTGATGCACAAGCTGACCCAGCTTGCCGCCTGAACAACCGACTCAAGCCGTTCAGCGACTGCCAAATCGGGGCGCGGCCACAAAGGTCGCGCCCCTTCTCGTTCCGCCTGGCCGCAGAGCGGTCATGGCCCGGCTCAATTGAGCAGGACGCGGGGCAGCCAGAGGGCGAGATCGGGGAAGGCCACGACCAGCGCGAGCCCGACCAGCTGCAGCAGCACGAAGGGCACGATGCCCTGGTAGATCTGCTGGATACGCACCCCCGGCGGGGCGACGCCCTTCATGTAGAACAGGGCAAAGCCGAAGGGCGGCGTCAGGAAGGAGGTCTGCAGGTTGACCGCCAGCAGGATGGCAAACCAGTAGACCAACTCCGTCTTGTCCACGTGGTCGCCAAAGTCGAGCAGCGCGATGATCGGCGCGAAGACCGGCAGCACGATCAGGGTGATCTCAATCCAGTCGAAGAAGAAGCCGAGGAAGAAGACGATCGCCATCAGCAGGATGAGCAGGCCCCAGCTGCCCAGGCCGAAGGACTCGATCAGGCCGATGACCAGGAAGTCGCCCCCCAGGATGCGGAACACGTAAGAAAAGCAGGTCGCGCCGAGAAAGATGCCGAACAGCATGGCACCGGTCAACGCCGCGCGCTCGACCACGTCCTGCATCACCCGGAAGCTCAGGCGGCGGTTGACAAGGGCGAGCAGGATGGCGCCGGCGCCGCCGACGCCGGCGGCCTCGGTCGGCGTCGCCCAGCCGAAGAGGATCGAGCCCAGAACCAGGAAGATCAGGAACACCGGCGGCACGAAGCTGCGCAGCACCATGAGCAGGAGCTCGCCCTTGGTTTGCGGGCCGACGTCGGCCGGCAGGGGAGGCGCCAGCTTGGGCCTGAGGCTGCAGTTGACCGCGACGAAGACCATGTAGAGCGCCGCCAGCAGGAACCCGGGGATGATGGCGGCGACGAAGAGGTTGCCGACCGAGCGCGACAGCAGGTCGGCCATGATGACCAGCATGATCGAGGGTGGGATCAGGATGCCCAGCGTCCCCGACGCGCCGATCGAGCCGGTCGCGAGCGGGACGTTGTAGCCGCGCTCCAGCATCGCCGGCAGGGCGAGCAGGGTCATCATGACCACCGATGCGCCGATGATGCCGGTGGTGGCCGCCATGATGGTGCCCATGATGATGACCGCCAGGGCGAGGCCGCCGGGAACCCGGCGCAGCAGCACCTGCAGGCAGTGCAACAGGTCGGTCGCCACGCCGCTCTTCTCGAGCATGACGCCCATGAAGATGAACATCGGGATCGCGGTCAGCACCAGGTTCTCGGCGATGCCGCCCCAGATGCGCGGCACGATGCTGAAGAACTGGATGAAGGTGAAGACGTCGAAGAGGATGCCGATCGCGCCGAAGGCGAGGCCCACGCCGCCCAGCACGAAAGCGACCGGATAGCCGGTGAACAGCAGGAAGCCGAGCGCGGCGAACATGAAGAGGGGCAGGTAGTCTTCGATGTAGAAGTTCATCGCAGATCCCCGCCGCGGTTCAGCTTTTCGAGCTCATCGAGCTTGACCTGGTCCAGGTGCTCGGCTTCGGATTCCTCGATCTCGTGCACCTTCTCGCGCAGCTCCGGCGGGCCGAAGAGCTCGGCGATCTTGCGCAGGGCGACCGCGATGCCGGCGAGGCCGAGCAGGGAGAAACCGATCGGGATGGTCGATTTGATGATCCAGCGGTGCGTGAGGCCGGTGGCCGAGGCAGAGGTCTCGCTGTCCATGTAGGAGCGCAGGGCGAAGTCGTAGCTGAAGTAGACCACCAGCACGCAGTAGGGAAGGAGGAACAGCAGGCAGCCGAGCAGCTCGATCCACCATTGGAGCCGATTGCTCAGCCCCTCGCGGATCAGGTCGATGCGCACGTGCGCGTCCTTGAGGTAGGCATAGCCCAGCAGGAAGCTGAACAGGATGGTGTGGAAGTGCCATTCGAGCTCCTGCAACTTGGTGGAGCCGAGCACGAAGAAGCGCCGGGTGACGACGTCGAAGATCGTGATGCCGATGAGCACAACGCCCGCCCAGGCGGCGACGCGCGCGATCCAGGTCAGGACACGATCTACCCAGTCACTGAAACGGAAAAGCCATTCCATCTAGTGCCCCTCGGGAGCGTACGGCTGTGCGGCTGACGCAATCAGGCCCTGGCCCCGGCGAGCCGAGCCGGAGCCCGTGTCTCGGGCTCCGGCTCAAGGCAACGGCTCACCGAAAGTGCCGGCGGGCTAGTTCAAATAGCCCAGCTCCTTCCAGGTCGTGTAGTCGGCACGAAAGGCCGCGAGCGAATCCCAGGCCTTCTTGAAGTTCTCGTCCTGGGCGGAGAGCTCGGCCGCGACCTCCTGCCAGGCCGCTTCCAGGGCATTCAGAATCTCGTCCGGCCAGCGATGGATCTGCACGCCCTTTTCCCTGAGCTCCTTGATGGCGGCGAACTGGATCGCCTCGCCTTCGGCCAGGCCTTCGCGCACGTTGTCGCCGCAGGCGACCTCGATCTGCGCCTTCTGGATGTCGCTGAGCGCGTTCCACTTGTCCAGGTTCATCATCAGATCGAACAGGGTGGACTGCTGGTGCCAGCCCGGGAAGTAGTAGTGCTTGGCGATCTGATAGAAGCCGAGGTCGAGGTCGATGGCCGGCATGGAGTATTCCGTCGCATCGATCGAGCCACGCTCCAGGGCCGGATAGATGTCGCCGCCGGCAATCAGCTGGGTCGAGACGCCGACCTTCTCCATGACCTTTGCGCCCAGCCCGAAGAAGCGCATCTTCAGGCCCTTGAGGTCGTCGACCGACTTGATCTCGTTGCGGAACCAGCCCGAGGCCTCGGGCGCGATGATGCCGCAGATCACAGCCTTGATGTTGTGCTTGGCGTAGATCTCGTCCATCAGTTCGTAGCCGCCGCCGTAGTAGATCCAGGCCAGATACTCGCCGGAGCTCGGGCCGAACGGCACGGCGGAGAACAGCGCCAGTGACGGCTCCTTGCCGAACCAGTAGCCGGGCGTCGACCAGGCGGCGTCGAGCGAGCCCGCCGAGATCGCGTCGAACATCTCGAGCGGCGGGACCAGGGCGTTGGGCTCGAAGAACTGGAGCCGCACATCGCCGCCGGAGATTTGTTCGAGCTTGGCGGAGAGGCTGGTACCGAGTGTGCCCAGCTGCACAAGCTTGCTGGGAAATGCGCTGCCCATCTTCCAGCGCACCCGATCCGCCTGCGCGTCGGTAACGGAGGCGGCAAAAAGGCCGCCGAGTACGAGGCCAATGGCCGCGTGCTTCAAGAGGGAACGAACTCGCATCTTAGTGAACCTCCCGTTCGTTTTCCTGCCCGCCTGGCTGGTGCTGGCAGGCCATTTGTTCAGTTGAAGCAGCCACCCGCGCAACAGGCTCGTGCGGCGGCGGGAAAGCAGGGTTCAAGCTATCTCAGGCCCTATGGGGAAACAAGGCTGGAACCTTGGCGGCGTTGCGCGCCGTGCGTTTTCGGCGGTCTCGGGCGGCCGTTCCAAGCATGGCCTTCCGAGCATTGCCAAGTCATCTTGGAATCGCTATAACCCCGCGCGCCGGGGAGTAGCTCAGCCTGGTAGAGCACCGTCTTCGGGAGGCGGGGGCCGGAGGTTCAAATCCTCTCTCCCCGACCATTTCTGCCCCGCCTCCAGCGAGAAAGCCGGGCGAAATGGTCCGCTTCGCAGCCAACGTTCCAGACCACATGATAGGCCCGGCGTCGCCGGCGGAGGGCCGCTGCCTATTTTTGCGGCAGTGTCCGGGTCAGGCGGCCGCGTCATCCGAACCATCCGGGGATCGGACAGCGACGCTTTGCGCCGGCTAGAGTAATTCTAGAAAGCGCGCTCGACGCAGAAGTCGACGACTTCGGCCAGCGCGCGGCGCTCCAAGGTGTCGGGGAAGACGCGGAGCGCCCTGCGGGCCTCGTCGGCATAGCCCCGCGCGCGCCGCACGCTTTCCGTCAGGGTGCCGTAGTGTTCCATCAGGGCGATGGCGCGGTGCAGGTCTTCCTCGCTCTGCTCGAGATCTTCCAGGCAGCGGCGCCAGAAGGCACGCTCCTCCTCGTTGCCCTGCTGGTAGGCCAGCACGACGGGCAGCGTGACCTTGCCTTCGTGGAAGTCGTCGCCGATCGTCTTGCCGAGCTCGGCCTGCTGCGCGTGGTAGTCCAATACGTCGTCGACCAGCTGGAAGGCGATGCCGAGACTGCGCCCGTAGCGGCCGAGCGCCTCGGCCTCCGAGGATGGCCGGTCGGCGACCACCGCGCCGATGCGGCAGGCCGCAGCGAAGAGCGCGGCGGTCTTGGAGCGGATGACCTCGAGGTAGTCTTCCTCGGTCGTCGTCATGTTGTTCGAGGTGGTGAGCTGGCGCACCTCGCCCTCGGCGATCACGGCCGAGGCGTTGGACAGGATGCGCAGCACCTCCAGCGAACCATCCTCGACCATGAGCTGGAAAGCGCGGCTGAACAGGAAGTCGCCGACCAGCACGCTCGGCTTGTTGCCCCAGACCGCGTTGGCCGTGTCGAGGCCGCGACGCAGGTTGCTCTCGTCGACCACGTCGTCGTGCAGCAGCGTCGCGGTGTGGATGAACTCGACGCAGGCGGCGAGCGCGATCTGGCGCTCGCCGGTGTAGCCGCAAAGCCGCGCCGCCGCCAGGGTCAGCATCGGTCGCAGACGCTTGCCGCCGGCGGCGATGATGTGTCCGGCGAGCTGCGGGATCAGCGAGACCGGTGACTGCATGCGCTCGAGAATGAGCGCGTTGACCGCCTTCAGGTCCTCGCCCACCAGGGCGGAAAGCGCGTCGAGGCTGGCGCGCGGGCCGGGCCTCTCGCTGTCCTTGCGGCCGGATAGATCGACGACGATGGCCAAGTGGCTTCCCCAACCGTTCCTTGCTCGGCGGGACGCCGGCCTCCCCCAGAGGCAATGGCTAACCCGCATTCTGGCCCTTAACATAGTGCGAGGCCGTCTGGAACGCCAGAAATCGCCGCGCTAGGATCGCCGTTATCGCGCAGGCGTGACCGGCCTCCGGCAAAGGGGCAGGCCAATGAAGGAAGTGATACGCACCAACGACATGGTCAAGCTCTCCTGGCTGCAGGCCTTGCTCGCGGACGCCGGGATCGAGGCCGTCCTGCTCGACCAGCACACCAGCGTCCTGGAAGGCTCGGCCGGGGCGATCCCGCGGCGCCTCGTCGTCGATGAGTCGGACTATGCGCGGGCCGTTCAGGTGCTGTCCGAGGCCGGCGAGGGTTCAGAGCTGAAGTGAAGGCTGGCGTGAGCGGAAAGGGCGGCAAGTCGCCGGCTGCCGGAGCGGAGCCGGCGGTCAGCCCGGGGGTCAGCCCGGGGATCAGCGAGGACCGCTTGTTGGGCGGGCGTCTTCTGCTGCGCCAGCCGGTCGAGGGCTACCGCGTCGCCATCGATCCCGTGCTGCTGGCCGCGGCGGTGCCGGCGGCACCGGGCGAGCGGGCGCTCGATCTGGGCTGCGGCGTCGGCGCGGCGGCGCTTTGTCTGGCCAGGCGGGTGGCAGGCGTCCTGGTCGACGGCCTCGAGCGAGAGCCGCTGCTGGTCCGATTGGCGCGCGAGAACGCGGCGCTGAACGATCTGGCCGACGCGGTTCGTGTCTTCGAGGGCGACGTCAGAACGCCGCCCGTCGGGATGCGGGCCGGCGCGCTTGCGCCGGAGCGCCATGACCACGTGCTGTGCAATCCGCCCTACCTGGAGCGCGGCGCGGCGACCCCCTCGCCCAAGGTGCTGCGCGCGGCGGCGAACCTGGAAAGCGAGGCGACGCTCGGCGACTGGGTGGCAGCGGCCCTGGGCATGGCGCGGCCGGGCGGCAGCGTCAGCTTCATCCATCGCGCCGATCGCCTCGACGCGCTGCTCGCCGTGCTGGCGGACGGGGCCGGCGAGGCGGTGGTCTTTCCGCTCTGGCCGAAGGACGGCAAGCCGGCCAAGCGGGTGATCGTCCGCGCCTGGAAGGGACGCGCGGGCGGCTATGTGACGGCGCCGGGCCTGGTGCTGCACCAGGCGGACGGCCGCTTCACCGACGCGGCCGAGGCGGTGCTGCGCCACGCCGCGGCCTTGACGTTCTGAGCGCGAGCCATTGGCAAGGCCGTCGGCAGGGCCTACTTTCCACTGAATGGGTATCTATTCCCTGCTGTCGCGCCTGCCGGTGGTGCGCTTCACGAGGCGGCCGCCGCTGGTGGCGGTGCTGCGCCTGACCGGCGTGATCGGCAGCCTCGGGCCCCTGCGCTCGGGCCTGACCCTGGCCGGTCAGGCGCAGGCCATCGAGCGCGCCTTCAAGATGAAGCGGCTGTCGGCCGTCGCGCTGTCGATCAACTCGCCGGGCGGCTCGCCGGTGCAGTCGGCGCTGCTGGCGACGCGCATCCGCGCGCTGGCCGACGAGAAGGAGATTCCGGTCTTTGCGTTTACCGAGGACGTCGCGGCCTCGGGCGGCTACTGGCTGGCCTGTGCGGCCGACGAGATCTTCGCCGACGAGAACTCCATCGTCGGCTCGATCGGCGTCATCTCGTCCGGCTTCGGCCTGCAGGAGCTGATCAAGCGCATCGGCGTCGAGCGGCGCCTGCATACCGCGGGCGAGCGCAAGGCCATGCTCGATCCCTTCAAGCCCGAAGACCCGGAAGACCTGAAGCGGCTGGAAGCGATCCAGCAGGACATCCACGAGAGCTTCAAGGAGATGGTGCGCCGCCGTCGCGGCGCCAAGCTGAAGGCCGACGAGACGACGCTGTTCAACGGCGAGTTCTGGACCGGCAAGCGCGCCCGCGAGCTGGGCCTGGTCGACGGCCTGGGCGAGCTGCGCCAGGTCATGCGCCAGCGCTTCGGCGACAAGGTGCAGCTCAAACGGATCGGCGGCCGGCAGCCCTGGTGGCGCCGGCGGCTCGGTGTCACTGAGGCCCTGGAACGAGCGGGGCCGCAGCCGGCCGACTGGGCCGGCGGCCTGCTCGCCGCCGTCGAGGAGCGCGCCCTGTGGTCTCGCTTCGGCCTGTGAGCTGCGAGCGGGGAATCAGGCTCTCGGGGCGGTAGGCAATCGCTGCTTCGCCGATCTCGATCGCCAGCATCTTCAGCCGGGCGGGCCCTTCGCTTGACCGCAACCACGGGCAAACCTAAAAGGGACGATGTTCGGCTTCTCCCTGCAGAAGATCCTGGTGCTGATCGCGATCGTCGCCGCGGTCTGGTACGGCTTCAAGTTCCTGTCCCGCCTCGATGCGACCCGCAAGGCGGAGGCCAAGCTGCGCGAGCGAATGGGCGGCAAGCCATCCGGCCACAAGGCGTCCGGCCACAAGGCGTCCGGCGGGCGGGCGGCCAAGCGCGATGAGCAAGCGGACGCGGAAGACATGGTGCTCTGCCCGGTCTGCCAGTCCTACGTGCCCGCCCGCGGCAGCAGCAACTGCGGCCGCCCCGACTGTCCCTATTAGAGCCTGGAGCCGGGCGGGGCTTAGCGAGAAAAATCACCGCGGCACATGGCCTTGCGGTGGTCGCCCCGAGCCCAGGCGGTGCGCTTGATTCGCCACAGGCCGGGGGCTAAGGTGCGCCGGCTTTTCCGCACTGCACCACGAGCCGATCCCGCGCCATGACGCTCCCATCCGCCGTTTCCACGGCCGGAAAGCCCGCAGCGGCCAACCCCGAGACCTGTTTCCAGCGCTTGATCCTCAAGCTGCAGGACTATTGGGCGCGCCAGGGCTGCGTCATCCTGCAGCCCTACGACCTGGAGGTCGGCGCCGGCACCTTCCATCCGGCGACCACGCTGCGCTCGCTCGGGCCGGGGACCTGGAAGGCGGCCTACGTGCAGCCCTCGCGCCGGCCGACCGACGGGCGCTACGGCGATAACCCGAACCGGCTGCAGCACTATTACCAGTTCCAGGTCATCATCAAGCCCTCGCCGCCGGACTCGCAGGAACTCTATCTGGGCTCGCTGCGCGAGATCGGCATCGATCCCTTGAAGCACGATATTCGTTTTGTGGAGGATGATTGGGAGAGCCCGACGCTGGGCGCCTGGGGCCTCGGCTGGGAGGTCTGGTGCGACGGCATGGAGGTGACCCAGTTCACCTACTTCCAGCAGGTCGGCGGGCTCGAGTGCCGCCCGGTCACCGGCGAGATCACCTACGGGCTCGAGCGCCTGGCGATGTACGTGCAGGGCATCGAGAACGTCTACGATCTCGACTGGGACGGCATTCCGAAAGAGGCGGGCGGCAAGACCTATGGCGACGTCTTCCTGCAGGCCGAGCGCGAGTTCTCGACCTACAACTTCGAGCTGGCGACGACCGAGCGGCTGTTCCAGCACTTCAAGGACGCCGAGGCGGAGTGCAGCAAGCTGCTGTCGCAGGACCGCCTGCTGCCGCTGCCGGCCTATGACCAGTGCATGAAGGCGAGCCACATCTTCAACCTGCTCGACGCGCGCGGCGTCATCTCGGTGACCGAGCGGCAGGCCTACATCGCCCGCGTCCGCGCGCTCGCCAAGGGCTGCTGCGAAGCCTGGCTGGCGACGCAGACCGGTGAGATTCGCTCGTGATGGCGCGCGACGATACTCTCCCTCCCCCCTCGAGGGGGAGGGCCGGGGAGGGGGGCCGAACAAACGGCTACCCCCTTCGTGAGGAGCACCCGGACTCACGGTCGCACGTCAAGCTCCTGCGCAGCAACCTGACCGAGCCCGAACAGCGCCTCTGGTCGCATCTGCGCCGTCGCCAGCTCGGCGGCTTCCGTTTCCGCCGGCAAATGCCAATCGGCCCCTTTGTCGCTGACTTCGCCTGCGCATCGGAGAAGCTCGTGGTCGAGCTTGACGGTGGGCAGCATGTCGATGACGCGGCACGCGACCGTTCGCGCGACGCCTGGTTGGCGTCGCGTGGATACCGTGTCCTGCGCTTCTGGAACAACGATGTTATGCGCGATATCGACGCCGTGCTCGCTGAGATCCTGCGGCATCTGGAGGGCGGGCGATGAAGGCACTTTTTCATTGGCCCCCCTCCCTAACCCTCCCCCTCGAGGGGGGAGGGGATTCGGGTAGCGCCCTGCGGTCGCGTTCAGTTCGAATCGGCATGAGTCGCGTTGATTGCAAGCGCGACTATTTACCCCCTCCCCCCTTGAGGGGGAGGGCCGGGGAGGGGGGCGGACACCAAGCGTCTTCCGTGTTTGGCCATGCCTGAGCTGTTGCTGGAACTATTGTCGGAGGAGATTCCGGCGCGCATGCAGGCGCGGGCGGCAGATGACTTGCGGCCCCTGGTGACCGGGAAGCTTAATGCGGCGGGCCTGACCTACAAGGACGCGCGGAGCTACGTTACGCCGCGGCGACTCGTGCTGGTGGTGCAGGGCTTGCCCGAGCGGCAGCCCGACGTGACCGAGGAGAAGAAGGGCCCCAAGGTCGGCGCACCCGAGCAGGCCGTGCAGGGCTTCCTCAAGGCGAACGGCCTGGCCGAGATCGGCGAGGCCGAGGTGCGCGAGACCGACAAGGGCCGCTTCTATTTCGCGGTGCGCCAGGTGGCGGGCCGGCCGACCGCCGAGGTGCTGACCGACATCGTCATTGCCGCGGCCGAGGCATTGCCCTGGCCGAAGTCGATGCGCTGGGGCTCGACCACGGGCCGCTGGGTGCGGCCGCTCTGGTCGGTGCTGGCCATGCTCGACGGCGCGCCGCTCAAGGGCGCGCTGGCGCTGGGCGACGCGCAGAAGGACGATGCCAATATCTACTGGTTCGGCAACCGCACCATGGGCCATCGCTTCCTGGCGCCGGAGCCTTTCAGCGTTACCTCCTTTGCCGACTACCGCGACAGGCTGCGCGCCGCCAAGGTGATGATCGATCGCGACGAGCGCCGCCGCGTGATCGCCGAGGGCGCCGCGGCGCTGGTCGAGTCGCAGGGCCTGCGGCTGCGCGACGACCAGGGCCTCCTGGAAGAGGTCACGGGGCTGGTCGAATGGCCTGTCGTGCTGATGGGCGAGATCGATCAGGCCTACATGGACCTGCCGCCCGAAGTGCTGACCACCTCGATGAGCCACCATCAGAAGTATTTCTCGACAACGGACGGCGACGGCAGGCTGGCCGCGCGCTTCGTTGTCGTGGCCAATATGGAGACCCTCGACAAGGGCGCGACCATCGTCGCCGGCAACGAGCGCGTGCTGCGCGCCCGCCTGGCCGACGCGCGCTTCTTCTGGGGCCAGGACCGCAAGCGCTCGCTCCCCAGCCGCGCGCCCGAGCTGAAGGAGATCGTGTTCCACGCCAAGCTCGGCACGCTCGACGAGAAGGCTGACCGCATGGAGGCGCTGGCGGTCGCGATCGCCAAGCATGTGCCGGGTGCGGATGGCGACCGCGTGCGCTCGGCGGCGCGGCTCGCCAAGGCCGACCTGACCACCGGCATGGTCGGCGAGTTCCCCGAGCTGCAGGGCGTCATGGGCCGCTACTACGCGCTCGCCGACGGCGAGCACCCCGAGGTGGCCCGCGCCATCGCCGAGCACTATTCGCCCTTGGGCCCGAGCGACCGTTGCCCGAGCGAGCCGGTGTCGGTGGCGGTCGCGCTGGCCGACAAGATCGACACCCTGGTCGGCTTCTGGGAAATCGGCGAGAAGCCAACTGGCTCTAAGGATCCCTACGCGCTGCGCCGCGCGGGACTAGGTGTTATCAGGCTCATTCTAGAAAACCAAATTAGGGTTCCGCTGGCGGATGTTTTTAGAAGAGGCAGAGAGCTGATTGACGTAGACCGTCTTGAACGAGAGCGCGGGCTAAGAGTGGCAAAAGAGGCACTTGGTCCTGGCGGGTTCGTCGGCCAGGGTCATCCAGCTAAACTATTTGTGGGAAGGAAAAAGCCGGGCTGGGCAAAGGAAATCGATCAAAGGGCTCTTGAGCTTCTCGAATTTCTGGAAGATCGCTTAAAGGTTCTACTGCGCGACAAGGGCGTGCGCCACGACTTGATCGCTGCCGTGTTCGCGCTTGGCGGCGAGGACGACCTGGTGCGCGTGTTGGAGCGGGTCAAGGCGCTGGAGCGCTTCCTGGCGAGCGACGACGGTGCCAACCTGCTGGTGGCCTACCGGCGCGCGGCCAACATCGTGCGCATCGAGGAGAAGAAGGACAAGACGCGCTACGACGGCGCGCCCGACGAGGGCCGCCTGAGTGCGGCGGAGGAGCGCGAGCTGGCTGAGGCCCTGCAGCAGTCGGCCGCGACGGCGCGCCCGGCCTTGCAGGCCGAGGACTTCACCGGCGCCATGGCCGCGCTCGCCAGGCTGCGCCGGCCGGTCGACGACTTCTTCGACAAGGTGACGGTCAACTGCGAGGAGCCGGACCTGCGGGCGAACCGTTTACGTTTGCTTAGCCGGATCGGCGCGACGCTGGGCGAGGTCGCCGATTTTTCCAGGATCGAGGGTTAGGTTGGATTCACTGTCCGTTGATGCGCGACCGGGTGGCCTCACCCTTCGACAGGCTCAGGGTGAGGTTGAGTGCGCGCAGCTGGCGCGCCCTCATGCTGAGCTTGTCGAAGCATGAGGCCGCGGACGATCGTCAATGATAAGCTTTAGAGACTAGTGGCGGGGATGTAAGAGAAGATGAGCAAATGGGTCTACGCCTTCGGGGGCGGCAAGGCGGAGGGCGGCGCCGACATGAAGGGGCTGCTCGGCGGCAAGGG
>JBHJOF010000033.1:0-12032 GCA_050330055.1 Kiloniellales bacterium
TCAGCCGAAGCCTTCCTCTATGCTGCCTCTGTCATGCTGCTCACGCGGCGCCTGGCACGCTCAACATGAGTTTCGAGTCAGACTCTTAGCGGCGTGTAGCCGGCCGATGTCTCCGATGAAAAGGGCGGGCCTTCCGTTTTCAGGCTGCGCATATAGGTGACGAGATCCTTATCCTCCTTCTTGCCCGTGGTCTCAAAATAGATTTCCAGCTTGCCCTCTTGTTCGTCCACGAACTTCGCCGCCCGCTCTGTCAAGATCGAGAAAGCTGTCTTGCACATGAACCAAAGCCGCTCTCGGTAGCGATCCCGATAACGCGCTACGTAACCGGGACGGTTGACGACACAAGCAATCGTAACGATCGGCAGGGAAAGCAAGAACTCTTCCAGCGCAGACAAGAATATGCCGGCCCTTTCCGGCTTTTTCAGCCAAGCGAACTTGCCACGCCCGCCGCGAATCGCCCAGGAGTGCAAAGGATAAGTGATGCTATGCTCTGCACAGAACGTCTTGTATGCAGCATAGACTTGGTCAACCTCTTCTTCCCTGATAAGTACGCCGCCAAGAGCAAAGCAGTCCATGCGGTCCTCGCGCTCGCCTTCGGCCATAAGTGACTTGTCGGGGTCGCGACTGCCACTGTCGTCAAAGTACAAGTGGTATTTGTTCATTTGTTCGCCATGAACCTGGCTAGTGATGTAGATCAGAGTTGATGGCAACAAGTCGCGTCGCCGCCGGAATCCGCACAGGTACCGGCCGACCCTGTGCTGGATACTTTCTTCCTTACCGCCTAATTCGCCGCCTTGACCAGGCGGCCGGTGACGCTGCGGATCAGTTTGCCGTCCTGCTGGCGGGTGAACTCGAGCTTCATGCCGCCGCCCAGGAGCGTGCGGTCGTAGCGGCTGAGGTCGAGGGCGCCGCGCTCGCCCAGCACCAGGCGGTAGAGGCTGAGGGTCTGCCGATCGAGCCGCGCCCAGGTGAGGCCCTCCTCGCCGAAGAGGTCGCCCGCCTCGGCCGGGCGGTAGAGGCCGGGCCGTGCGGCCGGCTGCAAGGTGATCGAGCTCTCCTTGCGCTCCGCCTCGCGGCTGCCCTCAGGACCCTTGCGCAGCACGGTTACCCAGTCGATGGTGAAACCCTCGCCGGCCTTGCGGATGGTCACGTCGAGATCGCGCACCGTCTCGTCCAGGACGTAGCCGCTCTCGCCGCTGGCGATGCCCGAGCCCCGCCAGACGCCGACAAAGGCGTCGATCGGCACGCTCTGCTGGGCCTGAACTGCGTGGCTGGAAGCCCCCAAGACCAAAACGGCCAGCAGCACGAGTCTGCCCCGCCAGCGCGCATTTGCTCTGCCCATATCGTGATCGCCCCCTCTGCTCCCCAGTAGTCTTCATGGCTGCCTTTCTCGTCTAGTGTAGCGGAGACCACGGGGACGCCCTAACAGCTTTCGCCTCGCCGCGACCATACGCGCCAAGAAGAGAGGGCCAGCGACCTCCCCTCCACACCACCGTTGTTCGGTTTAAATCAACAGCGCCCTGCCGCAAGGCGTTGTAGCAGGTATGGCAGCCTCTCCGGCACCACTGCGTCTGGCATCGAGGAGATGCGCTTTCGGCGCTTCGCGCCAGTCCCCCCTCCCTAACCCTCCCCCTCAAGGGGGGAGGCAAACAAACCATCGCCGCCTCACGTCCCCTCCCCCCTTGAGGGGGAGGGTTAGGGAGGGGGGCGTCAACAAAGCGAACAACAGAACGCGCAGGCGCTTTCTTGGCCGATGAGCCGTCGCGCGCGGGCCGCTGACGCTATGCCAGATGCGTCTTGAAGAAGTCGATCGTCCGCTGCCAGGCCAGCTCCGCGGCTTCCTCGTTGTAGCGCGGCGTCGAGTTGTTGTGGAAGCCGTGCAGCGTCCCCGGGTAGACGTGCGCCTCGTAGCTGATCTTGTTGGCCTCGAGCGCGGCCTCGAAGTCGGGCCGCATGGCGTTGATGCGCTCGTCGTCCTCGGCGTAGTGGATCAGCAGCGGCGCACGGATCCTGGCCACTTCGGCCGGGTCGGGCGCGGCACCGTAGAAGGGCACGGCCGCATCCAGCTCGTCGCCCATCGTCACCGCCAGGAAGTTGGTCGTGCCGCCGCCCCAGCAGAAGCCGGTCACCCCGAGCTTGCCGCTCGACTGCTCGTGCGCCTTGAGGTGGCGGGCGCTGTTGAGCATGTCCTGGCGCAGTTTGGCCTGGTCCAGGCTCGCCTGCATGGTGCGGCCGTCGTCGTCGTTGCCCGGATAGCCGCCGATCGACGCCAGCCCGTCCGGCGCCAGCGCCAGGAAACCCTCGACGGCGGCGCGGCGCGCCACGTCCTCGATGTAGGGATTGAGGCCGCGGTTCTCGTGGATCACCAGCACGCTCGGAAAGGGCCCCTCGCCGGCCGGCTGCACCAGGTAACCGCGCATCTGCCCGGAGGTGCCGCCGTCGGAGGGGTAGTCGACGTAGAGGCCCTTGATGCGCTCGTCGGTGAAGGAGATGGTCTGCGCCTCCGCGTAGCGCGGCAGCAGGCTCTGCGCCATGGACAGCGCGGAGCCGCCGACGATGGACAGCGCCGCGGCGCGGCCGAAGAACTCGCGCCGGTCGATCCGGCCGTGACAGTAGTCGTCGTAGAGCGCGAAGACGCGCGGGTCGATCTTGCTCGTGCTCATCGGCTAACTCCCCGTAGTGAGTTCGGTCCGCTGCTTCGCGCGAGCAAATTTCGCACTGCAATTCTGTGGAATTTCCCAGTTTAGCGCTCGCGCGTTCCGGGAATGCTAACAACAAGCGGCGGCGGCGGCGACTCGAACCGCCATCGAGCGCTGCGTGACGGCCGGCGGCTCGCGAAGATGTGACCGCAGGCGCTATGCGGAGGCGCGCAGCCGCCGGGTCCAGGCGGCCAGCGCCTCGAGCTGAGCACGCACATGATCACGCGTCGCCTGGTCGGTGAGCCGGCCGCTCTCGTCGAACAGATCGTTGGCGCCGGCCACCATGACCTCCGGCTTGTTCAGCAGCAAGGCGTTCAGGAACACGAAAGCCTGGCGCAGGTGGTACTGCGCCCGCGCCGTGCCGAGGCGGCCGGGGCTCGCGCCCATGATGGCGACCGGCTTGCCGTCGAACGGCTGATCGGGCGGCCGCGAGGCCCAGTCGATGGCGTTCTTCAAGACGCCCGGGATCGAATAGTTGTACTCCGGCGTGGCGATCAGCAGAGCATCGGCCGCGGCGATGCGCTCGCGCAGCGCCACCACCGGCGCCGGCAGGCCCTGCTGCCGGACGTCCTCGTTGTAGAGCGGTATCTCCGCCAGATCGAAAGGCTCGATCGTCATGCCGTCCGGCGTCAGCTCCTGCGCCGCCCTAATCAGCATCGCATTGAACGAGCCCCGGCGCAGGCTGCCGGACAGACCGAGAACCGAGACGTCGCCGCCCATGATTGTGCACCCCTCTCTTGATTATGATACGCCTCGGCTTCGCTTATCACCCTCCCAAGCGTCCTGCGGCTGCGTGAGAGGGTGAGGGTGACACAGGCCTCATCGCGTCAGCGATGGGAGGAAGGAAGGCGCTTCTCACCACAGCCCGATCGAAGCCCCATCTAGCGCGCCAGCAGCAGGGTGTCGTCGGGGTCCCAGGAACACCAGAGCTCGTCGCCGATCTTGACCCGCTGGGCGGTGCTGCGCGCCTCGTTCTGCAGGTTGACCGAGATGCTGCGCCCGCTGTCGTCGGTGATGAAGACGAAGGAGGTGTCGCCGTAGTAGGCAACCTCGCTGACCCGGCCGCGCAGCGCCACGCGGTCGCCGGACGGCTGCGCCCGCTCGATCCGCACCTTCTCCGGCCGCACCGCGATGCCGACCTGGCCGCCGGTGGCGACCTGCTCGTCGCCCGCCGCCAGCAGGACCTGGCCGAGCCCGGTTACGTCGATCACCACGCGCTCGCCGGCGATCCCCGTCATGCGCCCTTCGAAGAGGTTCATCTTGCCGATGAAGTCGGCCACGAAACGGCAGTTGGGATACTCGTAGAGCTCGGCCGGTGCGGCCACCTGGCGCACCTTGCCAGCCTCCATGACGGCGATGCGGTTGGCCATCGAGAGCGCCTCGTTCTGGTCGTGGGTGACGATGATGAAGGTGATGCCGACGGCGTGCTGCAGGCGGACCAGTTCGAGCTGCATGGCTTCGCGCAGCTTGGCGTCGAGCGCCGAGAGGGGCTCGTCGAGCAGCAGCACCTTGGGCCGCTTGACGAGCGCGCGGGCCAGCGCCACGCGCTGGCGCTGACCGCCGGAGAGCTGGTCCGGCTTGCGCGCCCCGAAGCCGCCGAGCTTGACCAGTTCGAGCGCCTCCTCGACCCGGCCGCGAATCTCGCCCCTGGGCACGCCGGTCACCTTGAGGCCGTAGGCCACGTTGTCGAACACGCTCATGTGCGGAAAGACGGCATAGGACTGAAACACCATGTTGATCGGCCGCCGGTTCGGCGGCACGTGCGACATGTCCTGGCCGTCGATCAGGACCTCGCCCTCGGTCGGGATCTCGAAGCCGGCGATCATGCGCAAGAGCGTGGTCTTGCCGCAGCCCGAGGGCCCGAGCAGGGCGAAGAACTCGCCCTCGCGGATCTCCATGGAGACCTGGTCGACCGCGGTGACCGCGCCGGCGAAGCGCTTGGTCACGTCGCGGATGGAGATGATCGGCTTGCGGGTATCCATGAGGCGCGCCCCTAGCTGTTGCGCTTGCCGGTCCGGTTCTGCAGCCACATCGCCGAGATCGTCAAGGCGATGGTGAGGACGATCAGCACGGTCGAGGCGGCATTGACCTCGGGTGTCACGCTGAAGCGCACCATCGAGTAGACCTTGACCGGGAAGGTGACGGTGTCCGGGCCGGAGGTGAAAAAGGTGATGACGAAGTCGTCGAGCGACAGGGTGAAGGCCAGCAGGCCGCCGGCAATCAGGCCGGGGCGCATGAAGGGGATCAGCACGTCGCGGAAGGTCTGCCACTCGTTGGCGCCCAGGTCCTTGGCCGCCTCCTCCAGCTCGCGGTTGAAGTTGACCAGGCGGGCCCGCACCACCATGGCGACGAAGGGGAAGCTGAAGGAGATGTGGGCGATGGTGATGCTGCCCAGGTTGAGCGGCCAGGGCAGGCCGGATGGCCAGCCGACGCGGGCGAAGAAGACCAGCATGGAAACGCCCATGCAGATCTCCGGGATCACGATCGGCAAAGCCATGGCGCCCTCGTAGGAGGCCTTGCCGGGGAAGCGGAAGCGCCACAGCACCAGCGCCGCCAGCGCGCCCAGCACGACGCTCACCAGTGTACTGATGAAGGCGATGGTCAGCGAGTTGCCGAAGGCCAGCAGCAGGCTGTCGTTGTTGAGCGCCCTCTCGTAGTACTTGAGGGTAAAGCCCTGCCAGACGATGTTGCGCCGGCTGTCGTTGAAGCTGAAGGCCATCAGGATGACGATCGGCGCATAGAGGAAGATCAGCACCGCGCCGACGCTGAGCCGCAGCCAGAGGCGGCGGCCGTAGTCCAGCGGCCCGATCGGCTCGCTGCGCCGCCAGCGCCGCGGCGGCGCCGCCCCATTGCGCGCCGGGATGCCGATCGCGGTCATCAGCGGGGTTCCATGGCCGAATCGCCCTTGGCAAGGACGGCGCGCAGCGCCAGCGCGAAGAAGGTGGCATACATCAGGATGAACGAAAGTGCCGAGCCGAAGGGCCAGTCGTTGGCGCTCTTGAACTGTCGCTCTATGACGTTGGCGATCATCTGGCTGTCGGTGCCGCCCAGGAGGTCGGGCGTCAGGAATGAGCCCATGGCCGGGATGAAGGTGATGATGACGCCCGAGATGATGCCGGCCTTGGCCAAGGGAACGACCACCGCGAAGATGGTGCGGAGCTGGCTCGCGCCGAGGTCCAGGCTGGCCTCGATGTAGGAGCGGTCCATGCGGTCGAGCGAGGCGTAGAGCGGCAGCACCATGAAGGGCAGGCCGACGTAGACTAGGCCGAAGACTACCGCGAAGTTGTTGTAGAGCAGGGTCAGCGGCTCGAAGCGCTCGCCCAGGAGCTGTGCCGAGCCGAGGCCGAGCAGGGTGAGCAGCCAGTCGCCCTGGTTCCAGAACCACTCCAGGGTCCAGTTGATGTAGCCGTTGGTGCGCAGCACCGCGATCAGCGCGTAGGTGCGGATCAGCAGGTTGGTCCAGAACGGCAGGATGACCAGCAGCAGCAGCACCGGCTTCCAGCGGTCCGGCGCGAAGGTGATGGCGAAGGCCACCGGAAAGGCGACGACCAGGCAGACGATGGTGGTAGCCGCCGCCATCCAGAGCGACTTGACGAAGATGCCGAGATAGAGCGGCTGCAGGGCGCGGGCGTAGTTGTCCAGGGTCCAGGTGATGAGGATCTCGATCAGGCCCTGCTTCTCGCCGAAGCTGATGACCCAGACGATGGCCAGCGGCGCGAGGAAGAAAGCCACCAGCCAGAAGGTCGGTGGCAAACCGGTCGCCCAGAAGACAAGCGGGCTGCGCCGCCAGCTTTCCATCGCGCTGCTCTAGGTCATGGCCAACGACTTCGGTCGCGGCCGGGACGGCGGCGCGAGCACGCCGGCCATCCCGCCGCGGCCTGCCTCACGCCGCGAGGATCCGGGTCCAGGTCTCGTCGATCAGGCGGACGTGCTCCGTGCCCAGATAGAGGCTGGCCTCGCACTTCGCGATCACCTCGTCGGGCGGAAAGATCGCCGGGTTCTCGGTGTACTCGGCCGGCAGCAACGCCTTGGCCGCTTTGTTGGGCGAGGCGTACTGGATGAAATCGGCGATCGCGGCGCCCGCCTCGGCTTCGAGGATGAAGTTGATGAAGGCGTGCGCGTTCTCCGGGTGCGGAGCGCCCTTCGGAATGCAAAGGCAGTCCTGCCACACAAGGCCGCCTTCCTGCGGCACGGCATAGGCGATGTCGTCGTCCTCCTCCATGACCTGCAGGATGTCGCCGTTCCACTCCATGACCACGTCGACCTCGCCCGCCAGCAGCAGGTCCTGGCCGTTGTCGGCGGCGAAGGTCTTGATGTGCGGCTTCTGCCGGATGATCATCTCTTCCGCCTTGGCGATCTGCGCCGGGTCGGTCGAGTTGAGCGACTGGCCCATGTACTTGAGCGCCATCTGGATGACGGTGCCGCCGTCCGCGAGCATCGCCACCCTGCCGGAATAGCGGTCCGAGTCGTAGAGCCACTTCCAGCTGTCCGGCACCGAATCGACCCGCGACTTGCGATAGCCGATGCCGATGGTGCCCCACATGTAGGGCATGGAATGCCTGCGGCCCGGATCGAAGCTGGCCTCCGTGAAGTTCGGATCGAGGTTGGCCTTGTTCGGAATCTTGGAGTGGTCGATCTGCTCCAGCATCTGGGCCTCGATCATGCGCTCGACGTAGTCGTTTGTCGGCACGATCACGTCATAGCCGGGATTGCCCTCCTTGAGCTTGGCGAAGAGCTCGTCGTTGTCGGCGTAGAGGTCCATCTTGACATCGATGCCGGTCGCGTCCTTGAAGTCGCCGAGCGTCGTCTCGCCGATGTAGGTGTCCCAGTTGTAGAAGTTGAGCCGCTTCTCCTCGGCCGCGCGGGCGAAGCGCGGGCCGAAGGCGAGGCCCGCGGCGACTGCGCCGCTTCCGGCCAGGAATGAGCGGCGTCCGAAGCGCCGTGCGAGCTGGATGGTCATGGACTGATGCCTCCTCTGTCTCTGGGCCGAGACTTCCCGCCGGACTCCTCTCCGGATCCCCGTGGTGCCCCGGATTGCTTATCCAAGGATCGATTCAAGCCAAGGCTGCGCTGTCTTGTCAACGCTGCGACACGAAGCCGCCCCCAATGGGGTCCAAGGGCAGGCTCCGAGCGGCCAAAGGCACGCTGGAACCCGGCCCAAGGCCGTCGCAGGCCTGACATCCTTCTTCCGGCACGGGGGCCGCGCCGGGCTCCGGCGTCAATGCAGCTTGTCGGCCAGCTCGTCGATCGAGCGCTCGACCAGGTCGTCGGCCTTGGCCGAATCGACCTTGTCCTTAAGCAGCCGCGCGGTGGCGGCGATCGCCAGGTCGACCGCCTGCTCGCGCACTTCCTTGAGGGCGGCCGCCTCGGCCTGCGCGATTTTCTCCATGGCCAGCTTCTCGCGGCGGGCGAGCTGTTCTTCCAGCGCGCGCTCGGCCTGAGCCCGCAGGTGCCCGGCCTCGGTGCGCGCGTTGGCCAGGATCTGCTCGCTCTCCTTCACCGCGTCGCGTTGCATGCGCTTGTACTCGGCCAGGGTCTTCTGCGCTTCCTCGCGCAGCCGCTGCGCCTCGTCGAGCTGCTGGCGAATGCGCTCGGCACGGCCGTCCAGGCCCTTGAAGACGGCCCGGCTGACCGGCCGGTAAATCGCCCCGACGGTGATGACGAAGGCGACCGCGACCCAGAATGTCGGATCCTCGAACATCAGGCGCCGCTCCCCGAGGTCTGTCCGCTCACCTGGTCGGTCGCCCCCTGGATGGCCTGCCCGACCTCGGCCTCGCTGACCTCGACGCCGATCAGGCGGGCGGTGGCGGCCGCGGCGCTCTCGGCCGCGACCGACTTAAGGTTGGCGACCGCCTCGGCCTTGGCCTTGGCGATGCTGGCCTCGGCCTCCTTGGTGCGGGCGGCGAGCTCGGCGGCGAAGGCCTCGTTGCGCTTGGCCGCCGCCTCGGCCATCGCGGCCGCCGTCGCCTTGAGGTCGGCCTGCGCCTTGGCGCGGGCGTCTTCCAGCGCCTTGTTGTAGGCGGCCAGCACCTCCTCCGCCTCGGCCTTCAGCTTTTCCGCCCGGGTCAGATCGTCCTCGATCTTCTCCTGGCGCTGCTCCAGCACCGAGGAGATGCGCGGCAGCACCGCCCGCCACAGCACCAGGTAAAGCGCCGTGAAGGTCAGGACCAGCCAGAAGAGCTGCGAGGGAAAGCTGCTCGGATCGAACTGGGGCATGGCAGGCCTGCCGCCTCGATTGCAGAACGCGCCGTGAAGCGCGTTCTAGAACACGAACAGCAGCAACAGGGCGATCAGCAGGGCGTAGAGCGCCACCGCCTCGACCAGCGCGAAGCCGATCCACATGAAGCCCTGGACCGTCGGGATGGCCGCGGGGTTGCGCGCCCCGGAGGCGATCATCGACGAGAAGATGTTGCCAATACCGGCGCCCACGCCGCCGAGGCCCACCACGGCGAGGCCCGCACCGATCAACTTTGCGGCTTCGACTTCCATTTGCCTAGTCCCTCTCGTTTGTCAAATTGGTCAAGCGTCCTGGCCTGCAGGTCCCGGCCCCGGCCGTCCTAGTGCAGATGAAGCGCATCATTCAGATAGACGCAGCTCAGGATGGTGAACACATAGGCCTGCAGAAAGGCGATGATCAGCTCGAGCCCGGTCAGGCCAACGACCAGGGCGAGCGGCACGATGCCGCCGACGATGCCGAGCGGCGCGATGAAGCCGGCGAAGACTTTCAGCATGGTGTGGCCGGCCGTCATGTTGGCGAAGAGCCGCAGCGCCAGGCTCACCGGGCGCGTGAAATAGGACAGCACCTCGATCGGGATCAAGAGCGGCGCCAGGAAGACCGGCACGCCAGCGGGCAGGAAGAAGCTGAAGAAGTGCAGGCCGTGCTTGGCGAAGCCGATCACGGTGACCCCGATGAAGACCACCGCCGCCATGGCGAAGGTGACGGCGATGTGGCTGGTGTAGGTGAAGCTGTAGGGCAGCATGCCCAGCATGTTGCCGGCGAAGACGAACATGAAGAGCGTGAAGATGAAGGGGAAGTACTTGCGCCCCTCCTGCCCGACGTTGTCGCGGATCATATTAGCGATGAACTCGTAGCTGAGCTCGGCCAGGCTCTGCAGCCGCGTCGGCACCAGATGGCCGCGCCGCATGCCGAGCAGCAGCGTCCCGGCGACCAGCGCCAGGCCGATCACCATGAAGAGCGACGAGTTGGTGAAGTGATAGAACTGGAGCTGATCGCCCTCGGCGCCGGTCAGCGCCTTGATCACGAACTGCTCGAGCGGCCCGTGCGCCTGCTCGGCGTGCTCGATCTCTTCAAGCACACCCTCTGCGGCCGAGCCTTCGCCGACAGTCTGTTCAGCCGTTTGCGCCATCAGGTGCCTGACCCCGTCCCCTCGCCGTCCGCGGCGTCCCCGTCCGCCTCGTCCTTGCCTGTCGTCCGCTGCTTGCGGTAGCCCACCGCGTAGCCTTGCCCGCTGGCCACGCGATAGACGTTAAGAAAGCCGGCCGCCGAACCCAGCAGGAAGAACACCACCAGGAACAACGGCAGCGTGCCGAGCCAGCGGTCCAGCAGCAGGCCGACCACCACGCCGACCACGATGCCGGTGACCATCTCGATCGCCAGCCGGAAGCCGACCCCCATGCCGCTGGAGCCAACGGCCGCGCTCTGCTTCCGCCCCGCGCCGGCCGCTTCGGCCTGCGTCTTGCGGGCAGCCTTCAGGCGAGCATCCAGGTCCTTGAGAGAAGGGTCCTTGAGCGAAGGCCGCTCTTCGGGGTCCGTCATCCTGTCTGCTCACCCGGCTTCCCCCCAGAGACCGGTCTCCGCGGCGCCGACTTGGCGGCGCGACCTTATTAAGCGCCCCTAGGCGAGTCAAGGCGCATCGCGCCGCCTGCGGCCGCCTTGCGGAAGCGGCGAAATGACCGCGATTCACCGGCTTGTGCCGCGTGCTTGCCGGCCTTGTGGCTCCGACACTTGGCCTCTCACAATGTCATGCCCGGACCTGATCCGGGCATCCATCGTGCAGCGGCACCATGGATTGCCGGGTCAAGCCCGGCAATGACAGGATTGAGGGTCTCGAAACTACCCGGTAGTCAATCGCGTTAGGCACTCTCGCGCAGCGTTTCGGCGGTCTCCAGGTCGACCGAGACGAGCTGGCTGACGCCGCGCTCGGCCATGGTTACGCCGAACAGGCGGTCGACCCGCGCCATGGTCATGCGGTGATGCGTGATCACCAGGAATCGGGTCTGGGTGCGCTCGGCCAGCTCGTCGACCAGGTTGCAAAAGCGGTCGACGTTGGAGTCGTCGAGCGGCGCGTCGACCTCGTCCAGCACGCAGATCGGCGCCGGGTTGGTAAGGAACACCGCGAACAGCAGCGCCAGCGCGGTCAGCGCCTGCTCGCCGCCGGACAGCAGCGACATGACCTGCAGGCGCTTGCCCGGCGGGCTCGCCATGATCTCGAGGCCGGCGTCGAGCGGGTCCTCCGCCTCGGTCAACGCCAGGTGCGCGCGGCCGCCGCCGAAGAGGCGCACGAAGAGCTCGCCGAAATGGCCGTTGACCAGCTCGAAGGCGGCGAGCAGACGCTCGCGGCCCTCGCGATTCAGGCTGGCGATACCCTGGCGCAGGCGGGCGATGGCCGAGACCAGGTCGGCGCGCTCGGTCTGCATGCCGGTGATCTGCTGCTCCAGCTCGTCGGCCTCCTGCTCGGCGCGCAGGTTGACCGGGCCCATGTTGTCGCGCTCGCGGACCAAGCGCGCCAGCTTGCCCTCGATGTCGTCGCGCGCCGGCAGCTCCTGGCCGGGATCGACCTCGGCCAGCTCCAGCAGGTTCTCGACCGGGCAGTCGAGCCGCTCCATGACCCGCGACTTGAGCTGGGCCAGGGTCTGGTCGGCCTGGGCGACGCCGGCCTCGGCGCGAACCCGCTCCTCGCGCGTCTCGGCCAGGCGGTGCTCCTCGGCCTTGAGGGCGCGGTCGGCCTCGGCCAGCCTGGTCTCGCCGCCGGCGAGCGCATCGGCGGCGGCGCGGCGCCTTTGCTCCGCGCTCTCGATCAGCCCGGCGAGGGTCTCGCGCCGCTCGGCCAGCTCGGCCGGCCGGCCGGCCAGCGCCTCGATCTCGCGTTCGACCTCGGCCTGGCGCTCGGCCAGCTCGACGATGTGCGTGCACGCCGCCTCGGCGCGCTGCTGCCAGGAGGCGTGCTCCTCGGCGACCGCGGCGCGGCGGCCGGCGCGCAGCTCGGCCTCGCGGATCAGGCCGTCGAGCGTGCTCTGGCGGTCGGACAGCAGGCGGCGCTGCTCGGCCAGCTCGGCACGCAGCAGACCCAGGCGTTCACGCGCCGCCGCCAG
>JBHJOF010000034.1:0-15579 GCA_050330055.1 Kiloniellales bacterium
GAGCCGCTCGTCGCGGAGCGCGCCGGCGCGGCCGCCGGCCGGCCGGCGCGTCCGGCTGCCGGGGTCACGGCCGCGCCAGCGCCCGATCGGTCGCCATCCGAGGCTGGGGCCGCCGGCGCGGCCGAGCGGCTGGCGGCACCGCCGGCCGGCGCTGCGCCACAGGCCGATGCCTGGAGGGCCGATGCCCGGGAGATCGATGCCGCTGCAGGCGATGCGGCGAATCAGCAGGGGGACATGGCGCAGGTCCTGATCACCCTGCTGCGCAGCGGCAATCGCAGCCGATTCGAGCAGCGCTTCGCCAAGCTCTCCGGCCTGCGCTCGCCGCGTCTCGAGCGCGTGCTCTACGGCGCCGACGGCAAGGAGTTAGCGGTCGCCTGCCGGGCGCTCGGCATCGACAAGAAGGCCTTTGCGGTGATCGTCTTTCTCTGTCGTCAGTGCGGTCCCCACGGCGCGCTGGGCGCAGCGGTCGACGATCCGCGCGCCGTCGCCCAGGTCATCGACTACTTCGATCAGATGGAGCCCGGGGCGGCGCAGGTCCGGCTGCGCCGCTGGCGGCGCAATCCCGACTACGTGGCGGCGATCGAAGACCTCGAAACGCAGGCGGAGGCACGGGCCGCGGCTCGGGGGAAGCGCAGCGATGATCTCTAACCCCCATCTCGCCAGCGTTCTCGATCTGCCGTCGCAGCACGGCGAGCGAGCGACGGAGCCGCGCAATGGCGTGATGCCGCCGGCAGCGGTTTGGACCTGGGAGACCGACGCCGAGCTGCGCATCGAGCAGCTCTCAGGCGCGGTGCGCCAGGGACTAGGCTACAAGCCGGACGAGCTGATCGGTGCGCGGCTCGATTCGCTGACGGCGACCGGCAGCGACGGCGCGCGGCTCGGCGAGCTGCTGAACGGCCGCGCGCCCTTTCGCGACCTCGACCTGCTGCTGGCCCAGCGCGACGGCTCTCCGGGGCTGTTCCGGCTCAGCGGTAGCCCGCAGTTCTGCCCGAAAACCGGCGAGTTCGTCGGCTTCGAAGGCGAAGGCTGCAATCTGACCGATTCGGCGGCGCGCGAGGCGGCACTGCGGCGGCTGGTGGAATCGACCGAAGCGGCGAACCGCAGCAAGCGCGACTTCATCGCCAACATGAGCCACGACCTTCGTACGCCGCTCAACGCCATCATCGGCTTCAGCGAGATCATGGCGCAACAGGCCTTCGGACCGCTCGGCGACGAGCGCTACAAGGACTATGCGCAGATGACGTTGGACTCGGCCAACCGCCTGCTCCGCCTGATCAGCAACCTGCTGGACGTGGCGAATCTGGAGGCCGGCAAGCTGGAGCTGGAGGAGTGCGAGATCGATCCTGCCGCGCTGCTGCGCGGCGTGCTGCAAGCCGCACATGAGAGCGACGACGGCGAGACGCCGATCCTGACCTGTGAGTGCCCGACGGACCTGCCGCTGCTCTATGGCGACGGCGACAAGCTGCGGCAGGCCCTGGGCAACCTGCTGTCTAACGCGATCAAGTTCACGCCGCCCGGCGGCCGGGTCCAGCTCTCGGCGCGGCGCGAGGCAAACGGCGGACTCAGCTTCGCAGTCGAAGACAGCGGCGTCGGCATCGCGCCGGACGACGTCGCCACCGCGCTCGCTCCCTTCGGCCAGGTCAAGCCCGACGGCAATCCCTGCGTCGAAGGCAGCGGCCTCGGTCTGACGCTGGCCAAATCCCTGGTCGAGCTGCACGGCGGCAGGCTGACGCTCGACAGCGAGCCCGGCCGCGGCACCGTGGTAACCCTCTGTCTGCCGGCCTGGCGCTGTCTGCCGCAGTCCAGCTGACTGGCCACGACTGTCCAGCTAATACGCCGGCGATCATTCGTAGAGTCTTGTTGCATCTGGCGGTGCGGCCATTAAAGCACGACAGAGTGTTGCTTTGCCGTTGCGCTCTTTGGGCGCTTCGCGCCAGCCCCCCTCCGGCGCTTCGCGCCGCCTCCCCCTCAAGGGGGGAGGCGAACTAAGGCGCAGCGCCGATTCAACTTTCCCCCCTCGAGGGGGAGGGTTAGGGAGGGGGGCGTCAACAAAACGGACAATGCAATAGGCAGTCTCGTTCCTACCCGAATAGCGGCGCTCAGCGGCCTATCGGGGTGTGGCCTCGGGCCCGCGGGGCGCGCTCGTACATCACCAGATCCCAGCGCGCGGCCGCCGGGTCATGGCGCAGGATGTAGGTGGCGCCGCCCGCGCAGAGCAGCTTGAAGTAGCGGTGGTCAGGCGCGAGCCAGCGATCCAGCACCTCGGTGACCTCGATCCGCTTGCCGTCAATTGACAGGCTGCGCGGCGTCTCCTCGCCGCGATGTCCGGCGTAGCATTCGACCTCAAGCTGCATGGCGTCCTCGCGAGCTCGTGCCGGGCTGCAGGATGCGCGGTGCCGCCACGTGCTCGGGCCGCACGCCCAGACCGATCAGTCTGGCCGGCAGCCGCCGCAACGGCGGAACGCGCGCCAACAGACGCAGGGCCAGAGGCAGCGACAGGCGGCCGCCTCTGGCAAGCACGCGGCCGATGACCCGCTCCTGCACGGCAAGCTGCAGGGCCTGGATGACGCGGGTCGGCAACATGCGCCGCCGCTGCACGCCGGCGAGCTGTGCCTGCGTCGGCCGGCCAGCGCGCAACGGTTCGGCCAGCAGGTTGGCCGCCGCGACCGCGTCCTGGATCGCCAGGTTGATGCCGACGCCGCCGACCGGCGACATGGCGTGCGCCGCGTCGCCGATGCACAGCAGCCCGGAGCGGTGCCACTGCCGCAGACGGTCGACGCGGACACTCAGCATGCTGACGTCATCCCAGTCGCGCAGCTCGCCGGCGCGCGCGCCATCGAACGGCAGCAGGGCGGCGACCTCTTCGCGAAAGCCGGGCAGGCCGGCGGCGCGCAGCTCGTCGTAGGTTCCCTTGGGGATGACATAGCCGCATTGCCAATAGTCGCCGCGGAAGATCAGCACGAAGATACGGCCGGCCTCGAAGCGGGCCAGCGGTTGTCCGGGATCGTCGGGCTGGCACGACAGGCGGAACCACAGCACGTCCATCGGCGCACTCAGGTCGTCGACCGGCAGGTCTGCCTGCCGGCGCAGCGTCGAGTGGCGGCCGTCGGCGGCTACCACCAGATCGGCGCGCAGCTCGACTGGCCCTTCGGGCGTGCCGGCGCGCAAGCCGGCGACGCGGCCCTGCTCTTCGATCAGCTCCTTGGCCTCGGCCTGCATGAGCAGAGTAAATCCCGGGTAGAGCTGCGCCTCCTCGGCCAGGAAGTTGAGGAAGTCCCACTGCGGCATGAAGGCGATGAACTTGCAGCGGGTCGGCAGGTGGCTGAAGTCGGCAACCGGAACCTGCGTGTCGCCGACCTGGGCGGTCAGGCTGTAGGCCTCCTGATGCGGCAGCGCCAGGAAGGACTCCAGCAAGCCCAGCTCGTGCATCAGCTCCAGCGTCGAGGGATGGATGGTGTCGCCGCGGAAGTCGCGCAGGAAGTCGGCGTGCTTCTCGAGCACGGCGACGGTGACGCCGGCGCGCGCCAGCAGCAGGCCCAGCATCATGCCGGCCGGCCCGCCGCCGGCGATGCAGCATTGCACTCTCTCTGGCGATCTTGGACTCATCGTGCAGCATAGCCCGCGTGGGCTTCACTCGCGGCCGGCGCGGGATGGCGCTCGATCAGCGCAGCGCGCACCAGAGCCGTCATGGCGAGCGCGGCCAGGACGGCGCGCGCCGCGTGACCGTACTCCCAGCGCAGGCGATAGGCGGCCCAGTCGACCGGTATGGTCTCGGGCGTCCAACCGGCGAAAGCCGTGTTCACCGGCTGGACGACGACAAAGAACAGCGCGAGTGTGAGCGTGAGGCAGAGCGCCGCCGAAAGCGTCAGGCCGAACGCCGTCCCTCGCCCGCGCAGCAGATAGGCGAGCAGCCAGGCGAAGACGACGGCGCCGGCCTCGAAGGGTCCGATGAACGGCCCCCAGCCGCGATAGAGCGACTGCTGCACCTGCAGCCACAGGGGGCCCGACATGGCCAGCTTGTTGGGCAGCTCGATGAGATGCGCGCCCAGCGCCACGAGATCGACGATGAGGCACAGAAAGCCGGCGAAACGGACCGCCGGAATCAGCCTGAGCCGTCTTGCGGCCGCATCGGGTCTGGTAGAGGCCATGGCCTTCATATGGTCCGTGCGCAACCGGGACGAAGGGCCGCCTGCGATGTTTTTCTCGCCGGTCTCGAGCGCCACTCACGGTTTGCGGCCTCCGCACATCAGAGGCAGGAGAGGCTCGCGCCTGCCATGGCCGTGCCGGCCGAAGCGCGCCACCTCGGCGGCCCGGTCACCGCCTGCCCGATCCGCGATCGGCCTACTGGCCGGGCAGCCATGTGCGGCGCGCTCAGCCGAGAACCTGGTAGTGGGCCTCGGTCGGCTGCCGCAGCGCCCCGTTGATCGGCAGGATGTCCTGCGGGCAGGCCGACATGGCAACGACGCAGTCCATCTCGGCTCGCAGCACCACGTAGTCGCGCGGCTTGCTGACCGGCTCGCCCCAGGCGGTATCGCCCTTGCCGTCGACCGGAATGTTCATCCAGAGATTGAGCGGGCTCGGGCATTCCGGCGGCCTCAGGCCGATCTGCCGCATGCCGGCGAAGAGGTTGTCGGTGCAGTTGTCGTGATACTCGGTGCAGTTCAGCAGGCCGTAGCGATAGTCGTCGCAGGCCGCCATCAGGGTGTCGTGGATGCCGGGCGAGGTATCCTCGGCGAAGAACAGGATCGGCCGCCGCCGGTTGCTGACCAGCGCGTCGCCGGCGCGCGGGTAGATGCGCTCGAGGCTCGCTCGCAGGTGCTCCATCGACAGGAACTCGCCCAAGTCCTCGGCGCTGAAGGCCCAGGTATCGACCACCTGCGCGCCGTGGGTATTGATGATCTTGATCGACTGCCCCTGGTTCAGCCGCACCGCCCGGCCGCGCCGCGCCGGAATGGTCTTGAGCTCTCCCGCCTGCGTCATCTTGCCTGCTCCCGCATTTTTCGATTGCCGCTGTCGGACGGATCGTAGCGCCTGGCGGCCCGCGCCGTCACCGGGAACCTGGTTCGCCTGGGCTGACAGGAAGCGCCGGCTCGGCTAGTCAAAGGAGAATTGCCAGACAAGCCCGCCAGCCGGGCCGGCCAGGGGAGGGAACGAGATGAGCGAGCCGGGCGTCACCGTAATCCGCGGCGCCGAATGGGTCGTCGCCTGGGACGCGGCGCAGGACAGCCACGTTTATCTGCGCGACGTAGACGTCGCCTTTGCCGAGGGCCGCTTCGTGCACGTCGGGCCCGGCTACGCCGGCGACGCGGCGGCGACCCTCGAAGGGCGCGGACGCATGGTCATGCCCGGCCTGATCGACATCCACTCGCATCCCGCCTCGGAGCCGGGCAACAAGGGCCTGCTGGAGGAGCTCGGCAGCCCGCGGCTCGGCCAGAGCTCGCTCTACGAGTTCATGCCGGTGTTTCGCCTGCCGCCGGAGGCGGCGCCGGCTGCGACCCGGGTTGCGGTGGCCGAGATGCTGAAGAGCGGCGTCACCACCATGGTGGATCTCTCCGGCGCGCGCGACGGCTGGGCCGAGCTGCTAGCCGAGACCGGCATCCGCGCGGTGCTCTGCCCGATGTACCGCTCGGCGAGCTGGCGCACGACGAACGGCCATTCGGTCGAGTATCAGTGGGACGAGGCGGCCGGCGAGCGCGCCTTCGCGGCGGCGCTCGATACGGTCGATCGGGCGCGCCGGCATCCGAGCGGCCGGGTCGACGGCATGCTGGGTCCGGCGCAGCTCGATACCTGCAGCGCGGGCCTGCTGCGCGACAGCCTGGCCGAGGCCAGGCGGCGCGGCATGAAGCTGCAGATCCACGCCGCGCAGAGCCTGGTCGAGTTCGAGCAGATCGTGCGCCGGCACGGCCGCACCCCGATCGAACATCTCGACGACCTGGGGCTGCTCGGTCCCGACACCATCCTGGGCCACGCCATCTTCCTGAACGACCATCCCATGCTGCACTGGCCGGAAGCCGACGACTTCGCCCGCCTGCGCGCCTCCGGCGCCGCGGTGGCTCACTGCCCGACCGTGTTCTGCCGGCGCGGCATCGCGCTCAACACGCTGCATCGCTATGCGGCGGCCGGCATCACGCTCGGGCTCGGCACCGACACTTTCCCGCACAATTTGATCGAGGAGATGCGCCACGCCTGTCTCTTCGCCAGGGTCGCGGCACGCGCCTTCACCGCCGGCTCGACCGCCGAGGCCTTCTCGGCGGCGCCGGTCGGCGGCGCCCGGGCGCTCGGGCGCGACGATCTCTGCCGCATCGCGCCCGGCACGCAGGCCGATTTCTCGCTGGTCGACCTGACCGACCCCTGGATGCGGCCGCTGCGCGACCCGCTGCGCAGCCTGGTCTACAGCGCCGCGGAGCGGCCGCTGCGCGACGTCTTCGTCGCCGGCGAACAAGCGGTGCGCGACGGCCGGCCCCTGCACATCGACCTGGATGCGGCGCTCGACGCCCTGCAAGGCTATCAGGCGCAGACCATCGCCGGCGTCCAGGAGCGCGACTGGGCCGGGCGCACCATCGACCAGATGTCGCCGACCGTCTTTCCGCTGCAGGCGCCCTAGCCGCGCAGGCGCCCTAACCGCGCAGGCGCGAGGACAGGATGACCGCGGTGACGGTGGCGGTGACCCCGTCCATCTCGCGAACGCGCAGCAGCGCGTCCTCGAGTGCCGCCGTGGTCTCGACCGCCAGGAACAGGATCAGGTCGTAGTCGCCGCTCACCGAATGGATGGCCTCGACCTCCGGCATGGCGTCGAGCTTGCGCCGAACGGCGGCGCCGCGGCGCGGTTCGAACTTGATCATCACGTGCGCGCGGATCAGCCGCTCGGCGAAGCGCTCGCCGAGCCGGATGGTGTAACCGGCGATGACGCGGCGCTCTTCGAGCCGCGCAATGCGATCCTGCACCGTCGAGCGCGACACGCCGAGGCGGCGGGCGAGCGCCGTTGCCGACTGCCGGGCATTCGACCGCAGCAGGTCGAGCAGGCGCTGATCGATCGCATCCAGTTGCATTTCGCCGGCACGACTTGACAAATTGCCGGGCAATTCTACCAATTCCGGCGGAGTAAGTCTGCACTTCGGCGGAATCGTGGCGCAGACTCCGTCTCAGCTCTGCCCCGCGGACCGCGCCCGGCCGCGAGGGCGTGACCTTGCACCAGGATTGGAACCATGAACCGTACCCTAGATCGCCAGGGCCGCGACTTCCTCCACACCCCGGGTCCGACCCATATTCCGGACCGGGTGCTCAACGCCATGCACCGCCAGCCCTATGACCTGGTCGACCCGCGGCTGCTGGATCTGACCGCCTCCTGCTTCGAGGAGCTGAAGCCGGTCTTCCGCACCGAGAGCGAGGTCTTCATCTACGCCTCCAATGGCCACGGCGGCTGGGAGGCGGCGATCAGCAACCTTTTCGATCCCGGCGACGCCGTTCTGCTGCCGGAGATGGGTATGTTCGGTGCCCGCTGGGGCAATGTCGCGAAAGAGCTCGGCCTGGAGCCGAGCTACGTGACCAGCGACTATCGCCGCGCCGTAGAGCCCGCCGCACTGGAGGAGGCCTTGCGCGCCGACAAGGGGCACAGGATCAAGGGCGTGCTGGCGGTGCACACCGACACCTCGAGCGGCATCACCTGCGACCTGGCCGCCTACCGGCGGGCGATCGACGCGGCCGGCCATCCGGCGCTGCTGGTCGCCGACGTGATCGCTTCGCTGGCCGCTGCCCCCTTCGAGATGGACGCCTGGGGCGTCGACGCGGCGATCTGCGGCTCGCAGAAGGGCCTGATGTGCCCACCCGGCCTGGCCTACGTGGCCGCCGGCCCGCGCGCCCTGGCCCCCGCCGAGCAGGTGACGCGGACGCGTTTCTACTGGGACTGGCGCGAGCGCAGCAACAAGGAGCTCTATCGGCGCTTCTGCGGCACCGCGCCGGAGCAGGCCCTGTTTGCCCTGCGCGCGGCGCTCGACATCGTCGCCGAGCAGGGGCTGGACGCGATCATTGCCCGCCACGCGCGCCTTGCGGGCGCCGTGCAGCGCGCGGTCGAGGCCTGGGCGACCGGCGGCGCGCTCGCGCTTAACGCCGTGGTCCCGTCAGAGCGCTCGGTCTCTCTGACCGCGATCCGCGTCGCCGATGGCATCGACGCCGAGGTCCTGCGGACCTATGCCCGCGAGCAGTTCAGCGTTGCCGTGGCCGGCAGCTACGGCACCCTGACCGGCAAGGTGTTCCGCATTGGCCACCTGGGCGACGTCAACGAGCCGATGATGCTCGGCTGCCTGGGCGCGGTCGAGGCGACCCTGATCGCGCTCGGCGTTCCGCACGGCGATGGCGCCCTGCGCGCGGCTGCCGCGTTCCTGGCCGGCGCGCCCCCCGGTGCCGGGATGGGCGAGCAGGCCGCGATGCCGGCCAGGGATTTGGCCGCGGTCGCAGCGGGGGCCGCAGCGGGGGCCGCAGCGGGGGAGTGACCGCCACGGGCTGACCGCTGGGCAAGCCGGGGCGCGAATATTCCATCGATGCCACGGCTTAGCCTCTGGAAAAGCGGCGGCGGCGGACAAATTTAGCAGCCCGTACTGGGGAACATCCGGCCACTTTGCGCGTTCTTTAGCGCGGCCCATTCAACCGCCGCGCTGGGAACCGTAAGGGGCGGGGCCGTCGCCGTTTCCATTGCCGGGCGTTTCCACTGATGTGCCGGAGTCGTAGGTATGCGCCGCCGCGAGCTTTTCCGTGGCCTTCTTCTGGGCTGCCTTCTGCCAATGGCGGCGGGCGGGCCCGTGTTGCTCGGGGGGCTGTCCGGAGCCCTGCGCCGTGCGCGCGCGGTCGAACTCGGCCAGGCCGCCGACTTCTCGCCGGACGCCCTGCGCGAGCGGGCCAAGGCCATGGCGGCGACCGATTATGAGGCGCCGCCGGAAAGCGGCCTGGACGCGTTGCGCCGGCTGTCGTACGACCAGTTGCGCGACATCCGCTTCCGCGCCGAGGAAACGCTGTGGCGCGCTGCTCGGCCATTTCAGGCGCGCTTCTACCATATCGGCTCGTACTTCCTGCGCCCGGTCCGCATCTTCGAGGTGGCCGACTGCAGTGCGCGCGAGTTGCTCTATACGCCGGAGCTGTTCGATTTTGGCGCCAACCAGATCGAGGGCCTGACGCCGGAGTCCGGCGGCTTTGCCGGCCTGCGCCTGCACAGTCCGCTGAACCGGCCGGACGTCTTCGACGAGGTCGCCTCCTTCCTCGGCGCCAGCTACTTCCGCGCAATCGGCCGCAACCAGCACTATGGCCTGTCTGCGCGCGGCATGGCGATCAACACCGGCATGGCAAGCGGCGAGGAGTTCCCGGCCTTCACGGAACTCTATCTGGAGCGCCCGGCGCTGGGGGCGGAGAGCCTGGTCCTGCATGCCCTGCTCGACAGCCCGAGCACGACCGGTGCCTATCGCTTCGAGATCCAGCCGGGCAGCGACACCGTGATGCAGGTCTCGGCCCGGGTCTATCCGCGCCGCGAGATCGCCCGCCTCGGCATCGCGCCGCTGACCAGCATGTACAGCTTCGGGGCCAACGACCGCGTCGGCGTCGACGACTTCCGTCCGGCGGTGCACGATTCCGAGGGGCTGGCGATCTGGACCGGCGAGGGCGAGCGCATCTGGCGGCCGCTGGTCAATCCCGAGGTGCTGCGCTTCAGCTTCTTCGGCGACGAGAACCCGCGCGGCTTCGGCCTGATGCAGCGGACCCGCCGCTTCGCCGCCTATCAGGACCTGGAAGCGCGCTATGACCTGCGGCCGAGCCTTTGGGTCGAGCCGCTCGGCGCCTGGGGCAAGGGCACGATCCAGCTGATCGAGATCCCGAGCGACAACGAGGCGTATGACAACATCGTCGCCTACTGGATCCCGGCGCAGCCGGTCACGGCCGGCACGGAGCTGGTATTCGACTACCGCCTGCACTGGTCGATGGCGCACCCCTTCCCGCCGGAAGAAGCAATCGCGGCGGCAACGCTGGTCGGCCGCGCCGAGAGCGCCGGGGACGAGGGGGGGCGGCCGGGCCGCAAGTTCGTGATCGACTTCACGGGCGGCGCACTCGCCAATCTCGATGCCGACGCAGTGGTCGAGGCCAGGACCGAGATCAGCGGCGGCACCATGACGCCGCCGGTGATCCACCATCGCGGCGCCATTGGCGGTTGGCGCGTGTTCTTCAACATGACTCCGGCCGGAAACCAGCCGGTCGAGCTGCGCTGCCGCCTGGTCATGGGCGAGGCGGCTCTCAGCGAGACCTGGGCCTACCAGTGGACCCTCTGAGCCGGCCATTCGGCAGGGGAAAGAGTCGAATGGCTCGACCGTTGGGGGCGCTTCGAGACCTGCGAATCTTGCAGTGCAGCATGGCCAAGCCATGCAAAGACGGCATTTGTGCGGCGGGCCCGGCGGGCTGCGGAGTCTGGCGGCCCGGCGCAGGACAGCAAGCCGTCGCCGGTCAAGGAATGGCCATGGTTCACCACAAACTTGGCACAAGCGAAAGCGGCATTTTTGACCAACATTAAGGTAACGGATGTTGCGGGCCCGAGGCTGCCCGCAATGTACAACGAATTGACGGAGATGCCGTGACCGAGACCGTCATGACGGGACTGCCGCTGTATCTGCCGGCGCCTGAGCAGGCCCGGGCCGAGCTGCGCCGCTTCTTTGCCAGACTGGGCGTTGTCGAGGGGCCGCCTCTCGAGCGGCTGGTCGAGCGGGTCGTGCGACGCTGGCGGAGCCTGCCCGGCGTCGCGCCGCTCTCGGTTGCCGGCTGGTTGCTGGCGACCTGGATGGACCGCGCCCTGGCGCGCGCGCCCGGCCAGGAACTGGGTGCCGCCGCGGCCCAGGCTGCCGTGCTGTTGACCGGCGCTGGGCAGCGCTGGCCCGATCGCCTGCTGGCGGACGAGCCTCTGCCGGACGAGCTGGCCGGGGTCCTGCGCGCCGCCCTGCCACAGCCGGTGCCGCGATCGCTGCCCCTGGCGATGCCCGCCCAGTCGCTGGCGCCGGCGGCGTTCGGGCTGCCGCGTCTGGCCGCTTTGGGATTCGGCGTGGAGCAGCGTTCGTAGCTAGCTGCGGTTCTGCGCTATGGTTGGGTCCTCCCTGTTCCGCGATATGGCCGGCCTCGACGCCGGATTGCGTCGCGCCGCCGTGTTCGGCACCGCCCTGGCCTCGACTGCCCTGGCCGGCAGCGTCATGTGGCGGCTGCTCTCGCTCAACGGCTTCGGCCTGCTGGAGCAGCTGCTGTTCGTCATCTTCATCGCTACCTTTCTCTGGATCGCCCAGTCGTTCTGGGGCGCGCTGGCCGGCTTTTTCGCCCTGGTCAGCGGCGTGCGGCCCCAGGGCCTGGCGCTGCCGGGCCCGGATGCGCCGCCGCTGACCAGCCGCACCGCCATCCTGCTGCCGATCCACAACGAGGAGCCGGGCCGCGTCTTCGCCAACCTGCAGGCCATGGCCGAGGCGCTGCACGCCATCGGCGCCAGCGCCGAGCGCGACTCGGCCTTCGACTTCTTCGTGCTGAGCGACACCACCGACCCGGCGATCTGGCTGGCCGAGGAGGCCGCCTGGTTCGAGCTGCGGCAGCGCTTGCAAGGCAAAGCCACGGTCTACTACCGCCGGCGCAACCGCAACCACGCGCGCAAGGCCGGCAACATCGCCGACTTCTGCACCCGCTGGGGCGCCCATTACGATTTCATGGTGGTGCTCGACGCCGACAGCCTGATGGCGGCGGACACGCTGATCACGCTGGCGCGTACCATCGAGGCCAATCCGCGCACCGGGCTGATCCAGGTGCCGCCGGTGCTGATCAACCGCCTGAGTCTCTTCGCCCGCCTGCAGCAGTTCGCCAGCAACCTGGCCGGGCCGATCTGCGCCGCCGGGCAGGCCTATTGGCAGCTCGGCGACGGAAACTTCTGGGGCCACAACGCGATCATCCGCACCCGCGCCTTCGCCGAGAGCTGCGGCCTGCCGGTGCTGCCCGGCCGCAAGCCCTTCGGCGGCCATATCCTCAGTCACGACTTCGTCGAGGCTGCCTTGTTGCGCCGCGCCGGCTGGCAGGTCTGGATGCTGCCGGAGCTGGGCGGCAGCTATGAGGAATCGCCGCCCACCCTGCTCGACTACGCGGTGCGCGACCGACGCTGGTGCCAGGGCAACCTGCAGCACCTGCGCGTGCTGCCCGCCGCCGGCCTGCATCCGGTGAGCCGCCTGCACCTCTTGCTTGGAGTCATGTCCTATGTGGTTTCGCCGATCTGGCTGCTGTTCCTGGTGATCGGCCTGGCAGCCGCGCTTGCGACCAGCCTGGGCGGCACCCGCTACTTCTTCGATGACGTGCCCTTCCCGGTCTGGCCGCGATCGGATGCCCAGGGGGCGATCGCACTGTTCTGCGTCGCGCTTGCCATGCTGATGCTGCCCAAGCTGCTCGGCTGGCTGCGCGTCGTCGCCAGTCGCCGGCGCGCGCGCGCCTTTGGCGGACGGCTGCGGGTCACGGTCAGCCTGCTGCTCGAGATCCTGGCCTCGACCCTGCTGGCGCCGGCCATGATGGTGTTCCACAGTCTCTTCGTGGTCGAGATCCTGCTCGGCCGCGACAGCGGCTGGGGCCGGCAGGCGCGCAGCGAGGGCCGCGTCCGCCTTGGCGAGGCGCTGCTGCGGCACAGCTGGCAGCTCGCCGCGGCCCTGCTGCTCGCGGTCACGCTCACGGTGCTGCCGATGGCGCTGTTCTGGTGGTTCCTGCCGCTCCTGGCCGGACTTCTGCTGACGCCGCTGCTCACTCTGGCCACCTCGAGCCCTAGGCTCGGGCGCCTGACCGCCCGGCTTGGCCTGTTCCTGATCCCCGAGGAGGTCGAGCCCTCGGCCCTGGGGCGGGGGGCCAATGCCCTGGCCGCCGAGCCGCTGGTCCAGGTGCCCCTTGTCACAGGGCCTGGGCGGGCGCTTGCCGCGCTGCTCGCCGACCCCCGGCTCGCCGCCCTGCACCAGGCGATCATCGTGGCCAGCGGCGAAGCGCCGCCGCCGCGCGATCTGGCCGCCCAGGCTCTGGCGCGCTGCCGCGCGCAGGGACCGGACGCGCTCACGCCGGATGAGGAGGCCGTGCTGCTGGCCGATCCGGCAAGCCTCGCCGCCCTGCTTGACGAGGCCTCGGGCGTAGGCCTGGTCGCCTCCCACCGACCCGCCGCCTAGCCGAACAGCCGGCCCCAGGCGGTGAAAAACCCCGCGGGCCTCGAACAAACGGTCTGGCCCTGCGTTAAACCCAGGTGACCACGGGCGGCCTCGGTTGGAGCCTATCGGGGCTTGCCCATCACGCGAAGCAGTGGCGCCGGGCGCGGCCGCACGCTCGACGGTCCCGGCGACACGATCCGCACGCAGCGATTGCGGCCCTCTGCAGCGGCCGCTGCGCAATCATCGAGACTGACACCAACGATCCTCGAAGGAGGGAGAAAGACATGGCATTCGAGCTTCCCGCGCTGCCCTACGCCAAAGATGCACTGGAACCGCACATGTCGGGGCGCACCCTGAAGTTTCATCACGGCAAGCACCACAAGAAGTATGTGAGCAAGCTGAACGATGCGATCAAAGGCACCAAGCTGGAAGGCGCGTCGCTGGAGGAGATCATCCGCGCGTCCGCGGGCGCCGGGTCCAAGACCGCAATCTTCAACAACGGCGCGCAGTCCTGGAACCACACCTTCTTCTGGCACTGCATGACGCCGAACGGCGGCGGCGCGCCGGAGGGGGAACTGGCCGAGCGTATCGATGCCGCCTTCGGCGGGCTCGAGGGATTCAAGGACAGGTTCAAGTCAGCCGCCACCGGGCAGTTCGGCAGCGGCTGGGCCTGGCTGGTTCTGGACGGCGACCAGCTCAAGGTGACGGCGACGGCAAATGCCGACAATCCCCTGACCATGGACCAGGTGCCGCTCCTGACCTGCGACCTGTGGGAGCACGCCTACTATCTCGACTACCAGCACCGGCGGCCGGATTTCCTGCAGGCGTTCCTGGACAATCTGGTCAACTGGTCCTTCGCGGCCGAGGCGCTCGAGGCGGCTTCCGTCGGCGAGCCGGTGCTGCTGCGCAAGGTCGGCTGATCATGCGCGCGGTTATGGTCAATTTGGGCGCCTATCCGGATGTCATGCGGGAGCGGGGCGGCGGCCGCAGCCGCCGCCCCTCCGCGTGACCGGCCCAAGGGGGTTCCAGCAAGTGCTGCATGGGCCAGTCGCCGCGCGCCAAAAGGCCGCTTGTGGGCCAAGCGGACGCGCGGAGCTGTGGATTTCTCGAAGGGGAACTAAAGGTGAGAGTAGGAAAGGCCCTGGATCGATTCGATACTGTGCTTGATGTCGCTCATAATGAAGTCGGCGCGGCGATGCAAGCTGCCGCTGTCCCTGCCCGGGAAGCGCCGCCGCCAGGCCGCCATCTTCACCGAGATGGCGCAGAGCGACTTGCCGATGTCGGCTTGATAGCCCTGGATCAGCCACTTGGTCTTGCGATAGCTGGCGCCGTCTAGGTTGGACCAGAGGCCCGAGGTCCTGGTCTTCAGCACCTCGAAGACGGTCTCGATGTCTCTGACTGCGGACATCAGCTTGCTCTGCACGCCGTTCAGCGCCTTCACGAAGGCGAAGTTGGTCCTCAGCTTGGGGTCGTTTCGGATCTGCGCCACCGACGCCATGAACTCTTTGATGATCGGCACGTTTTCGTCGAGGCAGCTCTGGTAGTAGGCGAGCGGCAGGTAGGTGTCACGGTAGTCCTCGACGAACTGGGGAATGTCCCTGACCTCGATGCCGAGCGCCTGGGCCAGATGCTTCAGGCTGAGCGGCGCATGGTGCGCCTCCGTTGCTGAAAGCAGGCCGGCGATGTCGGCGAAGCCGTCCCGCAGGGCGTCGTCGTTGCCGTAGAGCGCGGCGACCAGGGGGCGGGTGAAGGTGCGCATGTGACCGTTGAGCGAACGAATCTTGCCGTCCGACAGGCGAAGGTGGCGTGATGCATCGACCGGGATGCCGATGCGCTGCAGCTCGATGCGCAGGCTGAAGACGTCGTAGCTGGGCAGCTCGGCCAGTCGCTCGACCACGTCCAAATCCTGCTTGTTGGAGGCGTCGAAATGGAACACCCGCACCAGATCGCAGGGCAGGACCTGGCCGCTGCCCGTCTGCTCGCCGCTGAACAGCTCGACCATGCCTTCCAGGCGCGCGTTCTTGACCAGCCGCGCCCTGACGAGGCCCGGCGTGGCCAGCGGTATCATGGCCAGCGGCAGGGTGTGCAGGGAATCCCGGTCGCTGTCCAGGTAGGGCTGCGCTTCAGGCACGGGTCAAAATCCGAGTCCAGGTGGTGGCTACCGCCACAGAGATAAACGGATGTGGTAAAGGGGAGGTTTATGTCGGCCCAGTCAAACTCAATTCCTTGGTTATTTTCCGGACCGTCCCCCCGAGCCGGCACGCGGCTGCCCGGCCGGCCAGGACTGGGCCGGACTCCGGTCCGCTGGATTGTCTCGCTGGCGGGGCCAGGCTTCTGGATCGCTGGCGGCGCTGGCCCCTCAGACGCCCCCGACTGTGCCGCCCCTACTTGTGGCGGAAGAAGATGCGGCCCT
>JBHJOF010000035.1:0-5260 GCA_050330055.1 Kiloniellales bacterium
CGAGGCCGCCTGGATCGCCCGCCTGGCGACGACGCGGTCGCTGCCGCCGGCCGACGCGCCGGCTCCGGCGCCGCTCTACCTGCGCCAGCCGGACGTGACACTGCAGACCCGCCCAGGACCGGCCGCGGCCGGCCGGGCCTGACAGAGCGGCCTGACGGTGACTGCCGCCGGCATCGAGCTCCGCCGGGCCGGGCCGCCGGAGGCGGTGCTGTTGGCCGCCTTGCATGCCGCCTGCTTCCCGCAGCAACCGTGGGACGAGGCTGCCATGACCGGACTGCTGGCGAGCCCGGGCAGTTTCGCGCTCCTGGCGCTACGCGGCGGGCAGCCGCTCGGCTTCGCGCTCGGCCGGGTCATGGCGGACGAGGCCGAAATCCTGTCGCTGGGCGTGCTGCCCGAGCGGCGGCGGCAGGGCGCCGGGCGTGCCCTGGCCGAGGCGCTCAGCGGACTGGCGGCAAATCTGGGCGCCCGCGTCCTCCATCTGGAAGTGGCGGCCGACAACGCCGCCGCGCAGGCGCTCTACCGCGCTCTCGGCTTCGAGGCGAGCGGTCGCCGGCGCCGCTACTACCGCGACGGCCCGGGTCCGGCGGTCGACGCCCTGCTGCTGCGGCGCCATCTGTCCCAAACCGGGACATCCTAGCGCAAGAGTAGGCGGCTGCTCCGAGACGCCGTCTATTGTTCTCGGTATAGTCCATAGCTATATTGGGGAGAAAGCTTTGGCCTAGTTCGAATACAAGAGCCGTGCCCGCTCCACAAATGGCCGGGTTTAGCACTGAAACCGCGGGTTTGTATTCTTTTTGTTGATTGGGACCTTGATTTGCTCTCAAATAAAATCTATACCATGCAAAAATACCTTAACACGAGGTGATGAAGTCAATGGCGGAACAGGCTAACCCCAGCGAACTCTTGTCCCTGACGACCAATATCGTCGCGGCCCATGTCTCCAACAATTCCGTCGCGGTCAGCGATCTTCCTGCCTTGATCAGGGACGTCTACCAGACCCTGTCGAACGTGGGCGGAGCGGCAGAGAAGGAGCCGGAGCGGCCGGTCCCTGCGGTCGCGGTCAAGAAGTCGGTCACGCCCGACTACATTATCTGCTTGGAAGACGGCAAGCAGCTCAAGATGTTGAAGCGCCACCTCAAGACGGCCTACAACATGACGCCCGAGGAGTACCGGGAGCGTTGGGGCCTGGCGGCCGACTACCCCATGGTGGCGCCCAACTACGCGAAGCAGCGCAGCAAGCTGGCCAAGCAGATCGGCCTGGGCACCCGGGCCAGGCGCAAACGGGGCTGAGAGCGACACTACCATGCCGCGGCCGAAGAGTGCCGCTCCGCGTTAGGCGGGCGGCGCCGTTTCCGCTATAATGCCTTCGAGCATGCGGAACAGCAGTGGCGGACAGATGTCCCATCGCATAGAGAACCTCTGTGTCGACAAAGGATTGAAGCTGACCGATCAGCGCCGGGTCATCGCCCGCGTGTTGTCCGAGTCGAGCGATCATCCCGATGTCGAGCAGGTCTATCAGCGCGCAACCAAGATCGACCCGCGCATCTCGATCGCGACCGTCTACCGCACGGTCAAGCTGTTCGAAGAGGCCAACATCCTCGAGCGGCACGACTTCGGCGACGGTCGCGCTCGCTACGAGGAAGCCGGCGAGCAGCACCACGATCATCTGATCGACGTGAACTCCGGCGAGGTGGTCGAGTTCATGAATGATCAGATCGAGCGCCTGCAGCAGGAAGTGGCGCGCAAGCTGGGCTATCGCCTGGTCGGTCATCGTCTGGAGCTTTACGGCGTGAAGATCGCGCCGACCGCCGGCGAAGGGAAGAGCGCCAAGGGCGGGTCGAAACGCGGCTGATCCATGACCGGTCCCAGCGCGACGCTTGTCGCCGCTCCGCTACCGGAGGAGAGCGCGGCGCCATGGTTCTGATCGAGGCCAAGGGGGCGCGGCCGGTCGACGTTCGCGCCGGCAACCTGCACATCCGGCTGGCCGAGAGCGCGGCCGAGGTGCGCGCGTCGCAGCGCCTGCGTTATCACGTGTTCTGCGAGGAGATGGCGGCCAAGCCGAGTCCGGAGATGGTGCGCGCCGGCCGCGAGTTCGATTCTTACGACGACTTCTGCGACCACCTGCTGGTATTCGACGACAGCCTGGGTAGCGGCGAGGACGCGGTGGTCGGCTGCTATCGACTTATGCGGCGCGAGTCGGCGCGCCGCCGCGGTCAGTTCTACACCGTCGACGAATACGACATCTCGCCGCTGATCGGCTATCCGGGCGAGATCCTGGAGCTCGGCCGGTCCTGCGTCGACCGCACCTATCGCACCGGCTCGACCATGCAGCTATTGTGGCGCGGCATCGCCGAGTACGTCTTCTTCTACAACATCGATCTGATGTTCGGCTGCGGCAGCCTGCCGGGCACCGATCCGCAGGCGCTGGCCCTGCCGCTGTCCTATCTCCACCACCATCACCTGGCGCCGCCGGCCCTGCGCCCAAAGGCGCTGCCTGGCCGTTACGTGGCGATGGACCTGCTGCCGCCCGACGCCATCGATCTGAAGGCGGCGCTCAAGGCCCTGCCGCCCCTGCTCAAGGGCTATCTGCGGCTCGGCGGCTACGTCGGCGACGGCGCCGTGGTCGATGCCCAGTTTGGCACCACCGACGTCTGCATAGTGGTCAAGACCGACCTGGTGACCGAGAAGTACTACCGCCACTACGCCCACTACGCCCGGGGGGATGAGGCGTCGCGGCCCGAGGGCAACGGCTGAACGCGATGGTCGAGTCACTGGGGTCGCCCTTGCGGGCCTGCGTCCGGCTTCTGATTTACGGCAGCTTCACCTTCGCCTGTATGCCGCTGCAGGCGGTCGCGGTGCTGTTGGGTCTCGATCTGCGGCGCAGCCTCCCGGTCTGGTACCATCGCCGCTGCTGCCGCATTCTCGGCATCCAGGTCGAGCGGCGCGGCCGCCGGTCGCGCGTGATGCCGACGCTCTACGTCTCCAATCACACCTCCTATCTCGACATCACCGTCCTGGGCTCCTTGATCCCCGGCTCCTTCGTCGCCAAGGCCGAAGTGGCGCGCTGGCCCCTCTTCGGCTGGCTGGCCAAGCTGCAGCGCACCGTCTTCATCGAGCGCCGCGCCAGCCGCACCGGCGATCATCGCAGTGCCATCACCGAACGGCTCGAGCAGGGCGACAACCTGATCCTCTTTCCCGAGGGCACCAGCGACGACGGCAACCGCGTGCTGCCCTTCAAGAGCGGCCTGCTGGCCGCCGCCGCCTGCGAGCCGCAGGGCCAGCCGCTGACCGTGCAGCCGGTCACCATCGGCTACACCCGGCTTGACGGTCTGCCGCTGGGCCGCCACCTGCGGCCGCTGTTCGCCTGGTACGGTGATATGGACATGGCGCCGCACCTCTGGCAGCTCGCCGGGCTGGGCCGCCTGACCGTTGCGGTCCAGTTCCACCCGCCGGTCCGGCTGGCCGACTTCGCCTCCCGTAAGGCCTTGAGCGAGCACTGTTATCGCCAGGTCTCCGCGGGCCTGTCGCGGGCCCTGGCCGGGCGGCCGCCGCCTTCGCGGCAGGAGCCTTCGGCTCAGGATGAGCCGGCGGCGCAGGGCGAGCCGGCCCCTCAGGGCGAGCCGGCCCTGCAGGGCGAGCCGGCCCCGCAGGGCAAGGGTGTGGCGCTTGCCTGAAATGCCGGGGATTTACGATCGGGGCCTTGCGATTGCCGGGGGCCGCGGCCAGGTGATAGGGTCTCTCAGGGCTTCGGGCGGGGCGCCTGGGGCCGGAGGTTTCCCATTCGGAGGCGCGCGGGCCGCCCTTGGTCCGCAGGCAGCGGCTACGACTTGGCGGCTGCGCGTGCTGGTGACAACGCGATTTTGACCAAGAAGCTCTTCATCAAGACCTACGGCTGCCAGATGAACGTCTACGACTCCGCCCGCATGGCGGACGTCCTGGCGCCGCTCGGCTATGCGCCGGCCGACAGCCCGCTCGGCGCCGACATGGTGATCCTCAACACCTGCCACATCCGCGAGAAGGCGGCCGAGAAGGTCTTCTCCGAGCTCGGCCGGCTGCGCCCCTTCAAGGACGAGAAGGCGGCGGCCGGCGGGCGCATGCTGATCGCCGTGGCCGGCTGCGTCGCCCAGGCCGAGGGTGAGGAGATCCTGCGCCGCGCGCCGCAGGTCGACGTGGTGCTGGGGCCGCAGACCTATCACCGCCTGCCCGAGCTGGTGGCGCGCGCGACGCGCGACAGCGGCGGCGTGCTCGACACCGACTTCCCGCCCGAGTCCAAGTTCGACCATCTGCCCGAGGAGTCGGCGGCGCCGGGACCGGCGGCCTTCCTCACGGTGCAGGAAGGCTGCGACAAGTTCTGCACCTTCTGCGTGGTGCCCTATACGCGTGGCGCCGAGTACTCGCGGCCGGTGGCCGCGGTGGTCGCCGAGGCCGAGCGCCTGGTCGACGCCGGCGCCGTCGAGATCACCCTGCTCGGCCAGAACGTCAACGCCTATCACGGCGACGCGCCCCCTTATCGTGGCGAAACGCCCAGCGGCGCGACCTGGGGCCTCGGCCGCCTGATCCGCCGCCTGGCCGAGATCGAGGGCCTGCAGCGCATCCGCTACACCACCTCGCATCCGCGCGACCTGGACGACGAATTGATCGCGGCGCACCGCGACGTGCCGACGCTGATGCCCTATCTGCACCTGCCGGTGCAGTCCGGCTCGGACCGCATCCTGCAGGCGATGAACCGCCGCCACGCGGCGGACGACTATCTGCGCCTGGTCGAGCGGCTGCGCGGGGCGCGGCCGGACCTGGCGCTCTCGTCCGACTTCATCGTCGGTTTCCCCGGCGAGAGCGACGTCGACTTCGCCGCCACCCTGCGTCTGGTGACGGAGGTCGGCTACGCCCAGGCCTACTCCTTCAAGTACAGCCCGCGCCCGGGCACGCCGGCCGCCACGGCCGACGGGCAGCTGCCGGAGCCGGTCAAGGCGGAGCGCCTGGCCATGCTGCAGGCGCTGCTCGCCGAGCAGCAGGCGGCCTTCAACCAGGCGACGGTCGGCCGCACCCTGCCGGTGCTGCTCGAGCGCGCCGGGCGCAAGCCCGGGCAGCTCGTCGGCCGCAGCCCCTTCATGCAGGCGGTGCACCTGGACGCGCCGGAGCGGCTGCTCGGCCGCATCGCTCCCGTTGCCATTGCCGCCGTCCGGCCGAACAGCCTTGCCGGCCGGCTGGCGGAGCGGCCGCTGGCCAGGCCGCAGCCTGCCACGGCGCCGGATGCCTCCCG
>JBHJOF010000036.1:0-3316 GCA_050330055.1 Kiloniellales bacterium
AGCGGCAGGACGGAGACTTGCTTTTCCTCTGTCCCCTTTCGGCGCTTCGCGCCAGCCCCCCTCCGGCGCTGCGCCCGGTGATCCCCTGGGCCTCCCCCGCAAGGGGGGAGGCAAACTAAAGGGCCGTCGACGCTCATTTTTTCCCCTCCCCCCTTGAGGGGGAGGGTTGGGAGGGGGGCGTCCGCGAAGCGGACAACACAAAGGCTTTCTTGTTTAAGCCGGACAGCAGTGGCCTTCGCCGACCATGACGGTTTCGGGGTGAGGCGCCCTCAATCCTCCTTCAGAAACGCCTGGTACTTGTCGGCGATCTCGGCAACCGCGGCGTTGTAGAGCGCCTCGCCGATTTCGACCGTGGCCAGGGTCGGGTCGGAGCCTATGCGGCCGTCGGGGAAGCGGCGGCGGTAGTCGTCGGCGTCGTAGATCGGGCCGCAGGGCGCCAGCTTGGGCGACAGGCGGTCGCGGCGCACGCGGGCGCCCTGATCGGGGTAGCCGTAGTAGGTGAGCGAGACCTCGGTGCAGGTAGCGTGGCTGCCCTCGGCCTCGCCGAACTCTTCATCGGCGATCGCCTTGACGCCCTCGCAGTCCCACCAGTTCTGCAACTGGCAGCGCAGGCGCGGCCGGTTGTGGCCGGCGGTGCCCAGGCTGGCCTCGGCATAGAGCTCGGAGAAGGCGGCGTGCAGGGTGGCGATGTTGCCGCCGTGGCCGTTCAGGAAGAAGAAGCGGTCGAAGCCGTGCCGGGCCAGCGAGTTGACCATGTCCTGCACGACCGCCATCAGGGTCGAGGGCCGGAGCGTGATCGAGCCGGCAAAGCCCAGGTGATGCTGCGCCATGCCGACGCTGACGGTGGGTGCCACCATGGCGCCCAGCCGCTCGCCGATGCCACCGGCGATCAGCTCCGGGCAGAGCGCATCGGTGCCGATGAAGCCGGTCGGCCCATGCTGCTCGGTCGAGCCGATCGGTATGATGATGCCGCTCGACTGCTTCAGGTAGGCCTCGACCTCCTGCCAAGTAGAGAGTTGCAGGCGCATTGATCCGGGTTCTCCCTCGTCTTGCTTTCCCCACTGGGGTGGGGCCCCTCTGGACTGTGCAAGGCCCGCTACGGTCTTCCGTTAGCATAGCGCTGCCCGGCCAGCCACTCGCATGCGACCAGTAGGTCGTCTTTGTCGCGCGTTGGCTGTGTCATTCCGCACAGCCTCTCGGATCGAGAGACGGCACAGATCGTCCAGTCCTACGCGGCCGCTTGCCCTTTCATCCCCCAGTTCCCCGTTGTCTCGGGCTGGCTGCCCGTGTAATCCCCTGGCGGGATTTCCGAGCAGAGGGGACGCGAAGGGCCATGACCGCGATCGTCGATATCACCGGGCGGGAGATCCTCGATTCCCGCGGCAACCCGACCGTCGAGGTCGAGGTCACCCTGGAGAGCGGCGCCTTCGGCCGCGCCGCGGTGCCCTCGGGCGCCTCGACCGGCAAGCACGAGGCGGTCGAGCTGCGCGACGGCGACAAGGCGCGCTACGGCGGCAAGGGCGTGCTGAAGGCCGTGCAGGCGGTCAACCACGAGATCCTCGACGTGCTCTCCGGCCTCGACGCCGACGACCAGGCGGCGATCGACCAGGTGCTGATCCAGCTCGACGGCACGCCCAACAAGGCGCGGCTCGGCGCCAACGCCATCCTCGGCGTGAGCCTGGCAGTCGCCAAGGCGGCGGCGCAGGACGCCGGCCTGCCGCTCTACCGCTACGTCGGCGGTGTCGGCGCGCGGGTTCTACCGGTGCCGCTCATGAACATCGTCAACGGCGGCGCCCACGCCGACAACCCGATCGACATCCAGGAGTTCATGATCGCGCCCGTGGGCGCCGAGAGCTTCGCCGAGGCGCTGCGCATGGGCGCCGAGGTGTTCCAGGCGCTCAAGGCGGGCCTCAAGAAGGCCGGCCACAACACCAACGTCGGCGACGAGGGCGGCTTCGCGCCCAACCTGGCCTCGGCCGACGCGGCGCTCGGCTTCATCATGAAGGCGATCGAGGCGGCCGGCTACAAGCCCGGCGACGAGATCATGCTGGCGCTCGACTGCGCCGCGAGCGAGTTCTTCAAGAAGGGCAGGTACGCGCTCGAGGGCGAAGGCAAGTCGCTCGACGCCGGCGGCATGGCCGGCTACCTGGCGAAGCTCTGCGAGGCCTATCCGGTCTACTCGATCGAGGACGGCATGGCCGAGGACGACTGGGACGGCTGGAAGGCCCTGACCGACAAGATCGGCGGCTCGATCCAGCTGGTCGGCGATGATCTCTTCGTCACCAACCCGGTGCGCCTGGCCGAGGGCATCGCGAAGGGCGTGGCCAACGCCATCCTGGTCAAGGTCAACCAGATCGGCACGCTCAGCGAGACTCTGGACGCCGTCGAGATGGCCAAGACCGCCGCCTACGGCAGCGTCATGTCGCACCGCTCGGGCGAGACCGAGGACGCGACCATCGCCGACCTGGCGGTCGCCACCAACTGCGGCCAGATCAAGACCGGCTCGCTCAGCCGCTCCGACCGCCTGGCCAAGTACAACCAGCTGCTGCGCATCGAAGAGGAACTCGGCCCGGCCGCGCGCTACGCCGGGCGGAGCGTGCTGCGGGGATAGGTGGCAACAAGCTTTGCATGACACGGATGAACACGGATTGACACGAATAACAAACAGCAACTTTGTTCGGTAGTATTCGTGTTCATTCGTGTTCATTCGTGCCAAATTCAAACCTGAACCAAGACTGTCCACATCGCTCATGATTGCGCCGAAGTTGCCGGACCAGCGGACGAACCTTCATCCTTCGACAAGCTCAGGATGAGGTCGCTGGCGCCTCGCCCTTCCTCGTCCTGAGCCTGTCGAAGGACGAGGTCGCGTCTGGTAACGCAATCTGGACTGCTGAATGATTCAAACGCAGCTTCTCTCAACTGACGAGGTCACAGTCCGCCCGGCCCGCGACGACGACGCGGCGGCCGTGATCGCCCTGGTCGCGGCGGCCTATGCCGAGTATCCCGGCTGCGTCTTCGATCTGGAGGGCGAGCTGCCGGAGCTCAAGGTGCCGTCCTCCAGCCATGCGGCCATGGGCGGCGATTTCTGGGTTGCCGAGGCGGCGGGGCAGGTGGTCGGCTCGGTCGGCTATCGGCCCTTGCAGAACGGCAGCGTCGAGCTGCTGAAGCTCTACGTGGCCAAGGCGGCGCGCGGGCAGGGGCTCGGGCGGCGGCTGATCGCGCTGGTCGATGCGGTGGCGCGAGCGGCCTGCGCCGCGCGCATCGAGCTCTGGACCGATACCCGCTTCACCGCCGCGCACCGGCTCTACGAGCACCT
>JBHJOF010000037.1:0-11802 GCA_050330055.1 Kiloniellales bacterium
GGCGGCGGCGTGGGACCCGGCGGGCTCGATCGTGACCAGCGGGCCCTCGACCCGCGGCGGCGGCGTCCAGGACAGGCTGTCGAAGGCCTGGCAGGCGCCGCAGCGCGCCGCCCAGTGACCCGCCCCCGCGCCGCACTCGCCGCAGACCCAGGCCGGGTCGGGCGCCGCCTCGCCGGCCTTGAGCCACCAGTCGCGCGCCCGCGCGCCGTCGCCGTGCTCGGCCTCCTCGAGACGCGCCATCAGGCGGCAGATGCGCTCGCTCGGCCCCCCCGAGTTTCTCCCAGCGCCGTGGTTGCCGGGCCCGTCCGCCGCCTTGGCGGCGTCGGTGAGGTAACGCCGCGCCTCGCCCCAGAGCTTGGCTTCGAGCGCTGCCTCGGCCAGCGCCAGGCGGCTCTCCAGGTGCGTCGGCGCGCCGGCGACCAGGCGCTCCAGGCCCTGCAGCATGGCGATGCCGCCGTCGCCGGCCTGGCCGCGCTCGCTAAGGCTGCGGCGATAGACCGCGACCAGTGCCGGGTGCGGCTGCTGCGGCCAGCACTTCTCCAGCAGCCGGGCGGCCTCGCGCGCACGGCCGGACTCGACCAGCAGTTCGGCCGCGAGCTGGCTGACCGGCACCAGGGCCGGGCTCAGCTTGTGCGCCTCGCGGGCCAACCTGAGCGCCGCCTCGCGGTCGCCCTCGCCGCGTGCCACCGCGGCGCGCTCGGTCAGCAGCACGGCGCGCTTGCGCCCCGCCGCCGCGGCCGGCAGCTGCTTGTGACGCGCCGCCTCGCGAAGCGCCTGGTCGGCCGCCTCCAGGTCGCCGCTGCGCTCGTTCAGGTCGAACAGCATGTCGAGAACCCAGGGCGTCTTGGGCCTGAGCGCGTAGGCCTGTCGCGCGAAGTCGAGCGCCGCCTTCTCGTCGCCCTCGCGGACCGCCTGCATCAAGAGGCCGCGCAGGCCGAGGAAGCGCATCTCGTCGCGCTCCAGCATGGCCTCGAAGTAACGCTTGGCGGCGCGCTCGTCGCCGCCGAGCTGGGCCGCCTGGGCCGACAGCAGCATGGTCAGCGGCGGGTCGTTCAGCAGCCCGTCGGTCTTGCGCGCCCAGCGCTGCGCCTCCTCGGCGTCGCCGGCGGCGACCGCCACCATGCCCTGGGTCAGGGCCTGATAGCCGCGCTTCTGGCGCCGCCGGTCGATCACCTGGCCGACCGACCTCGGCGCCCTTCGCACGGCCTGGCTGACCCAGACGTAAAGCACCGCGAGAATCCAGATCAGGATCACCGGCAGCAGCAGCAAGCCGACCGGCAGGTCGATCCGGTAGCTCGGCCAGGAAAACGAGACGAACCACAGGTCCAGGCCATAGCCCGGCAGGTCGAAGCTGGCGCGGCCCTCCCAGTTGGCCAGCCAGATGGCGACCAGCACGAGGACGGCCAGCTTGACGATGAAAATCAAGGTTCGAACCATGATCCGGGCGTTGTCCTTCAGCCGCCGGCTCTATTCACCGTCTCTACTCGCCATCGGGGCCGAGCCTGGCGATGGCGTGGGCGGCGAGTTGCGACAGCGCCCGCTCCGCCGCTACCCTGGCCTGGGCCTGGCTGCGCCAGTCGCGCGCCGCCTCGGCGGCGTGGCCCTGCAGGCTGTCGAGCTCGGAGATCGTGGCGGCCAGGTTGCCGTCCTGCAGCCGGGCCTCGGCCCGCGCGATGATGGCGCCGGCCGTATCGCCCTCGACCTCGCCGACCGGGCGAACCGTGACCACGCCGGAGACCCGCCGCAGCACGCCGCCGAGCCAGCCCTCCGCCTCGTCGCCCTGGCCTGCGGCAACCGCCTCGCGCGCCACCGGCGGGAAGCTCCGCTGCAAGGCCTCCAGGGTCGGCGCGCCGCTCGCCGCGCGCGGCGCCAGCGGATCGAGCAGCGCGGCCAGCTTCGGGTCGTCGTGCGACAGGCCGCGCAGCTGCTCCAGCTCGGCGCTGTAGGGCGCGCCGCTGCGCAGGGCGTAGCGCAGCTGGGCGACGGCCAGGGCCAAGGCCGCGCTGCCTCCGGCTGAGGCGCGCGCCGCCTGGTTGGTCTCGATAAGTTCGTCGACCGACGCCTGCAGGCTGCGTCCACCGTCCTCGACCGAGGCTAACCGGCCCTCCGCCTGAGCGAGCCGCGATTCCAGGCTGGTCATTTCTTCGCTCAAATCAGCCAACTCCGCGGCGCCGGCCGCATCGCCCTGGGCTTGGCCTTCCACTGTATCGACCCGCGCCGCAAGCTGCTCGATCGCGCTGCGCAGCGGCGTCAGTTCCTCGGCGGAAACCCCGGCCGTCTGGCCAGAGGACAACGCGGCCTGGGTCTCTTTCTCCAGTACGTCGAACCGGGCGCTCAAGGCGTCCAGCGAGCTGGTCAGATTCTCGACCGCGGCAGCGTCGCGGCCCGCCGGCACCGGCTGCGCGGCGATCCGCGCCTGCTCGGCCTCGACCTCGCCGAGCTTGGCCTCGAGCGCCGCCAGGCGCTGCGCCAGCTCGGGCGGAACAGCGGTTATCTCGGCCGATCCAGCAGCCGGTTCGCCGGTCAGCTCGGCCAGCAGCGGCTGCCACTGCGGCCGGGTCACGACGGCGGCCGCGGCCCCGGCGCCGAACACCACCGCGCCGAGCAGGAAGAAGGCCCAGCCGGCACCACCGCGCCTGGACACCTGCGCGCGTGCGCTTTTCGCCTCGGCGGCGGCGAGCGGCGCAGTGACTGTCGCTGTCTCGCGCGCCTGCTCGGGCTTGCCCGCCCTGTCGCTTTTCTCACTGGTCGTCCCGTCGCCCGGCTTGGCGTCACTCGGCGCCCTGGCGCCGCTCTGCGGCAGCGCGCTGCGCCCGGCCGCTGCCGTCACGGGGGGGTGATCGCTGGCGGCGAGCAGCGCCGGATCGAGATCGACGCCGTGGCTGCGTGCGGCCGTCATGATGTCCTCGTGGCGCGGCTGCGGGATGACCGTGCGCTCGCGCCAGCCCTGCACCGTGCTGACCGCGATGCCGAGCTTGGCCGCCATCGGCCGAATCCCGCCGAAAGCCGCGATCACCGCCAGCGCCGGCGTCTCGGCCGAGCCGTCCGCCGCAGGCGTCTGGGTTATCGCGCTGTCGGCTTCGCCGCTGCCCGAAGGCGCGCCGCCCCGCTGGCTGTCGCTTGGCTTGTCGTCCACCGGCTGTTCTTTCGCTGTGATTTCGTCCCCCAGTCCGTCGAGGGCCTCGAGCAGGGCCGCCGTGTCGGGCCGCGCGGCGATCGTGGTCCCAGCCCAGGTGATCGGCGCCAGCGCCTCGGCTACGGCGGCGCTCAGAGCAAGTACATGGACCCGCGCACCGCTGCCCTGCAAACCGGCATCGCTAAGTAGCCTAACAAAGGTCTCAGCGCTGCGGGGAGAGAAAAACAGGGCCGCGTCGAGGGTGCCGGCGCCCAGCGCAGCCTCCGCCGAGGCAGACAGCCGCTCTACCGGCCGTGCCTCGTAGAGCACCAGGCGCCTCACCTCGAAGCCCTTGGCCGTGAGCTGGCCCTGCAGATCGCCGGCGACCTGGCGCGCCGCGGCGTGGAACAGGGCGCCCTGCGCCGGCTCGAGGCGCCCGGCGACCAGGGCCGCCAGGGCCTGCACGTCGCCACCGGCGCTCTCGACCTGGGTGAAGCCGGCCGCACGCGCCGCCGCCGCCGTGGCGTCGCCCACCGCATAGACCGGCAGATCGCGCCGGGCGCTGCGCGCCGCGAAGGCGCGGGCGCCGTTGGCGCTGGTGAAGAGCAGTGCCTGCACGCCGCCCGGCGCCTCGGCGAGCGCCTCGGCCAGCGTCGCCTCGTCGATCTCTGCCGGCACGACGCTGTAGAGCGGCTCGACCAGGCAGTCGTGGCCGCGCGCTTCGAGCGCAGCGACCAAGGTCGCCGCGTCGTCGGGCGTGCGCGTGATGAGCAGGCGCATCAGATCCGCTCCAGCATGTCGAAGAAGTCCGGGCCGGCCGCCGCGCGCAATGCCTTACCGACAGCGCGGCCGAGCAGAACGGGATCGACCGCCGGTCCGCTCAGCTCGGCGCGATGCACTTTGCTGCCGTCCGGCAAGGCGACCAGGCCACGCAGACGCAGACTGTCGCCCTTCAGTTCCGCATAGGCGGCGATCGGCGTGCGGCACGAGCCGTCGAGCACTTCGAGGCAGGCGCGCTCCGCCTGCACGCGCCGCTGCGTGTCCTGATCGTCGATCGCCGCCAGCCAGGCGCGCGTCCTGTCGTCGCCCCGTCGCTGCTCGAGACCGATCGCGCCCTGCGCCACGGCTGGCAGCATGATCTCGGTCGGGATCACGCTGGTGATCCGCTGCTCCAGGCCGAGTCGCTTCAGGCCGGCCAACGCCAGGATCGTCGCGTCGACCTGCCCTTCCGCCAGCTTGCGCAGGCGCGTCGGCACGTTGCCGCGCAGCATGGTCACGACCAGATCGGGACGCAGCGCCAGCACCTGGGCCTGGCGGCGCAGGCTGGCGGTGCCAACCACGGCGCCAGTCGGCAAGGCCGCGAGATCGGTGCCCTTGTTCGAGAAGAAGGCATCCCGCGCATCCTCGCGCGGCAGCACGGCGCCGATCTCCAGCCCCTCGGGCAGCCAGGTCGGCAGGTCCTTCATGGAATGCACCGCGGCGTCGATCCGGCCGTCCAGCAGCGCCTCCTCGATCTCCTTGGTGAACAGGCCCTTGCCGCCGACCTCCGACAACGGTCGATCCTGCACCCGGTCGCCGGTGGTTTTGATGACGACGATCTCGACGGCGTCGGGCGCACGAAACGCATCGTGCGCTTCGCCGAGCCGGCGGCGCACTTCCTCTGTTTGCACCAACGCCAGATCGCTGCCACGCGTTCCGAGGCGCAGGAGGGGGGTCGTCTTCATGGCGGCACAGCTTTAGGCGCCGCGTCCGGCCGGCGCAAGCTGTACAGCGGCGGGTCATTCAGTGCTGTCCGAATTGGAACAAGACTGCCTGTTGTGTTGTCCGCTTCGCGGACGCCCCCCTCCCTGCCCTCCCCCTCAAGGGGGGAGGGAAAGGAAGGCGCGGCCGCCGTTTCGTCGCCTCCCCCCTCGCGGGGGAGGCGGCGCGCAGCGCGGGAGGGGGGCTGGCGCGAAGCGCCGAGAAGGCAAAGCGGCAACGCAAACCTCTGTCGTGTACCCAAAGCCACGCTGTCAGACGCAACGAAGCTCTCCAGCACAGCGTCAATGGCCGAGGTGGCGCCCAGGCGGTGCAGGCATTAAGTTGGGGCGACCGGCGCGCTGACGATACAGCAACCAGACGATGATCCTGCTCGGCATCGAGACCTCCTGCGACGAGACCGCCGCTGCCGTGGTGACGGAGGCGCGGGAGATTCGCGCCAACCTGGTGCTGTCGCAGCTCGCCGAGCACCGCCCCTACGGTGGCATCGTGCCGGAGGTCGCGGCGCGCAGCCATCTCGAGCACCTGGACGGCCTGGTGCGGCAGGCCATGGCCGAGGCGAAGCTCGGCTTCGACGAGCTGGCGGGTGTCGCCGCCACCGCCGGACCCGGCCTGATCGGCGGCGTCTTCGTCGGCGTGATGACCGCCAAGGCGATCGCCGCGGCGCGCGGCCTGCCCTTCATCGCCGTCAACCACCTGGAGGGCCACGCGCTGACCGTGCGTCTGACCGACGGGCTCGACTTCCCCTATCTCCTGCTGCTGGTCTCCGGCGGCCATTGCCAGCTGGTCGCCGTCGAGGCGGTCGGCCGCTTTCGCCGGCTCGGCGGCACCCTGGACGACGCGGTCGGCGAGGCCTTCGACAAGACCGCGAAGCTGCTCGGCTTCCCCTACCCAGGCGGCCCGGCGGTCGAGGGCGCGGCGCGCGACGGCGATCCCACCCGCTTCGATCTGCCGCGGCCGATGCTGGGGCGCGAGAAGCTCGACTTCTCCTTCTCCGGCCTCAAGACCGCGGTGCGCCAGCAGGTCGAGGCGCTCGGCCGTGAGGGACTGACTCCGCAATCCGTTGCCGATCTCGCCGCCTCGTTCCAGGCGGCGGTCGCCGAGGTGCTCGAGGACCGCTGCCGCCGCGCGCTGGCCCGTTTCGCACAGGACTACGGCCAAAGTGGACCTTTAGTGGTTGCTGGCGGCGTTGCTGCCAACGGCATGCTGCGCGGACGGCTGGCCGCCATGGCGGAGGCGGAAGGCGCCGCCTTCCTGGCGCCGCCGCCCAAGCTCTGCACCGACAATGCCGCCATGATCGCCTGGGCCGGGCTCGAGCGCCTGCGCTGCGGCCTGACCGATCCGCTAGACTTCGCGCCGCGGCCGCGCTGGCCGTTGGAGGAGCTGGCCTCGGCGCACGCTGCACAGCATGACAAGGTCACCGCCCTATGAGCGATGTCGGCAACGTAGGCTCGCAAGCCCTCCCGCAGGACGCTTCTGCGGCGTTGCCGCGGGCCGAGGTGCGCCAGCTCTTCGCCACGCCGGTCGCGGTCTTCCTGCTGCCCGAAGCAGAAGTACTCAACCGCGCGCTCAGGGAAACCATCCTGGCGCGCGAGCGGAGCCATCCCAGCACGCAGCACAGCAACCTGGGCGGCTGGCAGTCGACCTGGGACCTGCAGGACTGGGGCGGGCCGGCGGCGCAGCATCTGCTGGCCACGGCGCGCAACCTGGCCGACCAGCTGACGCGTGACCGCCAGGGCCGGGCGGTGCAGGTGGACTGGAAGATCAACTGCTGGGCCAACGTGAACCGCAGCGGCCACGGCAACGAGTTCCACACCCACCCGGGCTCCTTCTGGTCAGGCAGCTACTACGTCGACGACGGCGGCATCGCGGCCGACCCCAGCCTGGGCGGCGAGTTCGAGGTGCAGGACCCGCGCGGCGTGGCGCCAGCCATGTATGCGCCGGCGCTGACCTTCGCCGGGCGCGGCGGGCCGTCGCTCGGCGCCGCCGAGATGCTAAGCCCGCGCGCCGGCATGATGGTGCTCTTCCCGAGCTGGCTGCAGCACGCGGTCAGGCCCTATCGCGGCGGCGGCCTGCGCATCTCGATCGCCTTCAACCTGAGCGTCTGACCGGACGCAGCGATGGCCGTCACCTCCACCACGCCTCTGCGCCACGTCGCGGTGATCGGCGCCGGCGCCTGGGGCACCGCGCTGGCCGTCACAGCGCGGCGTGCCGGGGCGGAGGTCGTGCTCTGGGCGCGCCGGCCGGAGCTGGTCGCGGCGATCGCGCGCAGCCATGAGAACCGCGACTACCTGCGCGGCATCACGCTCGATCCCGCGATACGCGTCACGGCCGATCTTGCCGAGGCGGCCGGGGCCGAGCTGCTGCTGCTCGTGGTGCCGGCGCAGCACCTGCGCGGCGTGGCGCGGCAGCTCGCACCGCTGCTGCCGAGCGACCGGCCGCTGGTGGTCTGCGCCAAGGGCATCGAGCAGGCGAGCGGCGCCTTGATGACCGATGTGCTGGCGCAGGAGCTGCCCGGCCGGCCGCAGGCGGTGCTGTCGGGGCCGAGCTTCGCCGCCGAGGTGGCGCGCGGCCTGCCGACCGCGGTGACGCTCGCGACCGGGGATACGGCGCTCGGCGCCGTGCTGATCGCGACGCTCGGCAGCCGCACGTTCCGGCCCTATCTCTCCGACGATCCGCTGGGTGTCGAGATCGGCGGCGCAGTCAAGAACGTGGTGGCGATCGCCTGCGGCATCGTCGCCGGACGCAAGCTGGGCGACAACGCGCGCGCCGCGCTGATTACCCGCGCGCTCTCCGAGATCGTGCAGATCGGCCGCGCCAAGGGTGCCCGGCCCGAGACCTTCATGGGCCTCTCGGGCCTGGGCGACCTGCTGCTGACCTGCACCTCGGCGCAGTCGCGCAACTTCTCGCTCGGCCAGGCGCTGGGCGAAGGCAGGACGCTCGCCTCCGTGCTGGAGGGCAGCCAGTCTGTGGTGGAAGGACTTTATACGGCCTCGGCGGTCGTCGCCATGGCCAGGGAGGCGGCGATCGACGCGCCGATCGCGACGGCGGTCGACGCGGTGCTCAACCGCGGCGCCGACATCGGTGCCACCATCGAGGCGCTGCTGGCCCGGCCGTTTCGCGCCGAGGGCGTTTGATCCCTCTGCCCCTGGGGGCCGTGGCGGCTTGCTCTCCTGCTGCAAGCTGCGCATGATCCGCGGGCACGACAGCGGAAGGGAAAGGCGCCTCATGTTCTTCGTCGTACTGACGACCGACAAGCCCGGCACGGCGCAGGTCCGCGCCGACAACCGGCCGGCGCATCTCGACTATCTGAAGGGCTTCGGCAGCAAGATCGTCGCCGGCGGCGCCACGCTGAGCGACGACGGCGAAGCCATGACCGGCTCGTTCCTGCTAATCGACGTAGCCGACCGCGCGGCTGCCGAGGACTTTGCGCGCAACGATCCCTTCGCCAAGGCCGGCCTGTTCGAGAAGACCGAGATCCGGCGCTGGCGCAAGGTCATCTTCAACCCGCCGGCCGAGTGAGCGCGCCATGCCCTGCGGACGCAAGCGGCGGACAACGAGCTTCCCTCATCCTTCGACAGGCTCAGGATGAAGTGGGAGAGTCGCGCCCACCGCCTCACCCTGAGCCTGTCGAAGGGTGAGGAACACCACTCCAACAGCCGCGCCTGCGTCGAAGACGAGGCCGCAGCTCTCGGAGGATTGGAGAACAACGAATGGCCTATTGGCTGATCAAGACCGAACCCGGCAGCTGGTCGTGGGACGACCAAGTGCGCGACAAGGTTACGCAGTGGGACGGCGTGCGCAACCACCAGGCGGCCAGCAACCTGAAGGCCATGAAGAAAGGTGATCTCGCCCTGTTCTATCATTCGGTCAACGAGAAGCAGGTGGTCGGCGTTGTCGAGGTAGTGAAGGAGGCCCATCCGGATCCCAAGGACAAGAGCGGCCGCTTCGTCATGGTCGACGTCAAGGCGGTCAAGCCCTTCAACAAGCCGGTCACGCTGGCCGACATCAAGGCCGAGCCGCGGCTCAAGGACATCGCCCTGGTGCGCCAGTCGCGGCTCTCGGTCATGCCGATCGGCGCCACCGAATGGCGGCAGATCTGCGCCATGGGCGAAACCAAGGTCTAGGGATGACGGCTGGCGTGCAGGTCGGAACAGTGCTCTGCCGTCTCGACGAGATCGAGGACGGTGCGGCCCGCGGCTTCACCCTCGAGACGGCCGAGGGGCCGCTCGACATCTTCGTGGTGCGCGAGGGCGCGCGAGCCTACGGCTACGTCAACGCCTGCCCGCACGTCGGCACGCCGCTTGACTGGCAGCCGCACGACTTCATGAGCGAGGACGGCAGCCATATCCAGTGCGCCACGCACGGCGCCCTGTTCCGCATCGAGGACGGCGCCTGCATCGCCGGCCCCTGTGCCGGCGACCGGCTGCAGGCGGTCGAGATCGCCGTCGAGGCCGGCCGGCTGGTCTGGCGCGGCCCGGCAGCCGAATAGCCCGGACGGCACCTGTGCCGACCCTCTGGGCGGTGCCTTGTCTCCCCCGGGGATTCCGTAAATAATCGCGGCAAAGAAGCGCCCGCCCCCCTTTCCCACCGCAGGGCGGCTGGCGACAAAGAGGATAGAGAGAGGGAGCGTCCAAGCATGTCCGAAACGAACGTCTTTCCCGTGCCTGACGAGCTGGCCGAGACGGCCTGGTGCAACGAGGCCCAGTATTTCAAGCTCTATGAGCAATCGATCAGCGACCCGGACGGCTTCTGGCGCGAGCAGGGCAAGCGCATCCACTGGATGAAGCCCTTCAGCAAGGTCAAGGACGTCTCCTACGGCCCCGGCAACGTCCACATCAAGTGGTTCCACGACGGCACCACCAACGCCTGCTACAACTGCGTCGATCGGCACCTCGCCACCAAGAAGAACGACGTCGCCATCATCTGGGAAGGCGACGATCCCAAGAAGCACCAGCACATCACCTACGGCGAGCTCTACGAGAACGTCTGCCGCATGGCCAATGCGCTGAAGGCGCAGGGCGTCAAGAAGGGCGACCGCGTCACCATCTACCTGCCGATGATCCCCGAGGCAGCCTATGCCATGCTGGCCTGCGCGCGGATCGGGGCCATCCATTCAGTCGTGTTCGGCGGCTTCTCACCCGATTCCCTGGCCGGCCGCATCCTCGACTGCGAGTCGACTTGCGTCATCACAGCCGACGAGGGCCTGCGCGGCGGCCGCAAGGTTCCACTCAAGGCCAACGCCGACCAGGCGCTCAAGAAGTGCCCGGGTGTCAAGACCGTGTTTGTGGTGCGCCATACCGGCGGCGAGATCCATTGGGCCGACGGCCGCGACCTCTGGATGCACGAGGCATGCAGCAAGGTGAGCGACGATTGCCCACCCGAGGAGATGAACGCCGAGGACCCGCTGTTCATCCTCTATACCTCCGGCTCGACCGGCCAGCCGAAGGGCGTGCTCCATACCACCGGCGGCTACCTGGTCTACGCCGCGATCACACACCAGTACGTCTTCGACTATCATGACGGCGATATCTTCTGGTGCACGGCGGACGTCGGCTGGGTCACCGGCCACAGCTACATCGTCTACGGGCCGCTGGCCAACGGCGCCACCACGCTGATCTTTGAAGGCGTGCCGAACTACCCCGATTTCTCGCGCTTCTGGCAGGTCTGCGACAAGCACAAGGTCAACATCTTCTATACCGCGCCGACCGCGATCCGCGCCCTGATGCGCGAGGGCGACGGACCGGTCAAGCGCACCAGCCGCAAGTCGATCCGCCTGCTCGGCACGGTCGGCGAGCCGATCAACCCGGAAGCCTGGCTGTGGTACAACAACGTGGTCGGCGACGGGCGCTGCCCGATCGTCGATACCTGGTGGCAGACCGAGACCGGCGGAATTCTCATCACGCCGCTGCCCGGCGCCACGCCGCTCAAGCCGGGCTCGGCGACGCGGCCCTTCTTCGGCGTCAAGCCGGTGATCGTCGACAACGAGGGCAACCACCTGGAAGGCGCCACCACAGGCAACCTCTGCATCGCCGACGCTTGGCCGGGCCAGATGCGCACGGTCTATGGCGACCACGAGCGCTTCGTGCAGACCTACTTCTCGAGCTATCCCGGCAAGTACTTCACCGGCGACGGCTGCCGCCGCGACGAGGACGGCTACTACTGGATTACGGGCCGCGTCGACGACGTGATCAACGTGTCCGGCCACCGCATGGGCACCGCCGAGGTGGAGAGCGCACTGGTCGCGCACGAAAAGGTCGCCGAGGCCGCGGTCGTCGGCTATCCGCACGACATCAAGGGCCAGGGCATCTACGCCTACGTCACGCTGGTCGCGGGCGAGGAGCCCAACGAGGCGCTGCGCAAGGAACTGGTGCAGTGGGTGCGCAAGGAGATCGGCCCGATCGCCAGCCCCGACCTGATCCAGTGGGCGCCGGGCCTGCCCAAGACCCGCTCGGGCAAGATCATGCGCCGCATCCTGCGCAAGATCGCCGAGAACGACTACTCCAACCTGGGCGACACCTCGACCCTGGCCGACCCCGGCGTGGTCGACGACCTGGTGAACCACCGCATGAATAGGGCGTAGTTTTCCCCCATTGTCATGGCCAGGCTCGACCCTGGTAGCCAGTTAAGGCGGGTTCGCTCCCAATCGTCATGGTCGGCGAAGGCCACTGCTGTCCGGTTTAAGCGGCTTCAACCTGCTGTAGGGTCTTGTTGCATCTGGCATAGCGACCATAGCGGCAAGACAGAGACTTGCTTTTCCTCTGTCCCCTTTCGGCGCTTCGCGCCAGCCCCCCTCCGGCGCTGCGCGCCGCCTCCCCCGCAAGGGGGGAGGCAAACTAAAGGGCCGTCGCCGCTCATCTTTTCCCTCCCCCCTTGCGGGGGAGGGTTGGGAGGGGGGCGTCCGCGAAGCGGACAACACGAAGGCTTTC
>JBHJOF010000038.1:0-10339 GCA_050330055.1 Kiloniellales bacterium
CCCGCGACTTCGACCAGGCCTTCCAGCGCTGCGATGCGATCCTGACGCCGACCGCGCCCTCGACCGCGTTTGCCATCGGCGAGAAGATGGACGACCCGATCGCCATGTACCTGAACGACGTCTTCACCGTGCCGGCCAACCTGGCCGGCCTGCCGGGCCTCTCGCTGCCGGCCGGCCTCTCGGCCGAGGGCCTGCCGCTCGGCCTGCAGGTGATCGCCCGCGCCTTCGACGAGGAGACCATGTTCCGCGTCGCCAGCGTGCTGGAACAGGCCGCCGCCTTCGACGCCGAGCCGCAGTTCATGGCGGGTGGGTGAGATGTGCGAATTCCTCATCCTTCGACAGGCTCAGGATGAGGCGCGCATTCGCGCGGAGCGTGACAAGCTTCCTCATGCTGAGCCTGTCGAAGCATGAGGCCTGCAAGGAGCGATGACTGCCTTCGTATATATTCTTAAGTGCAGTGATGGAAAGTACTACGTCGGTACAACGCGCGGCAGCCTGGAGAGGCGCGTGAATGAACACAATGCTGGAGCCTTCGGCGGCTTCACGAAATCGCGCCGGCCGGTTCAGTTGGTCTATTCGCAATCCTTTGGACGCATCCAGGATGCGATTAGCGCCGAACGCCAGCTGAAGGGTTGGCGGCGGGCGAAGAAGGAAGCGCTGATCCGGGGCGAGTTCGACTTGTTGCCGTATCTGGCACGGAACCGTACGGACTATCCTCATCCTTCGACAGGCTCAGGATGAGGGCTCGGGGTGAACCCCGAGCAACAAGCTAAACAAGACCTCATGCTGAGCCTGTCGAAGCATGAGGATTGCGAGGTCTAGACGATCATGTCGCTGATCCAAGGCAAGACGGGCGAGTGGGAGGTGGTGATCGGGCTCGAGGTGCATGCCCAGGTCATCTCCCAGTCGAAGCTGTTCTCCGGCGCAGCCACCGCGTTCGGCGCCGAGCCCAACACGCAGGTCTCGCTGGTCGATGCCGCCATGCCCGGTATGCTGCCGGTGCTGAACCGCCGCTCGATCGAGCAGGCGGTCAAGACCGGGCTCGGCCTCAAGGCCAGGATCAACCTGCACTCGGTCTTCGAGCGCAAGAACTACTTCTATCCCGACCTGCCGGCCGGCTATCAAATCTCGCAGTACCAGCACCCCATCGTCGGCGAGGGCACCATCGTCCTCGACCTCGAGGGGGGTGGGGAGGAGGGCAGGACGCGCGCGGTCGGCATCGAGCGCCTGCACCTGGAGCAGGATGCCGGCAAGAGCCTGCACGACCAGCATCCGAGCCAGACCTACATCGACCTGAACCGGGCCGGCGTCACCCTGATGGAGATCGTCTCCAAGCCGGATCTTCGGTCTGGGGAGGAGGCGGCCGCGTACCTGCGCAAGCTGCGCTCGATCCTGCGCTATCTCGGCACCTGCGACGGCAACATGGAAGAAGGCTCCATGCGCTGCGACGTGAATCTCTCGGTGCGCCGTCCGGGCGAGCCGCTCGGCACGCGCACCGAGACCAAGAACGTGAACTCTATCCGCTTCGTGCAGCAGGCGATCGAGCACGAGGCCAGGCGCCAGGTGCGCGAGCTTGAGGAGGGCCGGGCGATCGTGCAGGAGACGCGCCTGTTCGACGCCGACAAGGGCACGACGCGCGCCATGCGCTCCAAGGAGGAGGCGCACGACTACCGCTACTTCCCCGACCCCGACCTGCTGCCGCTCGAGCTGGAGCAGAGCTGGGTCGATGAGATCGCGGCCGCGCTGCCCGAGCTGCCCGACGACAAGAAGGCACGCTTCATCACGGAATTCGGGCTAACTCCCTACAACGCTTCGGTGCTTGTCGCCGAAAAGAGCATCGCTGATTACTTCGAAGCACTTGTTGCCGAGTGTATTTCGCGGCATCCAAGGATGCCAAAGACCCGAATGGCGGCTGATTGCGCGAATTGGATGGCAAGCGAATTGTTTGCCGCGCTGAACCGAGACGGATTGTCGATCGAGCAATCCCGAGTTTCGGCGATTGGAGCGGCTGGTCTGCTCAGTCTGAAGTACCAAGCAGTGATTTCAGGCCGATTGGCGAAAGAAGTCTTCGACGCCATGTGGGAGAGCGGCAAGGAGGCCGCCGCCATCGTCGAGGAGCGCGGCCTGAAGCAGATCACCGACACGGGCGCGATCGAGGCCGCGGTCGAGCAGGTGATCGCCGCCAACCCCGAGCAGGCCGAGCAGTTCCGCGCCGGCAATCAGAAGGTCATGGGCTGGTTCGTCGGCCAGATCATGAAAGCGACACAGGGCAAGGCCAACCCCAAGCTGGTCAACGACTTGCTGCGCAAGAAGCTGGGGTGAAGCCAAGCGTGATCGTTAGATATTCTCATCTCGCATCACGTTGCCGTTAGGCGCGGTAGTCTTGCGCAGCGTGTCGGACGGCCGCATCTAAGGCGCGACAGTGCAGCGTCACAGCAAGGGAACAGCGATGATCGAGCTCTACACCTGGCCGACGCCCAACGGGCACAAGATCCACATCATGCTGGAGGAGCCCGGGCTGCCCTACCGGGTGCATCCGATCAACATCGGCGCCGGCGACCAGTTCGAGCCGGCGTTTCTCAAGATCAGCCCCAACAACAAGATGCCGGCCATCGTCGATCCCGATGGTCCCGGCGGCCAGCCGCTCAGCCTCTTCGAGTCCGGCGCGATCCTGATCTATCTCGCCGAGAAGAGCGGCCAGTTCCTTCCGGCCGAGCCGCGCCAGCGCTACAGCACGATCCAGTGGCTGATGTGGCAGATGGGCTCGATCGGTCCGATGCTGGGCCAGGCGCACCACTTCCTGCAGTACGCGCCGGAGAAGCTTCCCTACGCCATGAAGCGCTATGCCAACGAGGCCAAGCGCCTCTACGCCGTCGCCGACAAGCGGCTGGGCGAGACCCGCTTCCTGGCCGGCCACGACTACACGATCGCCGACATGGCCGCCTGGCCCTGGATGCGCCGGCCGGAGCGCCAAGGCGTCGAGCGCGACGACTATCCCAACTTCAAGCGCTGGTTCGACGAGATCGCCGCGCGCCCGGCGGTTCAGCGCGGCGTGCAGGTGCTGGCCGAGCACCAGTCGACCGGCACCTTCGACGACAAGCAGCGCGAGGTCCTGTTCGGCGCCACGCAGTACCAGCGGCGCTAAGGACGCCTCATCGCTTCTCGCCTTCGATTCGCGCGAGCAGCGCGCGCCCGCGCGGCGACAGGCGATAGCCGACCTCGAGACTTTCGGTCAGGCCGAGCTCTTTCAGCTTGCGAACGTCTCGCTTGAAGGGAAGCCGCTCGCGGCCCAGGGTAGCGGCCAGATCCCCCGCGCGGGTCGCCGGCCGCTCGGCAATGAGGCGCAGGGCATTGGTCGTCCAGGCACCGTGGCGACTGGCGCTGTCGAGCCTTGCCAAGCGCTTGCGAATCGCCACGTAGTCGTCTTCCGTCAAGTCGTCGGCTTCGCGCAGCCGGGAGCGTGGGTCTGCGCCAGCATAGTGCAGGGCGATGCGATAGAGCTGGGCCTCAGCCCGCCGATCCAATTCCTTGAGCAGCACGTCGCGCGACTCGTAGCCGGCTTGTCGCGCGTCCGCTTCCGAGATGTCGGACGGACCAATGGCATCGACCGCGGTGATCGCCAGGACGCCGACGGCCGTGCGCAGCTGCCCACCCGGCCGCACCGTGGGCCGTTTCCAGCGGCGGAAGGCCAGGGTGATGCGGCCGTCGGCCAAGCCTTCGAGAAAGTGACGCTTGAACAGCATGGCTGATCATCGCACAACGCGAGGTGACGCTAGAGGTAGAACTCCGCCCAGAGACCTCGCCGCGCTCAACTCACCGCCAGAGCGCGTTCGGGTCCTTGAGCTCGCCTGGCGTGAGCGCCTTGCAGTAGCTGCCGCTGCCGCGCAGGTGGCGGCAGGCGGCGGCCGCATCCTCCTGCTTCAGGCCGACCAGCAGGGCGGCGTAGCGCGGGCCGTCCTCGCGATTGCGCCGGACCACGGCCGGGTTGCCGCGCCGCATCACCGATCGCAGTCTGCCCTGTTGCTGCCGCAGCATGCCGCGTGCCTCAGCCTTGTCCGGGAAGGCGCCGAAGATCACGCCCCAGCCGCTCAGCCGCACCGCGTCGCCCGAACCGGGCACGCCCTGGGTCATGAGCCTGGTCACGCTGCTGCCCGAATTGAGCCGGTCGTAGAAGGCCTTGACCCGCTCGACGTAGACGGTGGTCTCCGCGAAGGGCGGCACCTGGTTGCCGTAGCGGGCGACCGCCTGCTCACCGGCGTTGTAAGCGGCCAGCACCAGGTCGAGATCGCGGAACTGCTTCATCAGGTCGCGCAGGTAGCGCACGCCGCCGTCGATGTTGTCGGAGGGGTCCCAGGGATCGCCGACGCCATAGCGGCTGGCGGTCGCCGGCATGAGCTGCATCAGGCCCATGGCGCCCTTGTGCGACAGGGCGCCGGCGTTGTAGCGCGATTCCGCCAGGATCACGGCATGCACCAGCTCGGGCTGCAGGCCGTGCTTCCGGGCCAAAGTCTCGGCGATCGCGGCCAGGCCGAACTCGGCCTGCGCGGGCGCGGGCCGTGACATCGCGCGCTTCTTCGGCAGGGGCGGGAAGACCGCGGTCCCGCTGTTGGTTAACGCCGCCGGGGTCGGCTCGATCGTGGCGGCGAGAACGCGCCCCGACTGCGGTGGCAGCAGCAGTCCGGACCAGACAATGATTAACAAGAAAGAAGCCGAAAGACCGACGCCGGAGCAAACGGCGTTCCTGTCACGCGCCGCTCCCCCAGCAGCCCGCCATCCTGCCATCCTCGCCTCCCCTACTTGGTTCGGTTTGAGTAACGCCACCGGCATGCTAGCACAGCAGCGCAATCCAACCCATCGTTTCGACGCTATAGCGAGGTGCAAAAGGCCGCAGTGACGGCCATCACGCGTGCGTTAACGGTCGTTAACCATGTCTCCACTGTCGGAGCTTTGCGGTCCGGCCGGCGAAGTACCAGCGGCAAACCAAGCTTTAACCAACTTCTGCCAATGTCCTAACCGATCGGTCTAGGTGCCCTATCCTTTAGGCGTTTCGGGCAGGTGGCTGCGGAGGCCGATCTAATCCCCTCGCGCTCGTCCAACAGGGGCGCAGGCATAGTGACGGGTCAAACAGCGAGCAGCTATCATGCCTTTGACGGCTCCCGTCATGTTTCCCCTGCTGCGGTATTTCACGCTCGCCAGCGCGGCGGCGATCCTGGCGGTGACCGCGGTTTTCGCCTTCCTGCTGCATGCCAGCATGGTGGAGGAGCTGGTGCGCGCGAAGGAGGTGCAGAACGTGCATCTCGCTCGCGCCTTCGCCAACAGCCTCTGGCCCGAGTACCGCGTCCTGGTCGTGGATGCGACCAATAGCGATGCCGAGAGTCTGAGATGGCGGCCGGAAGCAGGTCACATGCACGAAGATCTGGTGGTGCTGTCGAAGGGCCTGCCGGTGCTGAAGGTTAAGATCTACAGCCTCGACGGCACGACGGTCTATTCGTCGGAAGCTTCGCAGATCGGTGAGAACAAGCTCGATAGTGAAGGCTTCGGCATCGCCCTGACGCAGCAGCAGCCGTCGAGCAAGCTCAGCTTCCGGGACCGCTTCCAGTCCTTCGCGGGTATCGTTACCAATCGCCAGGTGGTAGAGACCTACGTCCCGATCCGCGGACCGGACGGGAATCTGGAAGGCATCCTGGAGCTCTACAGCGACGTCACCGATGCAATGGAGATGCTGAGGCGCGGCCTGCTCCTGAAGGTCGCCATCTCGCTGTCCGGCTTCGCACTGCTCTATCTCATGCTGCTGCTCATCGTTCAGCGTGCCGACGGCATCCTCAAGCGCCAATACAACGCCCTGCTGGAGAGCGAAGCGAGTATTCAGCAGAAGAAACAGGCCCTGGAGCTCGAAGCCAAGGAGCGGCATCGGGCCGAAGAGGAGCTGCGCCGGGCGCGCGACGAGCTGGAGGCCCGCGTCGTCGAGCGCACGCGTGACCTCAGCAACGAGGTCGCCCAGCACAAGCGCACGGCCTTGGCGCTGCGCGAGGCGAAAGAGGGCGCCGAGGCGGCGAGCCGGGCGAAGTCGGAGTTCCTCGCCAACATGAGCCACGAGATCCGCACGCCCATGAACGGCGTGCTGGGCATGACGGGGCTCCTGCTCGATTCCGATCTGGGCGAGGAAGAGCGCCAGTACGCCCTGACGATCCGGCAGTCAGGCGAGGCGCTGTTGACTATCCTTAACGACATTCTCGACTTCTCGAAGATCGAGGCCGGCAAGCTCGAACTCGAATTCACCGCATTCGACGTGGTCGCCCTGGTCGAAGGTGTCCAGGAGCTGCTCGGCAATCGGGCTTTCGGCAAAGGTCTCGAGATGCCCGCCTTCATCGCCCCGGAGGTGCCGCGCTATCTCTACGGCGACGAGGGCCGCATCCGGCAGATCCTGCTCAACCTGGCCGGCAATGCGATCAAGTTCACCGAAGCGGGCGGCGTCTCCATCGAGGTCAAGGTCGCCGTCGAGGAGATCGGCGAGCGCGACGCGCTGATCCGCTTCGAGGTCAAGGACAGCGGCATCGGCATCGCCCCCGAAGTCCAGGGCCGGATCTTCGATCAGTTCACCCAGGCGGACAACTCGGTGACCCGGCGATATGGCGGCACCGGCCTCGGCCTGACCATCTGCAAGCGGCTGGTCGACCTGATGGGCGGCGAGATCGGCGTCGAGAGCGCGGTCGGGCGCGGCAGTACCTTCTGGTTCACCTTGCGGCTGGAGCGTCGCCCCGGACAGCTCGAGCGCTGGAGCGACCCGGACGGGCGCTGCCTGCAGGGCCGTCGGGCAATGGTGGTCGACGACAGCGCAGTCAATCGCGTGATCCTGGAAAAGCAGCTGCACGCCTTCGGCATGGTCGCGGAAACTGCGGCCACGGCCGCCGAAGCTCTGGCCAGGCTGCAGGCCGCGGCGGCGCAGGGGCAGCCCTTCGATATCGCCATCATCGATCATCTCATGCCCGAGACCGACGGAGTCGCACTCTGCCGGCAGATCGAGGCCGAGGCCGCGTTCGGCGACCTGCGCCTGGTGCTCACGTCCTCGTCCGGCCTGGTCAACAGCCATGCCGCGGCGCAGGAGCTGGGTTTCGATGCCGCCCTGCCGAAGCCGTTTCGGCCCGGCGCGGTGCTGCGCTGCCTGGGTGCGCTCTTCGCACCTTCGGACGAGGCACCGGTGCGCCCCGGCGGCGTGCGTAGCACGAGAGCCCCGGCCGGGCCAAAGGGGCGCCGCCTGCTGGTTGCCGAGGACAATCCGGTCAATCAGGCGGTCGCGGTAGCCATCCTGGAGGCGGCTGGCCTGCGGGTCGACGCAGTTGCCAACGGCCTGGAAGCCGTCGAGGCGATCCGCAACCGTCCCTACGATCTGGTCCTGATGGACGTGCAGATGCCGGAGATGGACGGTCTGGCCGCGACCCGGCGCATCCGCGCGCTGAACTCGGCCCGCTCGGACATCCCGATCATTGCGGTGACCGCCCATGCCATGAAGGGCGACAAGGAGCGCTGCCTGCAGGCCGGCATGAACGACTACATCGCCAAGCCGATCGACAGGGTGCAGCTCCTGGAGAAGGTCGCCTACTGGCTCAGCGCCGCGCCGGAGCGGGCGGCTGCGCCGGGGCGCCCGGACGGCAGCCTCGACGGTGCCGCCTCGGCGTCCTGACGTATCGAACGGCAGCGTCTCTCGCCTGGACTTTCGGGCTCTTGGCTTTTCGGGCCCTTGGCTTTTTTGACGGCGGCCGCTAAGCCTGCGGCATGAGCGATCGCACGGACCTGAAGCCCGAGACCCTGGCCGCGCACGGGCTCTATCCGGGCGACCCGGCAAGCGGCGGCGTGACGCCGCCGATCCAGCCCTCCACCACCTACCGCCGCGACGAGCACTATCAGCTCACCCTGAAGGACCAGAGCTACGCGCGCGACCGCAACCCGACCTTCCAGCCTGCAGAGCGCCTTTTAGCGGCGCTTGAGGGCGCGACTGATGCGCTGACCTTCAGTTCCGGCATGGCGGCTGGCGTCGCGGTGGCACAGGCGCTCAGGCCGGGCGACCACATCGCCGCGCCCAAGGTCATGTTCTGGGGCCTGCGCAACTGGCTGGTCGCCTTCTGCCGCGACTGGGGGCTCGGCCTGACCCTGTTCGACGCCGGCGAGCCCGGCGCCCTGGAAGCCGCGCTGCGGCCGGGCGAAACCAAGCTGCTGTGGATCGAATCGCCCTGCAACCCGACCTGGGAGGTGATCGACATCGCCGCCGCGGCCAAGGCGGCGCACGCGGCCGGTGCCCGGCTGGCGGTCGATTCCACGGTCGCGACCCCGGTGCTGACCCGGCCGCTGGCGCTGGGCGCGGACGTCGTCTTTCACTCGGCGACCAAGTACCTGAACGGCCACGGCGACGTGGTGGCGGGCGCGCTGGCCACGGCCAGGGCCGACGATTTCTGGGCCCGCATCCGGCAGCACCGTGAAGAGACCGGCGCGATCCCCGGCCCCTTCGAAGCCTGGCTGCTGCAGCGCGGCCTGCGCACGCTCTATCTGCGGGTGCGGCGCTGCAGCGACAACGCCCTGGCGGTCGCCCGTGCCCTCGAGGGCCATGCCAAGCTCAAGGCGGTGCTCTATCCCGGCTTGGCGAGCCACCCGGGCCACGCCGTGGCGGCACGCCAGATGGAGGGCGGCTTCGGCGGCATGCTGTCGCTCAGGGTTGATGGCGACGCCGAGCGGGCGCTGCGGGTGGCGCTCAACTGCAAGCTGATCGTGCGCGCGACCTCGCTGGGCGGGGTCGAGAGCCTAATCGAGCACCGCGCCACCATCGAGGGACCGCAGAGCCCGATCCCGCAGGACCTGCTGCGCCTCTCGATCGGCATCGAGCATCCGGATGACCTGATCGCCGACCTGGAGCAGGCGCTGGACAGGATTTAGGGGATGAAGGTCTAGCCGCAGCGCGCGGCCGCGAGGAGAGGGGAGAGAGGCTTGACCATAGAGCTCTACACCTGGAGCACGCCGAACGGCCGCAAGATCTCGATCATGCTGGAGGAGATCGGGTTACCCTACAGCGTGCATCCGATCAACATCACCAAGAACGAGCAGTTCGCCCCTGACTTCCTGGCGATCAGCCCGAACAACAAGATCCCGGCGGTCGTCGACCCCGACGGTCCGGACGGCCTGCCGATCAGCCTGTTCGAGTCCGGCGCCATCCTGATCTATCTGGCCGAGAAGACCGGCCAGCTGCTGCCGCGCGACCGGCGCGGCTATTTGACGGCGCTGCAGTGGCTGATGTGGCAGATGGGCAACTGGGGCCCGATGCTGGGCCAGGCGCACCACTTCCGCCGCTTCGCGCCCGAGAAGCTGCCCTACGCGATCGACCGCTACAGCAACGAGACGCGGCGCCTCTATGGCGTGCTCGACAAGCGCCTGTCCGAGGCGGACTACATGGCGGGCGACTACTCGATCGTCGACGTCGCCACCTTTCCCTGGGCGGCGCGTCACGAGTGGCAGGGCATCGAGCTGGCCGAGTTCCCCAACGTGAAGCGCTGGTACGGCACCATCGCCGCGCGCCCCGCGGTGGAGCGCGGCATGGCGGTCCCGGGCTAGACTCGCGGCGTTAGAGAGTGCGCGGCGTCCTCAGACGGCGAGGCGGCGTCGTCCGCGGCGGCCCTGCTTGAGGACGACCAGATCGGCCGGCGCGCGGCCCGCCAGACCGGCCATGTCCTTCAGCTCTTTCAGGCAGTGCTCGAGATTGATCACTTCGCGCTGGTCGTCGCGATCGAAGATCTCGACGCAGCTCAGCTTGTTCTCGACCAGGTCGATCAGGGTCTCCAGAGACCGGCGGCTAAGCGACATTTGCCTCTCCCTCAAGAAGGCGCATCCATCCCGAGAGCCAAAGTGGGGCCGTTAGCCTTAAGATAGCGTGAATCGCCTGGCCAGGTTGTCCACAGCGCCCTGGCATTTAGGCGAGGCTTAGCCGGTGCTTAGGCGAGCCTTGCCATTCGCTTCAACTAGCTTGCCCGTCCGGGGGCCGCCGGTCCCGGCCGGGGTGGCCGGGCCCGCTGGGCGTTCCGGGCGGCCGACGTTGACAGCCCTGGGGGGCACGGTTAGAAGGGCAGGCCGCAAACGTCGTGGTGCAACGCCACTCGTGCGGAGGGGTGGCCGAGTGGCTGAAGGCGACGGTTTGCTAAACCGTTATACGGGTAACTCCGTATCGTGGGTTCGAATCCCATCCCCTCCGCCATCCTGCTTCGCGCTCCGCGCTTCGCAGGATTAGATGCGAACCTGGGCGTCAAGCAGGGGACTCCCGAGCTGACCGGCTAGCTTTGTCCGGCCCCGACGGCTGCGG
>JBHJOF010000039.1:0-11202 GCA_050330055.1 Kiloniellales bacterium
CTTCACCGCCTAAGTTCGAACCGTTTTGATCCGCTCAACTGGCCGCGGCGATGCGTGATTCCAGCAGGCGCGCCGGGTCGAGCGTGCGCACGCCCTTGCGCACCTCGAAGTGAAGCTGCGGTTCGGATACATGGCCGCTGCTGCCGACCGTCGCCACCACCTGGCCGCGCTGGACGGTCTGGCCTCGTCGCACCAGGATCTGGTCGGCATGGGCATAAGCCGTGACCCAGCCGTCGCTGTGCTTGATCAGCAGCAGGTTGCCGAAGCCGCGCAGCTCGTTTCCGACATAGGCCACGACGCCGTTCTCGGCGGCGCGGATCGGCGTGCCGCGCGGCGCGGCAATGTTTACCCCGTCGTTGTGCAGCCCGCCCGACTTCGGACCATAGTCGGACAGGATCGTGCCGCTGACCGGCCAGAGGAACTTGCCGCCGTGCAGCGGCGGCGGCGGGGGAACCGGTCCCGTGTCGATCGGGGCCGGGCGCGGCACGGGCACGGCCACCGCGAGCGCCGCGTCGTCGCTGCGCCGGGCGCCGGTCTGCTCGGCGCCGTCCAGCGGCTCGGCGGAAGCCTGGACCGCGGCCGAGCCAGGCACGCCCAGCGACGCCACCTGCACGCCGCCCTGGGCATCGGGGGCGGCCTGCGGTCCCGGAATCACCAGCTTCTGGCCGAGCAGGATGTTGTAGGGCGGCTCGATACGGTTGAGCCGCGCCAGCTCCGCCATGTCCACGCCATAGCGTCGCGAGATCGCATGGACGGTGTCGCCGGCCGCCACCTCGTGCCAAAGTCGTCCCGGGCGTGATCGCGGGATCTCGAGGCGCTGACCAGTCAGCAGCGTGTAGGGCGGCAGCAGGCCGTTGGCATCGATCAGGCTGTGTAGCGGCAAACCGAACCGGTCGGCGACATGGTGCAGCGTTTCGCCCGCCGCCACCCGATAGCTCGACGGCCCGACGAGCTGCTGGGCCGCGGCGTCGCCGCCGGCGACCACAGGCTGGATCGGGGGCTGCGCCAGGGGCCGGGACGCCACCGCCAGGCTGAACCCGGCTGGCGTCGCCGGCTTGCGGTCCGGGATCGGCGGCGGGTCCGGCGGGGTCGGGCGGGCACTGAAGTTGACCGGCTTGCCGCCGATCAGCTCGCCATAGCGCGGCACGCCGCCGCAAGCCGCGAGCAGCGTGATGACGGCCATGGCGAGGAGACCCCGAGCCAAAGGCCAGGGGGCGCGATGCCGAGCAGAAGCCATGACGGACTGCGCCTCCGTCCCAGTTTCAGCCCGAGCCCTGCCTTCTCGGGTTATGATGCCGATTCCTTCATGCCAGACCCGAGTCGCTCAGTCCAGTCATACATTTAAGCCCGGCGCCGGCGGTCCCGGCGCAGGAGATGCACTTGAGAGCATTCTTCTGCAAGACGCACCCTCGCACTTCGACAGGCTCAGTGTGAGGGTGCTTGAGTTCGGCCCCTTCCTCGCCTGAGCCTGTCGAAGCCTCATCCTGAGCTTGTCGAAGGATGAGGAGGAACGCAGGGTCCCCAACGCGCCAGCAGTCAGCGAAAGGCCTCGACCAGGCTGCGCAGGGTGCCGCGGTGGGTCAGGTCGAGGTGCAGCGGCGTGACCGCGATCGAGCCGCCTGCGGTGGCGGCGAGATCGGTGCGCTTCTCGCGCGGCTTGTCGCTCTGGAACACGCCGATCCAGCGATAGGGATGACCGCCGGGATCGCGCCCCTCGACGACCTCGGTGCCGTCGACCCGGCGACCCTGGCGGCAGGGCACGATGCCGGTGATCTGCTCCGGCGGCAGTGGCGGAAAGTTGATGTTGATCAGCACGTCCTGCGGCCAGTCCACGGTGACCAGCCGGCGGATGATCTCGGGCGCGAAGCGCTCGGCGGTGGCCCACTGGATCTCGCCGTTGCCGCGCCCCTGCGACAAGGCGATCGCCCTGAGGCCAAGCAGCGCGCCCTCCATGGCCGCCGCGACGGTGCCGGAGTAGGTCACGTCTTCGCCCAGGTTGCTGCCGTGATTGATGCCGGAGAGCACCAGGGCCGGTGGCGGGTCCTTGAGCAGCGAGCGCACGGCGAGCAGCACGCAGTCGGTCGGCGTCCCGTCCAGCGCGAAGCGGCGGCGGCCGAGCCGGCGCGCCCTGAGCGGCCGCCGCAGGGTCAGGGAGTGGGCCACCGCCGACTGCTCGCTCTCGGGCGCCACCACCCAGACGTCCTTGGAGAGTGTCTTGGCGATGCGCTCCAGGACCTTCAGACCAGGCGCGTGGATGCCGTCGTCGTTGGTGACCAGGATGCGCGCCTGCTTCAGCTCTATAGGCTTGTGGATCATCAACCGCCGCCGCGGGACTCGATCACGTCCATGCCGCCCATGTAGGGCTGCAGCACGTTGGGCACGTGCACCGAGCCGTCGGCCTGCTGGTAGTTCTCAAGCACCGCGATCAGAGCGCGTCCCACGGCGACGCCCGAGCCGTTCAGGCTGTGCACGAAGCGGGTGCCCTTCTCGCCTTGCGGCCGGAAGCGCGCCTTCATGCGGCGGGCCTGGAAGTCCCAGCAGTTCGAGCAGCTCGAGATCTCGCGGTAGCGGCCCTGCCCCGGCAGCCAGACCTCGATGTCGTAGGTCTTGCGCGCGCCGAAGCCGGTATCCAGCGTCGCCAGCGTGACCACGCGGTAGGGCAGGCCGAGCGCCTTCAGCACGCCTTCTGCGCAGGCCGTCATGCGCTCGTGCTCGGCCTCGGACTGCTCGGGATGCGTGATCGAGACCAGATCGACCTTGTCCAACTGGTGCTGTCGCAGCATGCCGCGGGTGTCCTTGCCGGCGGCACCGGCCTCGGAGCGGAAGCAGGGCGTCAGCGCGGTCACCCGGATCGGCAGATCGGCCTCGTCCAGGACCTCGTCCATGACCAGGTTGGTGAGCGGCACCTCGGCGGTCGGGATCAGCCAGAAGCCCTCCTCGGTACGGAACTGCTGCTCGGCGAACTTGGGGAGCTGGCCGGTGCCGTAGAGCACGTGGTCATGCACCAGGTAGGGCGGCGCGATCTCGGTGTAGCCGTTCTCGTTGACGTGGCGGTCGATCATGAACTGGGCCAGCGCCCGGTGCAGGCGGGCAACGGCGCCGCGCATCACCACGAAGCGCGCGCCCGACAGCTTGGCCGCGGTCTCGAAGTCGAGCAGGCCCAGCGCCTCGCCGAGCTCGAAGTGCTGCTTGGGCGTGAAGTCGAAGGCCGGCTTGTCGCCGTAGCTGCGCTCGACGCGGCCGGCGTCCTCGCCGCCCTCGGGCACGTCGGGCGCCAGCAGGTTGGGCAGGCCGGCCAGCAGCGCCTCGAGCTGCTGGCCGAGCTCGCGCTCCTCGGCCTCGAGGTTGGCCATGTCCTCCTTGATCGTGGCGACCTCGTTCATCAGCGCGGTCGCGTCCTTGCCCTTGCGCTTGGCGTCGCCGATCGTCTTGGAAGCCTCGTTGCGGCGTGACTGCAGCTCCTGCAGCACGGTCTGCGCCTTGCGCCGCCTGGCGTCGAGCTCGAGCACGGCGGCCGACTGCGGCTCCACTCCGCGGCGGCGCAGGCCGGCGTCGAAGTCGTCCGGATGGTCACGGATCCATTTCACGTCGTACATGTGAGACTTCGCTTCAGCCTGGAGTCTGCGGCGGGGCTACGGGCGGTCTTATAAGACCTCGGGCAAGCGGCTGTCCACGTTCAACAGGCCCGCTCGAAGCTACAGGGTACACATATCTCGCGCGGCGATCTGGCGAGGCCTATACAGACACCACTGTCGCCCCGGGCCTTCGCCGCGCCGAAGCGGCTTCGGCCGCGCAGGCGGGGCTTGTCCCCGGGACCCAATGGCGTCAGCGCGAACGGTTAGGCCATTGGGTCCCGGCAACAAGTGCCGGGACGACAGCCTCGGCTGTGGCAAGGGCGTGTCCCTCCTGCCTGGGATGTGGGAATGACGTGGGCTCATGAACCCTGGCGGGACTTGGCCGCTCAGGTGGTGGAGAGCCCGCCGCCGGAGCCGCCGCTGCCCTCGGCCTGCTCCTCCCGGGCCTTCCTCTTCTCGACCAGCCTGGCCATCAGGATCGAGACCTCGTAGAGCAGGATGATCGGAATCGCCAGGCTGATCTGGCTCAGCGGATCGGGCGGCGTGAAGATCGCCGCCACTATGAAGACGCCGACGATGGCGTACTTGCGCTTGCTGGCCATGCCGGCCGAGGTGGCGAGCCCGACCCGCGCCAGCAGCGTCATGATCACCGGAAGCTGGAAGCAGAGCCCGAAGGCGAAGATCAGCTTCATCACCAGAGAGAGGTACTCGTTGACCTTGGCCTCGAGCTCGATCGGCAGAGTCCCCGCTCCGCCCGCTGTCTCGAAGCTAAGGAAGAAGTGCCAGGCGAGCGGGAAGATCACGTAGTAGACCAGGGCGCCGCCGGTAAAGAACAGGATCGGCGTCGCCACCAGGAACGGCCCGAAGGCCTTCTTCTCGGTCCTGTAGAGCCCCGGCGCCACGAACAGCCAGAGCTGGGTCAGGAAAATTGGGCAGGTGATGAAAGCGCCGAAGAAGAAGGCGATCTTGATGTGCGTGAAGAAGACCTCGGTGAGGTCGGTGAAGATCAGGCGCGGCGCGCGGTGCTCGCCGGTGCGCTGCAGCAGGATGTTGGCCAGCGGCTCGGCCAGGAAGTCGAACAGGGTCTGAGCGAAGTAGAAGCAGACCAGGAAGGCGACGAAGAGGGCGATGACGCTGTAGAGAAGCCGTTGCCGCAGCTCGATCAGATGATCGAGCAGTGGCATCTTCTTGCCTTCTACCTCATCGCTCACGACCTATGCGCTCTTCTGACCGGAGCCCTGCCGGGCCGACTCGCTCGCCGGTGCCTCGGCCGTCGCGCCGTCGGGCTCCTTTGCCGGGGGCGTGGTCCCGTTGCCGGAGGTTTCCTTCGGCGGCGTCAGCGAATGGGGTGGCGCCGGCTGCGCCGGGTGCTTGATCACCGTCGCCCCGGCCGCGGCGCCGTCCTTGGCGTCGCTCGACTGACTGTCGCCTTCCTTGTTGTCGCCTGGCTTGGTGCTCGGGGACTTGGCAGTCTTATCGGTTGTCGTCTTGCCGTCGTCGCGCGCCTCGGCGTCGATCGCGCGCACCTCTTTCTTGAGATCGCCGGTCGGATCGATGGTCTCGTCCAGCATGCGGTCGACGCTGAGGTTCCGCGTGCTCTGGATCGCCTTCTTGGCGTCGTCCAGCTCGGCCTCGCGGATCATCTCGTCGATCGAGGACTGGAACTCGCGGGACACAGAGCGGGCCTTGCGGACCCACAACCCGATGGTCCGCATCACCTTTGGCAGATCTTTCGGCCCGATGACCACGAGCGCTATCAGGGCGATCACCGCCATCTCGGACCAGCCGATGTCGAGCATGACCCGACCCTACCCGCTTACGAGAAAAGGGTTGCGCGCGCCGCCCGGATCAGCCGCTGGCCGCGGTCTTGTCCTTCCGCTCGACCTCGTCCTGCTCGATCGACCGCTGCGAGGCGACCTCGGCCTGCTCCTCGGCCTCACCGCTCTTGTCGCCCTGCTCTTTCAAGCCCTTCTTAAAGGCGTTGATGCCCCTGCCGGCATCGCCCATGAGCTTGGACAGCTTGCCGCCGCCACCGAACAGCACCAGCACAACGACGAGCACGATGAGCCAGTGCCAAATCGAAAAAGTCCCCATAGGAGGGTTCTCCGTTACTACCTGAGTTTCCGGTTCGCTCCGCTGCGGGACTATCGCAAAAAGGGCCCGGTCCCGCAATGTTCCTAGCCGGGCGTTCTCATGTAGTGTCGGAGCGAGGAAAAACAAAGATTTGGCTGCGATCCAGCTGAATTGCCACCAACGCGTTCTCGGCCGGCAGAAAACGCCCCGGAATCCGGGCATGCAGGTGCAAAGGCGCAGTGCCGGCGCCGTTAACGCTGAGGTGGACCAGGCTGCTGCGGCCCAGCATGCGCGAGGCCAGCACCCGGGCCGCCCCGGGTGGCGGGCTGGAGTCAGCGGTCAGCACCTGCAACCTCAAGGCTTCCGGCCTTATAAGAACTTCTACTTTACACCCCTCGCCCAGGCCCTGCACCTCGAGGCTGCCGAAGGGGGTCACCACCTGCTGGTTCGCGACCACGCCGGCGAAGCTGTTGATGTCGCCGAAGAAGCCGGCGACGAAGGCGTTGGCCGGAGCAAAGTAGAGTTCGCTCGGCGGCCCGATCTGCTCGATCCGGCCGCTGCGCATGAGGGCGATGCGGTCGGCCATGAACATCGCCTCTTCCGGATCGTGCGTGACCATGAGCGTCGCCGCGCCGCTCCGCTTGAGAACGTGCAGGGTCTCGTCGCGGACCTGGTTGCGCAGCACGGAATCAAGCCCGGAGAAGGGCTCGTCGAGCAGCATGACCTTGGGCGCCGGGGCCAGGGCTCGGGCCAACGCGACGCGCTGCTGCTGGCCGCCGGACAGCGTGTGCGGGAAGACCCGGGCGCTCGCCGCCATGCCGACCAGCTCGAGCGCCGCCCGCGCCCGTTCGCGGCGTTGTCCCGCCGGCAGCCGGCGCAGCCCGAAGGCGACGTTGTCCTCGACCGAGAGATGCGGGAAGAGCGCATAGTCTTGGAAGACCAGGCCGATGCCGCGGTCCTCCGGCGCCACGTCGGTGCCGTCGCCGGCCACCACGCGCCCGCCCAGCAGGACGCGGCCCTGCTGCAGCCGCTCCAGCCCCGCGGCGACGCGCAGCGCCGTCGTCTTGCCGCAGCCCGAGGGTCCCAGCAGACAGACCAGCTCGCCCGGCTCGATCGCCAGGCTCACGTCGTCCACGGCGAGCAGCGCGCCGAAGGCGTGGCTCACGTGCTCCAAGGTCAGCGCTGTCATGCCATCAGGCTATTGCGAGCCCTTCGCAGGCACAAGCGCGCAGCCGTCAGGAGCCGTCTCCAGCATGGGGTGCGGCGACGCGGCTGAACACGCCCTCTCCGCCGTCACCGCCGGCTCCCGCGTCCTCGTCTGGGCACTCCGGACGGTCGGCCGCAGCCTCGAGAGGGTCGTCCGGCTCTTCGGGCTCCTCGGCTTCGGCGTGCGCCCCAACACGCCCGGGCTCCGCCTGCTCGGCGGACTCGACGACCAGCGCGTCGTCGTCTTCGTCCGCTTCGTCGTCCTCGTCTTCCTCGTCGTCGTCGTCATCCTCGCCGTTTGCCTCGGTGGTCGCGGCGTCGTGCTCGGCCGGCAGCAGATCTTCGCCGAACTCAGCGTCGAGCAGGCTGGCGGCCTCCTCGGCCGAAAGCTCCTCCTCGTCATCGCCCTCCACCGCTTCGCCCTCTGCGCCGCCAGGCGGCAGCAGGCCGCGCGCCGCGAGCGAGGTGATTGCCGGCCGGGTGTCGAGCAGGCCCGCGGCCTTCAGTTCCTCCTGGCCAGGCAGGGAGTCGAGGCTCTCAAGACCGAAGTGGTCGAGGAAGGCGTCGGTGGTGCCCCAGGTGACCGGCCGGCCCGGCGTGCGACGGCGGCCCCGTGGCTTGATCCAGCCCATCTCAAGCAGCGTGTCGAGCGTGCCGCGCGACAGCCCGACGCCGCGGATCTCCTCGATCTCGGCCCGGGTCACGGGCTGGTGGTAGGCGACGATCGCCAGGGTCTCGATCGCGGCGCGCGACAACCTGCGCTTGACCGGCTTCTCCAGTCGCATCAGGTCGCCCAGATCGGCGGCGCTGCGGAAGGCCCAGCGGTCGCCGGCGCGCATCAGGTTGACGCCGCGGTTGGCGTAGAGCCCGGCCAGCTCTTCCAGGAGCTCGCCGACGTTGGCGCCATCGGGCAGGAACTTGGCCAGGTCGGCGGCGCGCAGCGGCTCCGCCGAGGCGAAGAGGATGGCTTCGAGAAGCCGGATCTGCTGGAAGTGTTCCATCATGACGTCTGCTGTTCAACTCCGCGCAGATAGATCGGGCCGAAGGTGCCGTCCTGGCGCATCTGCAGCTTGCCCTGGCGCACCATCTCCAGGCTCGCCGCGAAGGTCGAGGCGACGGCGGAGCGCCGCTGCAGGTCGTCCTGCAGGTCGGTCGGCAGGAAGGTCAGGAGGGACTGCCAGCCCGGCGTCGCGCCCAGCAGGCCGCGCAGGCGCTGCAGCGCGTCCTCGACCGAGAAGAGATTTAAAGGCGCGATACGCAGGTGGGCCGCCGCCTGGGCCCGGACCGCGTTGCGCGCATAGGCCTTCAGCAGGTCGTAGAGCGACACCTGATAGACCGTCGTGGTCACCACCGGCATGGTCTCGGGCGCGCCGCGCTGGAACAGCTCGCTGCCGAGCTGGGGCAGCCGGATCAGCCTCTGGCCGGCCTCCTGCATGGCCTCCAAGCGCTGCAGCTGGAACTTGAGGGCAGCCGCCATTTCGGCGCCGGAGGGCTCCTCGTCGTCGTCCGGCTCGGGCAGCAGCAGGCGCGACTTGAGGTAGGCCAGCCAGGCCGCCATCACCAGATAGTCGGCGGCCAGTTCGAGGCGCAGCTTGCGTGCCTGGCGCACGAACTCCAGGTACTGGTCGGCCAGCGCCAGGATCGAGATCTTGGTCAGATCAACCTTCTGTTCGCGGGCCAACTGCAGCAGCACGTCGATCGGCCCCTCGAAGCCGTCGAGATCGAGGCGCAGCTCGCCGTCGGCGCCTACCGGCGCGCGCGGCGATTCTTCTTCGAAGGGCACTTGGTCAGTCATTGGACCTGGTTGCTCACGGATGCCGCGGCCTCCTAGCCGATGCCCGCGAGGGCCGCGAAGGCCGGCAGCAGCCACATGACCGGCGTCCAGACGATCACGAAGAACAGGTTGAGATCGAACCCGAGCTGTGCGCCGATCAGGGGCAGGATGAAGATCAGGCCGATCAAGATCAAGAAGCCGTAGCGCTCGAGCCGGGCCAGCGGCAGGGCGAGCTCTCGCGGCAGCAGACCGATGGCGACCCGGCCGCCGTCGAGCGGCGGCAGCGGCAGCATGTTGAAGACTGCCAGCACCAGATTCAGCAGAATCGAGTTGTAGAGCGTCTGCGCCGCCCAGGATGCCGCCGCATCGGGCAACAGCCAGAGCACATGGAACAGCATGGCCGAGACGGCCGCCAGAACTAGGTTGGTCGCCGGCCCGGCCGCCGCCACCAGTATCATGTCGCGGCGCGGCCGGCGCAGACGGCCGAAGGCGACCGGCACCGGCTTGGCCCAGCCGAACAGGAAGGGCGCGCGCAGCAACAGCAGCATCGCCGGCAGGAGGACGGTGCCGAAGGCATCGACGTGCTTCAGCGGATTGAAGGTCACCCGGCCCTGGCGATAGGCGGTGTCGTCGCCGAGTTGCCAGGCAACGAAGCCATGGGCCGCCTCGTGCAGCGTGATGGCGAACAGGACCGGCAGCACCCAGGTCGTCGCGTTGAGGAGGAAACCGCCGATGTCGATAGCCATGGAGGTCCGGCCTACGCCCGATCGAGCAGCAGGTCAAGCTGCCCGCGCGCGGCGGCCAGATCAATCGCCGGCGGCGCGCCGGCACCGGGCAGACGCGACTCGGCGGCGACGAGACGCCGCCTCGCCTCGCGGCCGAGCGGGCCGCTCGCGGCCGCTACCGCCTCCATCTCCTCCGGCTTGCCGTTGCAGTGCAGGACCACGTCGCAGCCCGCCGCCAACGACGCCGCGGCACGCTCGCCGAGGCCGCCGGCCAGCGCCTCCATGGAAAGATCGTCTGAAACCAGAACGCCGTCAAATCCTATGGTTGTCCTGATAACCTCGGAAATCACTTTAGGAGAGGTTGTGGCTGGCCGCTCGGCATCGATCGCTTCGAAGACGATGTGCCCGGTCATCCCCCAGGGGGCGTCGGCGAGCAGGCGGAAAGCCTCGAAGTCGCTTCGCTCCAGCTCTTCCAGCGGCGCAGTCACGCGCGGCAACTCGAGGTGGCTGTCGCAGAGCGCGCGGCCATGGCCGGGCATGTGCTTGACCACCGGCAGCACGCCGCCGGCCAGCAGTCCGTCGCAGAAGGCGCGGCCCAGGGCGGCGACTCGGGCCGGCTCGCTGCCGAAGGCGCGGTCGCCGATAACCTCGTGCGCCTCCGGCCAGCGCAGGTCGAGCACCGGGGCGCAGTCGACGGTGATGCCGAGCGTCCGCAGATCCTCGGCCAGCAGGCGGGCGTTGAGTCGCACCGCCTCGGCGGCACGGCCGGCGTCGCGCTCTGCCAGCTCGCCGAACAGGGCGGCGGGCGGTCGCGCCTGCCAATGTGGCGGCACCAGGCGAGCCACCCGGCCGCCCTCCTGGTCGATCAGGACCGGCGCGTCGGCGCGGCCAACGCTGTCGCGCAGGGCGGCCACGAGGGCGCGGATCTGATCGGGCGTCTCGCAGTTGCGGCGGAACAGGATGAAGCCCAGCGGGTCGGTCTGGGCGAAGAAGCGCGCCTCCCAGGCGCTCAGGCAGGGGCCCGCGCAGCCGAAGATGACGGCGCGCGGCGCGCTCCCCTCCTGGGCTTCGCTGGACTGCAAGGCCGCTCTATCCGGCTAAAGGGTGGTCGGGTAACGTTGGACAAACTCCCCCTCACCCTCCCAAGCGCCCTTTGGTCGCTTGGGCCCCTCCCTCTCCCCCGGAGGGGCGAGGGGTGCTAAGCGCGCGGCCCTCCTTCCCTCGCCCCTTGGGGGAGAGGGAGGGGCCCCCCAATGGACCACGGGGCGCGTCAGCGATGGGAGGGTGAGGGGTAATCCCAGGCTATACACGAACTGATACGCCTAACGCTGCTGCACGATACAGGCTTGGTTCTTCGCCTGGAGCTGGGCGCAGAGATCGATGGCCGTGGCCCTGCTCGGGAACGGCCCGGTCTGCACCCGGTGGTACTCCGTGCCCTTCACCGTCGCCACCTGGGGCGACAGGTTCATGTCGCCGAGCAGCTCGGGGAAGGCCTTCTGCAGCCGGGCCCATTCCGTCTTGGCCGCCTCGTCCGAAGTCACCGAGGCGAGCTGGATCACGTAGTCGCCCTGCTTGACCGCGGCGAGCTGCAGCGGCGCGCCCGCGCCCTCGCCGCCGGTCGTGGAGGTGCTGCCGGCACCGCCGCCGGCAACGCTGGCCGCGGCCTTGCCGCCGGCACTGGGCGCCACGTCGGGGGGTGGCGTCGGCTGCGCCGCTTGTGTATCGCCCGCCTTGCCCTCTGTGGCCTTGTCCTCTGCCGACTTGTCCCCTGCCGACCCGCCGTCCGCCGTCTTGACCGCGGGCGCCGGTTCAGCCGGAATCGCCGGCACCTCGGCGGTCGAGGCTCCCG
>JBHJOF010000040.1:0-5601 GCA_050330055.1 Kiloniellales bacterium
GGCCTCGATGATGTCCACGCCGAGTCGATCAAGCTGACGCGCCATCCGGACCTTGTCGCCCGGGGTCATCGAAAAGCCCGGTGCCTGCTCGCCGTCCCGCAGCGTGGTGTCGAAGACGATGACCCGGTTCGGGTCCCTCCCGGGACGCTGGTGGTTCGGGTCCCTCCCGGGACGCTGGTTCTGATCCCTGTCGGAACGCTTGTTTTGGTCCCTGGCGGGACGGGCGGACTTGGCATTCATGGCTGGACTCATCCTGTCTTTCCGGTGGCTCCTCGGCTCGGGCTTCAGCACATGTCCCCTGACCGCTTGCCGCCGGACCGGCGGCGGGAGCGTTCAGGGGCAGATAAGGAGGAGGAGGTCGTCACCGGAGAAGACGGCGAGCGTCCGGCCGTCCCGCCGCGAAGCCAGCGCTCCGGCGGTTGCCTGCAGGGCCTCATGCTTCGGCCCCCTTGCCCGCGTCTCCCTCATCGAGAGGGCAATCCCTGTCGATTTCGCTCGAGTCGACTCCACCGGGGGTCGACTCCGGTTGAGCCGGCAATCCCGCGCCCGGCGTATTCGCCGATCGCATACGCCCGCTCATCAGCCCCAAATCCAAATCCAGACTTTATCTGGGCTCCAGGGCCGCGCCACGGCACATTATCTAATCTGAACCGTGAATCTTAACAAGACCGAAATCTCTAAGCACCACGGCCCGAGGACCCAGGGAGGGCCCCAGGGAGGGCCCAGGGGAGGCCCAGGGGAGGGCGGGGAGCGGAATGTCACCAACGCCAGCCTTTCAGGCCCCTGACCGCCGTCACGGGCTCCGCTCCCCGGGCTGCCGGGGGGCCGCCTTCCTGCCGGTGGTCCTCCTGGCCCTGATGGTGGCGGCCTGCTCGCCGGAGCGGGCGCTGGAGGCCAAGCGCCTGCTGCTCGACGTGGCGGCCGGTCCCGGACCCAGCACGCTCAAGGAGGCGACCCAGCCGCCCAGCCGCGAGCCCCTGGAGTTCACGGTCGAGGATCGCCAGCACGGCGGCGAGCTCTACCGGCCGGCCGGCCGGCAAGGCCGGCCTCTGGTTCTGGTTCCGGGGGTGACGCCGCAGGGCCTGGACGACCCCCGCCTGGTTGCTTTCGCCAGCTCGCTGGCCCGGGTCGGCTTCCTGGTGCTGGTGCCGGACATCGCCAACCTGCGCGCCCTCAAGGTGCGCGCCTCGGACGCCGTACCGATCGCCGATGCCGTACGTTACCTGGCTCATACGCCCAATGGATCGACAGCGCCTCGGCAAGTGGCGCTGGCGGCCATCTCCTACGCCGCCGGGCCCGCCGTGCTGGCGGCGCTGGAATCCGACGTGACGCCCGACCTGGCCTTCCTGCTGATGATCGGCGGCTACTACGACATGACGGCCGTCGTCACCTTTTTCACCACCGGCGCCTACCGGGCAGCGCCAGGCGAGCCCTGGCGCTACGGCGTCCCGAACGCGTACGGCAAATGGGCCTTCGTACGCGGCAACGCCGAGGTGCTGAACACACCGGCCGACCGCCGGCTGCTGACCGAGATCGCCCAGCGCAAGATGGATGACCTCGCTGCCGATGTCTCCTACCTGACCGCCCAGCTCGGACCGGAGGGGCGCAGCGTACTGGCCCTGCTGAACAACCAGGACCCGGAGCGAGTGCCCGAACTCATGGCCGGCCTGCCGGCCGCCATTGCCGACAACATGCGCGGCCTCGATCTCGCCGGCCGCGACCTGGCCGCCCTCGCGCTGCCGGTCTTCCTGCTGCACGGCCGCGACGACCCGGTGATCCCCTTCACCGAGAGCCAGGCCCTGGCTGATGCTCTGCCCGGAGACGCGGCCCGTCTCACCCTGGCCGACAACCTGAGCCACGTCGACCTCACCCCCGGAGGCCTGCTCGACGCCCTCACCCTCTGGCGCGCCTCATACCGCCTGCTGGAAGCCCGCGATGACATGGCGCCGGCGCCGATTTAGCCCTGCTCGAGCAATTGGCGGAGCCGATCGTGCAGCGCGTCCGTGATGCGTTGCGCCGGCGTCTCCCCCTGGCCCTGGTGCTCGAGCTCGGTGGGGTCGAGCGGAGGGCCGATGCGGACCTTGAGGGGCCGCAGCCGCGGCAGGCTGCGGCGCGTCGGCCAGGCCTCGTAGGTGCCCTCGATGGCAACGGGCACGACAGGTACCCGATGGCGGTCGAGCAGGGCGCCGATGCCCGCCTTGAAGGGCTGCAGGGTGCCGTCCGGAGAGCGCTGGCCCTCGGGAAACCACACAAGATTGCGGCCGCGCTTCAGCGCAACGGCACCGAATGCCAGGCTCGATGCGGTCGCGCGTTCCGGCGCGATCGGCACCACCTGCGTCAGCCGTGCGAAGAGCCGCCGCAAGGGATCCCCGAAGAGAATGCCCGTCCAGCCTGCCCAGAACGTATTGCGCAGCAGTCCGTAGTCGAGGCTGCCTGCGAGCGCAAAGGGATCGAGATAGCTGGTGTGGTTGGGCACCAGCACGAAGGGCGCCTGCGGCATCCGCTCCCCGCCCGCCTTATGCAGTCGGAAAGCGCTCCGCATGATCAGCCGGTTCAGCAGAAAGAGTGCGCGGCCTGTCGCCTGTGCCACGGCTCCCTGGCCCTGCAGCCAGCGCTGCTGCCGTTTATCGAGCGCCGCCTCCGGATCGTCGAGCGGCGCCGGCCTGCGGGCCTCACCCGCCCCGCCCGCCGCCAGTTCAGCCAGCAGGTCCCGGACCGCCTGCATCTCGCCGATCGCTTCTTCGCTGAGGGTGACGCCGGTGCGCTCGGAGATCTCGAAGGTGAGATTCAGCCAGTCGATCGAATCGATCCCGAGGTCGAGTTGGAGATCGCTGTTCGGCGTGAGGCGCCGATCGGCGAAGCGCTCGCACAGCAGACTCCAGGCCGCCCTGGCGGCCGGCTCCTCGAGCAGAGATTGATCCTCGGCCGACATCTCTTCGATCGCGATCGGCGCTCGCCGCGGCGCCTCCTTCGAGTCCTCGCCGCGCAGGCTCCGCTCGTAACGGTCCGTCAGCAAGTGCCGGCGCGGCTTGCCGAGCCGCGTGCGCGGAATCGACTCGCTGGTGAGAACGAACTCGCCGAGCCTGTTATGGGACGGCAGCCGCCGGCCCACTTCACGGACGGCATTGTCGATCGCCCGCTTCGCGTCGTCGCCACGCAAAACCTCCGCCTCGGGGACGATGAGCCCGACCAGCCGGCCGTTTCTTTCGAGGACCGCCACCTCGGCGATGGCCGGGTGCGCCTGATAGGCCTCCTCGACCTTTTCCGGGTCGATGTTCTCGCCGCTTTCGGCCACGATCATGGTCGAGCGGCGACCGGCGAGATGGAGATAGCCACCGTCGTCTAGGTAGCCGAGGTCGCCGGTGCGGAACCAGCCGTCCTCGGAGAGCGCCTCGGCCGTCTTGTCCGGAAGGTTATGGTAGCCGGAGAAGACGCCGGGACCGCGCACCACGACCTCGCCCAAGTGCTTGTCGGCGACCCCTTCGAGCGCGTCGCGGTCGATTCTCAGCTCGACGCCCGGCATGGGCCGGCCGGCGTTGTCGAAACGCCGGGCGCCCGGAGGATTATAGGTCAGAAGCGGCGAGGTCTCGGTCAGCCCGTAGCCGGTTCCGACCTTCCAGCCAAGGCTTTCCAGGCTCCAGGCCAGATCGGGTTTGAGGGCGGCGCCGCCGGAAACCAGGCTGTCGAGATCGGGGCCGATCCGCGCGTGCAGGGGCTTGAGGAGCGACTTCCCGAGGCGCAGGCGAAGGCGACGATTGAGGGTCGCGCTCAGCCGCAGCAGCAGGCGGAACGGGCCGGATCGAAGGCGGCCCTGCTTGCGCAGGCGGGCCTCGATCCCCGAGACGAGGCCGTCGTAGAGGCGCGGCACGGCGATGATCATGGTCGAGCGGCCCTGGCGTATCGCTGCGACGATCTGTGTGCCGGTGAAGCCGCTCGGCAGCACGACGGGCAGGCGCAGGGCAAGCGGGGTCAGCAGGCCGATGACGAAAGGATAGACGTGATGCAGCGGCAGCGGCAGCAAGACGCGCTCGTTGCCGCGGATCAGCTTGGCCTCGGCGAGGGTGCGGACCTGATAGCAGAGGTTGCGATGGGACAGCGGCACACCCTTGGGCGGGCCGGTGGTGCCGGAGGTATAGAAAAGGACGGCGCGGTCATCGGCCTCGATATCGTCGAACGAGGGCTCGCCATGACGCAGCAGCTGGCGCCAGGAACGCCTGTCTTCTTCATCGTCGTCGAGCAGGAAGCAGCCGATTTCCGTTTCCTGCAAAACGCCCTCGAGCCGCTCCGCCACCGCCGACGACGCGAAGAGGAGCGACAGGCCGCTATCCTTCACGATGTGGCGGAAGGTCTCTTCCGCGCTCTGCGTGTCGATCGGCACCACCGTCGCGCCGCAGCGCAGCACGGCAAGACAGGCGATGATCCACTGAGGGCTGTTGCCGGCGCATAGCCCGACGGGATCCCCGCTCCTGACGCCACGGTCCGACAGTCCTCTCGCGAGCATCTCTACCTGCTCGGCGAGGCGATCGAAGCTCCAGGAGTGGGCCTCCTCTCTGGCGACGTAGAGCAGCGCCTCCGCCTCGCCGGCCGCGGCAAGATCGCGGGCAAGCTGCTGCAATGTGTTCGGGAAGGACTCGCGTCGGGCGTCGTCGCCTGCCATGCCGCTGCCTGCCGACGCACGGCCGCACCGCCACTGCGTCGAGCCTAGTTTCATGCATGAACAAGAAAGTATACGCCAATTTCAAGCGGTAAGTTCCCGAATTGTCTTGCTATCCAGCCCTGCCGAATAACCGGGACCCGGAGCGGTGCCCGCGCTCACGGCCGGCCAGCCGGCCGCATTGCCGACAGCATGCGCGGAGGCGACGGATGAGGCCTCAGCGGCCGGCCGTCTTTTCCCGGAGCCGGGCTTCCTGTTCGGCGAGCTCCGGCGTCAGGGCGTCGCCGAAGTCGGCAGCCTCGAAGACCGGGCGGATCTCGATTTCGCTCGGTCCGGGCATCGGATTGGGGCAGCGCTTCGCCCACGCGACGGCCTCGGCCATGTCCTTGACCTGCCAGAGCCAGAAGCCGGCGACCAGCTCGCCGGTCGCGGCGAAGGGCCCGTCGATGACGCTGCGGCTCGGCCCGTCGAAGGCCACGCGCTTGCCCTCTGACGACGGCTTCAGGCCCTCTCCGGCCTGCATGATGCCGGCCTCGACCAGCTCTTCGTTGTACCTGCCCATGGCCTCGAGCAGCTCGGTCGTGGGCATGTTGCCCGCTTCGCTGTCCTTCGTCGCCTTCACCAGCACCATAACGCGCATCGTCTCGTCTCCTGTGCTCCACGGCGGCCCCAGCGGCCCCGCTGCCGATACGACGAACGGGCGCCGGCGGAGCCGACATCACGCCGCAGCTTTTTGCTCGCGAAGAGGTCGAGGATGCTGAGGCTTGTTGCAGTAGGCACAGCGGCCTTTGCGGGACGATAGAGACCTGCTGTGCTGCCGACCTTTCGGCGCTTCGCGCCAGCCCCCCACCCGGCGCTACGCGCCGACCTCCCCCTCAAGGGGGGAGGTGAACAAAGGGCGCAGGCCTTGGATTTTGTTGCCCTCCCCCCTTGAGGGGGAGGGTTGG
>JBHJOF010000041.1:0-6598 GCA_050330055.1 Kiloniellales bacterium
ATTGGTTGCGCGGCGCATATAGGCTTTCCACGCATCGGACCCGCTCTCGCGGCCGCCGCTCATGGCGCTCGCCGCTCTGGCGAACCTGGCGCGCCTGGCGCGCTGGCAGGGGCACCGGACGCTGGCCGAGCCGCTGGTCTGGGTGCTGCATGTCGGCTTCCTCTGGCTGCCGATCGGCTTCGGCCTGATGGCGCTTGTGACGCTTGTCCCGGCAATCACGCCATCGGCGGCCCTGCACGCCCTGACCGGCGGCGCCATCGCGACCATGATCCTCGCCGTCTCGACGCGCGCCACGCTCGGTCACACTGGCCGCGACCTGCATGCCGACCTCCGCACCACGCTGATCTACATCCTGGTCGTGGTCTCGGCAGTAGCGCGGATCACAGCCGGACTCTTCGCGGGCGGCTATCTGTCTCTGCTGATGCTGGCCGGCGCCGCCTGGCTCGCCGCCTTCGGCCTGTTCCTCGTGGTCTACGGGCCGATGCTGCTCAGGCCGCGCCCGGCCAAATGACCCGCCAGCAGACCATACAGGTTTCATACCGTCGCGTGGCGGCCTCACAATGAAGAGACACACACCCCTGTCGTCCCGGGGCTTGTCCCCGGGACCCATTGGCGTCAGCTAGTGAACGGATGGGCCAATGGATCCCGGCACCAAGTGCCGGGACGACACCGTGGATGCGGCAAGTACGAGCCATCCCGCCTGAGTTATGCAAATGTCATAGCGGTCGAACCGGGCGTCGCTTAACGCTCCGTGTCGGGCGGGTCCTCGGCGATGGTGACGAGGGCGTGCGGGCGCAGGATCACGACCTTCTGGCGCCGGCTGGCGACGATGCCGGCCGCCTCCCAGTCGGAGAACGTACGGCTCACGGTGTGCAGGGTGGTCCCGGTCATCTCGGCCAGGTCCTGCCGCGTGATGGGAAAGTCGATCTCGATGCCCTCGTCGGTGCGGCGGCCGGCCTGCACCACCAACCGGCCGAGCGCGTGGGCAATGCGGCGCTCGACGCGCTCGGTCTGCATCTCCTTCAGGCGCTCCTGCAGCTCGGTCATGCGCCCGCCCATGATGCGCATGGCGTTCATGGCGACCTCTGGATGGCGCGCCGCGAGCTCGGCGATGCGCGGGCGGCTCCAGGTCAAGAGCCAGGTATCCTCCACGGTGGTGGCCGTCGCGGGATAGGGCACGCCGCCGCAGACCGCGACGCAGCCGGCGATATCGCGCGGGCCGAGATAGCGGATGATGACCTGGTGGCCCTCGGGCGTGACCTGGCTCACCTTCAGGCGGCCGGCAAGGATGAGATGGAAGGCCTCGGCCGGAGCGCCCTGCTCGAACAGCGTCTCGCCCTTGGCGCGCTTGTCGCGCCGGGCGAGCGTGGCGGCGCGCTCGAGGCCGTCGTTCGAGAGGCCCTTGAACAGCGGCACGCCGGATCCCAGCGCCGCCTGGATCTCGCTCTTCTGCAGGGACGGCTCCATCGCGTCCTATATGCGATGGATTGGGAGAGACTGTCGAGAGGAACAAAGTGTCTTTCAATTCCCGGCCCGGCACCTATGTTTCTTTCGAATCAAAGGGCTGTTCGCTTGACTCGCTATCGTGACATGTTCCCTGGCCGCCGCCCGCGGCGCCTTGCCGTCGCCGGCCTGGCCCTGCTCGCACTGGCTCCGTTCACCCTGGTGGGGAGCGGCCCCGCCGCCGCCGCGCCGCTCAAGCTGCTCGCCTTCGGCGACAGCCTGGTGCACGGCTACGGCCTGCCGGACGGCGAGACCTTTCCCGAGCAGCTCGAGGCGGCGCTGCGCGCGCGCGGCCAAGAGGTCGAGGTAATCAACGGCGGCAATTCGGGCGACACCACGGCGGCGGGCCTGGCGCGGCTCGACTGGGCGCTGGCCGACGAGCCCGATGCGGTGCTGGTCGAGTTCGGCGCAAACGACGGCCTGCGCGGCCTCGACCCGGCCGAGACTGGGGCCAATCTCGATGCCATTCTCACCCGATTGAAAGGCGAGGGCCTGCCGGTGTTGCTGGCCGGCATGCTGGCGCCGCGCAATCTGGGCGCCGACTACGCGGCCGAGTTCGACGCCCTCTATCCGCGCTTGGCCGAGCAGCACGGCGTTGCCTTCTATCCTTTCTTCCTGGAAGGTGTCGCCATGGAGTCTGCGCTGAACCAGGCCGACGGCATCCATCCGAACGCCGAGGGCGTGCGGGTCATCGTCGAGTCGATCCTGCCGCACGTGGTGCGTCTGCTCGAATCCGCGCGTGCGGAGACTGCCGCCGATGGATAGGGCGCGCGCCGCGGTGATCGCACCGCCGGCCTTCAAGGCGGCGCACGCGCCGGGCAACGACTGGGGACTGACGGCAAAGGCCTGCCTCGACGCCCTGGACGAGCTGCCCGAGGGCGCCAACCTGGGCTTCCTCTATGCGACCGACGCGCTGGCCGGCGACCTGGGCTCGATCCTGACCTTCCTGCGCGAGTGCAGCGGCGCCGAGCACTGGATCGGCACCACCGGCTTCGGCGTCGCCGCCAGCGGCATCGAGTACCACGACCGGCCGGCGATCGCGGTGATGGTGGCGGTGCTGCCGGACGACAGCTTCCGCATGCTGCCGCCGCTGACCACGGCCGGCGCCGAGATCGACGCGGCGACCCGCGAGTGGATGGCGGCCAATGCGCCGGTGCTGGGCCTAGTGCACGGCGATCCGCGCAATCGCGAGCTGCCGGCGATCATCCACGAGCTGGCCGCCGGCGGTCCGGCCTTCCTGGTCGGCGGGCTCAGCGCCTCGCGCGGCGAGACCCTGCAGATCGCCGACAAGCCGGGCGAAGGCGGGCTCTCGGGCGTGCTGCTGAGCAGCGCACTGCCGGTCGCCACGGGGCTCACACAAGGCTGCGCGCCGATCGGCCCGGTGCGCCGCATCACCGCGGCCGAGCAGAACGTGATCGAGGAGATCGACGATCGGCCGGCGCTCGAGGTCTTCAAGCAGGACATCGGCGAACTGCTGGCGCGCGACCTGCGCCGCATCGGCGGCTACATCTTCGCCGGCTTCCCGATCGCCGGCAGCGACACCGGCGACTACCTGGTACGCAACGTCGTGTCGATCGACATCGAGCGGCAATGGATGGCGGTCGCGGAGAGCGTCGAGCCGGGCCGCAGCATCCTGTTCTGCCGGCGCGACCACGACGCTGCCGAGGCCGACATGACGCGCATGCTGGACGGCCTCAAGAAGCGCGGCGGCGACAAGGCCAAGGCGGGCATCTACGTCTCCTGCCTGGCGCGCGGCCAGAGTCTGTTCGGCAGCGATTCCGAGGAGCTGAAGCTGATCCGGCAGGCGCTGGGCGACATTCCCCTGGTCGGCTTCTTCGCCAATGGGGAGATTTCCAACGACCGGCTCTACAGCTATACCGGGGTCCTGACCCTGTTCCTCTAGGTTCCTCCAGGCGCGGACGCCATGCCGTCCGCCGCCAGTTCCCGGATCACGGAGACCGTCATGGAGACACGCCCGCTCGGCCGCAGCGGCCTTCGCGTCAGCTATCTCTGCCTCGGCAGCATGACCTGGGGCGAGCAGAACAGCGAGGCCGAGGGCCACGCCCAGATCGACTATGCGCTCGACCAGGGCGTCACCATGATCGACACGGCCGAGATGTACGCGGTGCCGGCGCGGGCCGAGACCTATGGGCGCAGCGAGGAGATCATCGGCGGCTGGTTCAAGAGCCGCGGCCGACGCGACCAGGTGATCCTGGCAACGAAGATCGTCGGACCCGGCAGCTTCCCCTACATCCGCGACGGCAAGCCGCGGCTCGATCGCCGCAACATCCTGGCCGCGATCGACGCTTCGCTCGGGCGGCTCAAGACCGACTACGTCGATCTCTATCAGCTGCACTGGCCGGATCGGGGCATCGAGAGCTTCCGAAAGCTCGGCTACGACCACAGGGAGGACCCCGATCCGGTGCCGATGGAGGAGACCCTGGAGGCGCTGGGCGAGCTGGTGAAGTTCGGCAAGGCGCGCACCGTTGGCCTGTCGAACGAGACGCCCTGGGGCGCCATGCGCTTCCTGGCGCTGGCCGAGGCCGGACGCGGCCCGCGCATGGTCTCGGTCCAGAACCCCTACAGCCTGCTCAACCGCAGCTTCGAGACGCGGCTGGCCGAGGTGGCGATCCGCGAGGACTGCGGCCTCCTGGCCTATGCGCCGATCGCCGCCGGGGCGCTCACCGGCAAGTACCTGAACGGCGCCAGGCCGCCGGGCGCGCGCTTCACCCGCTGGCCGGAGAACCGGCGCTATCAGGGCCCGCGGGCCGAGGCCGCGGTCGCCGCCTATGTCGGCCTGGCGCGTCAGCACGGCCTCGAGCCGGCCCAGATGGCGCTGGCTTTCGTGCTCTCGCGCCCGTTCCTCACCACTGCTATCATCGGCGCCACCTCCCTGGACCAGCTGCGCAGCCAGATCGCGGCCGCGCGCATCGTCCTGACGCCGGAGGTGCTGGACGGCATCGAGGCCATTCACGGGATCTACACCTATCCCTGTCCCTGATCTGTTCGTGATGGCCCGCCAGCCGGCCGCAAGGAGCCTCATCCATGCGTCTCTTCGTCGCCCTGCCCTTGCCCGAGCTGGTGCGCGACGAGCTCTATGCGCTGGGCAACGGCCTGCCGGGCGCCCGCTGGCTGCCGCCCGAGAACCTGCATCTCACGCTGCGCTTCATCGGCGAGGTCGACGGCCGCGACGCCCGCGACATCGACGACGCCTTGGCCGCGATTCGCATGCCTGCCTTCACGCTCAAGCTGTCCGGGGTCGGCGTGTTCGGCGAGGGCCGCAAGCTGCGCTCGCTCTGGGTCGGCATCGAACCGAACCCGGAGGTCACGCGGCTGCGCGACAAGGTCGAGCAGGCCGTGATCCGCGCCGGCCAGGCGCCCGAAGCACGCAAGTTCAAGCCGCACGTCTCGATCGCCCGCTTCAAGAACGGCGGCCCGCCGCAGGACAAGCTGCAGAAGTACCTGGCGGAGCACGCGCTCTACAGGAGCGAGCCTTTCCCGATCGACAGCTTCACGCTGTTCTCCAGCTTTCTGTCGTCGAGCGGGGCGATCCACACGCCGGAAGTCGAGTACGAGCTGCTGCAGCCGATGGGCGAGAGCTCGGTCGGATAGCGCGGCCAATGGCCCGCCAGAAGGCGTCGAGATCACGCCTGTGGCCCACCCTTCGAGACGCCCGCCTACGCCAGAGGCTTCGGCGGGCTCCTCAGGGTGAGGTCCTTGTAACCGCAAACTCCGGCCTCATGATGAGGAGCTCGCGCAGCGAGCGTCTCGAAGCATGGGCGGCGCGACTCGTTCAAAGCGGACCGCTCGGCTGGTCTGGCGCGACGGCCAAGCGCCGCGGCCGCAACGCCTCGCGGTGGATGATGTAGAGGCCGGAGGCGACGACGACGGCCGCGCCGAGCCACACGGCGGGCTCCGGCACGTCGCGCCAGACCAGCCAGCCGATCAGCGTGCTCCAGAGCAGCGCAGAGTAGTCGAAGGGCGCCGCCACGGCCGCCGGGGCGTGGCGATAGGCAACCACAATGAGAAACGAGCCGACGCCGCCCAGCAGGCCGAGCAGAAAGAAGAGGCCGAGGTCGTCCGCCGTCGGCGCGCTCCAGAACAGCGGCAGCAGCAGGCCGTTGGCGATGAGGCCGCCTACCGTGCTGTAGAACAGGATCGCCGCGTTGGTCTCGCTGCGCACCATGCGGCGCGTGACCAGCATGGCGAGCGCGAAGCAGAGCGCAGAGAGCAGCACCAGCAGCGCCTCCGGGCGGAAGGCCTCGGCACCCGGCCGCACGATGATCAGCACGCCGACGAAGCCGACCAGCACCGCGGCCCAGCGGCGCGGCCCGACCGGCTCGCCGACGATCGGCCGCGACAGCGCGGTGACGAAGAGCGGCGCCGCGAAGGCGATGGCCACAGCCTCGGCCAGCGGCATGAGGCTGATTGCCGCGAAGAAGGTGACCAGCGCCAGCCAGATCAGCGCCGCGCGCAGGGCGTGGGCCCAGGGCCGGCGGGTGCGCAAGCTGGCCACGCCGCCGCCCTGCCAGATGATCAGGGCCACCGGCAGCAGGCCGAAGAGGTTGCGGAAGAAGGCGATCTGGATTGCCGAGTGGCTCTGGCCAAGCCACTTGGCGATGCCGTCCATGACCGAGAAGAAGAAGATCGCGGCAATGATCGAGGCAATGCCGAGTCCGATCCGCTCGCCGCTTCGGCTTTGGGCCGCGTCAGCCATCGCAAGTCGGAGGCGGATCGAACGGCGGCCGGGCCGCCGCCGTCACGCCCGCTTGCGGCACAACGCCTGAATGATGCCGTCGCAGCCGGCCTCGATCAGGTCGAGGGCGTGGTCGTAGTCGCCGGCGTCGCCGTTGAAGGGGTCCGGCACCTCGTGGTGCGGGTCCAGGCCCGGCGCGTAGTCGAGGAACAGCCGGACCTGCGCCGAGCGGCGCCAGCGCGAGGTGCGGCGCAGGATGCGCAGGTTGTCGCGGTCCATTGCCAGCATCAGGTCGAAGGCGCCGAAGTCCTCGGGCGTGATGGACCGGGCGCGCAGGTCGCGCAGGTCATAGCCGCGCAGGGCGGCGCGGCGGATGGCGCGCGGCGAGGGCGGCTGGCC
>JBHJOF010000042.1:0-4801 GCA_050330055.1 Kiloniellales bacterium
GACGGCCAGAGCGAGCGCGCGGTCGCCCGCCGGCAAAGCCAGCAGGGGGCGGGAGGCGGCCATGGCTGAGGTCGCCCTGCAGCAAGTCACCAAGCGCTTCGGCGAGACCACCGCGGTCGACAGCCTGTCGCTCACCGTGGCCGACGGCGAGTTCGTCGTGCTGCTCGGGCCGACCGGCGCCGGCAAGACCACTACCCTACGCCTGATCGCCGGCCTCGAGCGGGCCGACAGCGGCCGAATCTCGATTGCCGGCCACGAGGTCACGGGCGCGGCCCCGGCCGAGCGCGACGTCGCTTTCGTGTTCCAGCAGTTCTCGCTCTATCCGCACTACACGGTCTACGACAACCTGGCCTTTCCGCTGCGCTCGCCGCGCTACCGCCTGAGCGACGACGAGATCAGGCGCAAGGTGACCGAGGTCGCCGAGCTGCTGCGCATCGCCGGCAAGCTGCAGAACCGCGCCACGAAGCTCTCCGGCGGCGAGATGCAGCGCGTCGCGATCGGCCGCGCCCTGGTGCGCGAGCCCAACATCTTCCTGATGGACGAGCCGCTCTCCTCGCTCGATGCCAAGCTGCGCGAGGACCTGCGGGTCGAGCTGAAGCGCATCCAGATGGACCTGGGCGCCACCATCCTCTATGTCACCCACGACCAGGTCGAGGCGCTGACCATGGCGGAGCGCATCGGCGTGCTGAACCACGGCCGCCTGGTGCAGGTGGGCGCACCGCGCAGCGTCTACGAGAAGCCGGCCACCACCTATGTCGCCCAGCGTCTCGGCTCGCCGCAGATCAACCTGCTGCCCGTGGGCGCGCCGGGCACCGAGGGGGCGCCACCCGGCACCGCAACGGTCGGCATCCGGCCCGAGGGCCTGCGGGTCGGTGAAGGCAGCCACAGGGCGGTCGTGCGCAACGTCGAACACCTGGGCGCCGAGACCATCCTGGTGGTCGAGATCGCCGGGCACCAGTTGCACGCCTATGCGGCAACGGGCAGCACCTTGCAGCCCGGCGAAGAAACCGTGGTGCGCTTCGTTGAGGACAGCGCGCTCTGGTTCGACGCCGAGGGTCGAAGGATCGATCCGGGCGGGTCGTCCCCCATGCACCGGAGTGGGGCAGCGGAATAGAGGTCATGAGTGACGAATTGAAACTTCGCCTGATCGATGCGACTGCAGCGGCGATCCGCGACAACGCCGAGCAGCTCACCGCGCTCGACCAGGCGATCGGCGACGGCGACCACGGCATCAACATGAAGCGCGGCTTCGAGGCCATCGCCGCGGAGCGCGACGCGCTGGCCGGCCTCGCCTGGCCGCAGGCGCTGCACAAGGCCGGCATGGCGCTGGTCATGAAGGTCGGCGGCGCTTCGGGGCCGCTCTACGGCAGCCTGCTGATGCAGATGGGCAAGGCGGCAGACGAAGAGCTCGCCAGCATCGGCGAGATCGCCACCTGCCTCGGCGCCGGCGTCGAGGCGGTCAAGCAGCGCGGCAAGTCGACCACCGGCGAGAAGACCATGCTGGACGTGCTGGTACCGGTGCAGCAGGCGCTGCAGCAGGCCGCCGGCAACGGCGCCGATGCGGGGACCGCGATCACGGCGGCGCGCCGAGCGGCGGACGAGGGCCAGGCCGCGGCCAAGGCGATGGTGGCGACCAAGGGTCGCGCATCCTATCTGGGCGAACGCTCCAAGGGGCACGACGATCCCGGCGCCACCTCGAGCCGCCTGCTGGTCCACACGGTCTGTGACGTTCTGGAGGGCGCACGATGAGCGAGCACGTTGCCATCGTGATCGTCTCCCACTCGGCCGACGTGGCCAAGGGCACCGCTGACATGGTGCGCCAGATGGTCGGCCAGGAAGTGCGCCTGGCCTGGACCGGCGGCGATCCGGACGGCGGGCTCGGCACCGACGTGGCCAAGATCAAGGCGGCCATCGAATCAGTGCTCGGCCCGGCCGGCGTCGCCGTGCTGGTTGACCTGGGCGGCGCCGAGACCAACAGCGAGATGGCGGTCGAGCTGCTCGACTCAGGTCATGACAAGGTGCGCATCTGCAACGCGCCGATCGTTGAAGGCGCGGTCATGGCCGCCACCGAGGCGGCCGGCGGCAGCAGTCTCGAGGAAGTCTGCGCCACCGCGGAGGAGCTTTCAGGATGAACGGCCCGAACGAAGCGATGGCGCAGGCGGCGGTGGGAACGACCTGCAGGGCGACGGTGACCATCACCAACCCGACCGGCCTGCACGCCCGCCCGATGACGCGTTTCGTGCGCCTGGCCAAGACCTTCGCTGCGGCGATCCGCCTCAAGGTCGGCGAGCGCAGCGAGTGGGTCGACGCCAAGAGCCCGGTCAAGGTCTCGCGCCTCAAGGCCAAGCACGGCGAGACCCTGTACTTCGAGGCCAGAGGCACCGATTCGGAGGCGGCGTTGGGCGCGCTGGTCGACTTCGTCGAGCGCGACTTCGATGAGCAGAATGGCGAGTGAACGGGTCTATCCGGCAATCGTGGCTTCGCCCGGCATCGCGCTCGGGCCGCTCTACGTCGATGTCAGCCAAGCCGCCGAGACGACGGCGCGCAGGTCCCCGGCCGAGGAGCAGGCCCGGCTCGAGGCCGCTACCATCACCGCGCGCACGCAGCTCGAGGCACTGGCCGGCCACCAGCCGGCCGATGCGGCCGAGGTGCTGGAGTTCCAGATCGAGCTGCTCGGCGACCCGGAGCTGGTGGCGCCGGCCAAGCTGGCGATCGCCGAAGGCGCCGCTGCCGCCGCGGCCTGGTCGGAGACGATCGGCGCCCTGATCGCCGAGTACGAGAGCGAGGCGGACGACTACTTCCGCGCCCGTGCCGCCGACCTGCGCGACCTGAAGGACCGCGTGCTGCGCGCGCTCGCCGGCGAGGGCGGTACGGCGCTTGCCGCGGAGTCCGACAGCACCGGCATCTACGTCGCCGAGGAGCTGGCGCCGTCGCGCTTCCTGGAGATCGACTGGACCCGCTTTCGCGGCGCCGCGCTGACCGGCGGCAACACCGCCGGCCACGTCGCGATCCTGGCGCGGGCGCGCGGCGTGCCCCTGCTGATCGGCCTGGAGGCGCCGCTGAGCGCGCTGGGCAATGGCACCGCCGCCGTGCTCGATGCCGAGCAGGGCCGCCTGGTGGTGGCACCCGAAGCAGGGCAGCTTGCGCGCTATCAGACGCGCGCAGCCGAGCGCGCGGCCGAGCGCGAGCGCGAGCGCGTCCTGCTGCCCAAGCCGGCGCTGACCGCCGGCGGCGAGCGCGTGCAGCTGCTGGTCAACATCGACGACCCGGCGGTGATCGAAGTGCTCGACCCGGCGCACTGCGACGGCGTCGGCCTGACCCGCACCGAGCTGCAGTTCTACAGCCTGGCCGAGCGCGGCGGCGGGCTGCCCGACGAGGAGGCGCAGCTGCGCTTCTACCGCCGCCTGCTGGACTGGGCGCAGGGCCGGCCGGTCACCATCCGCCCCCTCGACGCCGGCGGCGACAAGCCGCTCGACGGCCTCACCCTGCGGGGCGAGACCAATCCCTTCCTCGGCGTGCGCGGCCTGCGCCTGTCGCTGGCCCATCCCGAGGTGTTCCTGCTGCAGCTTCGCGCGCTGGCCCGTGCCGCTGCGGCGAGCGAGGGCAAGCTCAAAGTCATGCTGCCCATGGTGACGGCGCCCTGGGAGATGACCGAGGCCCGCCGCCTGCTGGAGGAAGCGCTGGCCGCGCTGCGCGTCAGCGGCATACCGGCAGCCAGACCGGCGCTCGGCATGATGGTCGAGGTGCCGGCCGCGGCGCTCGGCATCGAGCGCTTCGACGCCGACTTCTTTTCCATTGGCAGCAACGACCTGATCCAGTACGTCACGGCGACGAACCGCGAGGAGAAGGCTCTGGGCCGACTCTACGATCCGCTCGACCCCGGCGTCCTGGAGCTGATCCGCCGGGTCGCCGCGCACGGCCGCGATGCCGGCCGCGAGATCAGCCTCTGCGGCGACATGGCGAGCGATCCGCGCTGCATACCGGCGCTGCTGGAGGCGGGCCTGCGCGTGCTGTCCGTGTCGCCGACGGCGCTCGGTCGCACCAAGGCGGCAATCGCCGAATGGGGCAAAAGGGGCTAATGTAGATCATGCCGGACGGCGAGCCGAAAACACGGGACGAGCTGGTCGCCGCCTACAAGGCGCTGCTGCAGACCTACATCGACCGCCGTCCTTCGGGTACGCGCCTCAAGATCGCCAACGCGCTGGGCAAGCACAAGAGCTTTGTCTCGCAGATCACCAACCCCGCCTATGCGGTGCCGGTCCCGGCGCGCCACCTGACCACCATCTTCGCCATCTGTCACTTCTCCAAGGAGGAGCGCGACAGTTTCCTCGCCGCCTATGCGCAGGCTCATCCGAACCAGGAAAGCCAGGAGATGCGCGACAAGCCGGAGCGCGGCGGCCCCTACCACACGCTGCACATCGAGGTGCCGCTGTTCGACGACCCTGCCTTGCAGCACGAGGTCGAGGACCTGATCCGCAACATGGCCCAACGCATCATCCGACTGGCGGGGCGGGAGTGATTGCGCGCTTACCTGCGCTGTCGCTGCACAGAGAGTCCATTGTTGTAACTGCCAGGCTCGACCCACGGTTGTCCGGCTTGGTGGCCTAGCGAGGACCGCTTCGGCGTGGGTTGCTGCCTGTTGCGCGCTGTCCGAGGGGTCTTGGACAACGAATCGCCCCCCACCGTCATGGTCGGCCTTCGCCACTGCTGTCCGGTTTAATCACTGGCGATCTGCTATAGGGCCTTGTTGCAGTGGGCAAAGCAGTGGTTACGGAGTGGCGGAGACTTGCTTTTCCATTCT
>JBHJOF010000043.1:0-20506 GCA_050330055.1 Kiloniellales bacterium
ACTTGGCACGCTGGTGACGGCGGCCAGGCCGTCCTCCTCCAGCCGCCGCATCTGCCGGGCGAAGGAGTGGAACTCGCTGTCGCTGGTGAGGACACGCAGGCGCTTGCCCGGCGGAAAGCTGGACAGCAGGCGCATCAGGAATTCATGGGTGTTGGGCGCGAAGGCGAGGCTCGCCGGATCGGGCAATACGAGGACGCGCGCCACGCCGCGCTGCGCCGCCGGATAGACCGCGCCGAAGACATGCTCCCACTTGCGGTCGGCCAGGCGCGCCGCGTCGTCCCAGCAGCGCTGCTGCGCGTCATGCGTGACGTCGGGCCAGAGGTGGTGGCTGTGCGCGGCGAAGTGCAGCCGCTCGGGGTCGGCCGCCAGCGCGCGGCTGAAGTGCGCCTTGAGGCTCACCTCGCCTTAGGCGCCCCGGGCGCCTCGGACTTCTCCGCGTAGCGGTAGCTCATGGCCCGGCGCACCGCCGCGGGCAGGGGCGGCAGCTTGGAGCGCGGGATCAGGAAGGTCGAGAGCGCGAAGAGGTCGCCGAAGACGCGGTGCTTCTCGGCGGTCTGGCGCAGGTAGTCGTGGCCCGACGAGCCGCCGGTGCCGACCTTGCGGCCGATCATGCGCTGCACCATGAGGGCGTGGCGGTATCTCCAGGTGGTCAGGGTCTCGTCCAGGTCCATCAGCCGGCCGAGCAGGCGGAAGGGCAGCTGCAGCGCCGGCTCGTCGCGGTAGAGCTGGATGAAGAGCGCCGCCTGCAGGGCCGGCGCCGCGAAGCGCCACAGGCCCTGCTCGCGCAGCGCGACGTGGCGCGCGTCGTCGAACAGCGAATCGAAACGCTCGCGCGCCGCCTCGAGCGAGGCCAGCTCGCGCGCCTGCTCGCTCTCGGCCAGCGCCGGGTTGGCGCGCATCGTGGCGGCGTCCTGCTCGAGCATCGCCCCGACCGCCGCGCGGTAGGCCTCCTGGAAGCGGAAGCCGGCCATGTCGACGAAGGGCGTGCGCGCCAGCCAGGCCTCGACCTGGTCGGACAGCGAGTCGGCCGCCTCGGCCGCTTGCAGCCGCTCGCGCTCGTCCGCCGCCAGGCGCGCGTCGTAGGGCCGCTCCTCGAAGTTCAGGCGCTCGGCGCGGCGCAGGCCGAGGCGCGTCTCGACCAGGCGGAACTGCAGGCTCTGGAAGCCCGAGGCCGGCGCCAAGAGGTCGCGGAAGTCAAGGAAGTCGAGCGGCGTCATGGTCTCCAAGACCTCGAGCTGCTGGATCAAGAGCTTCTGCACCTCGACGATACGCGAGAGGCCGTGCACGGCGCGGCCGATGTCGCGGTCCTCGACGCGCTCCCCGGCGAAGACCGCCTGCACCGCGTCGAGCTCGAAGAGGATCAGCTTGAACCACAGCTCGTAGGCCTGGTGCACGATGATGAAGAGCATCTCGTCGTGCGCCGGCCGCCCGGCAAGCTCGCTGCGCCGCTGCTGGCAGCCGAGCAGCCGCTCGAGCTGCAGGTGCTCGGCGTAGGTCAGGGGGGTGGCGGGTTTGGGCATGGTTCTGGTCCGGCTGCAGCGGCGCGGCCGGCACTATAGCACCGCGCCTGGCGTCTGCTATCATGGCGCCAGCAGGAGATGCCCCATGACCTCAGTAACCGCCAAGACGGCCGAACACGGCCCCCTGATCGAGGCGCTGCGCCAGCTCTTGGGCGACCGGCTGTCCACCGCGGACGCAGTCCGAGAGCAGCACGGCCGCGACGAGTCCTACCATCCGGCCAAGGCGCCGGACGCGGTGGCCTTCGTCGAGAGCACCGAGGAGGTGGCCGAGGTCGTCGCCCTCTGCGCGCGCGAGAAGCGGCCGGTCATCCCCTTCGGCACCGGCACCTCTCTGGAGGGCCACGTGGCGGCGCTGCACGGCGGCATCTCGATCGATCTCTCGCGCATGAACCAGGTGCTCGAGGTCAACGACGAGGATTTGGACTGCCGCGTCCAGGCCGGGGTGACGCGCAAGGCGCTGAACCACCACCTGCGCGACACCGGGCTGTTCTTCCCGATCGATCCCGGCGCCGACGCCTCGCTCGGCGGCATGTCCGCGACCCGCGCCTCGGGCACCAACGCGGTGCGCTACGGCACCATGCGCGAGAACGTGCTGGGGCTGACCGTGGTGCTGGCCGATGGAAGGGTGATCCGCACCGGCGGGCGGGCGCGCAAGTCGGCCGCCGGCTACGACCTGACCCGGCTCTTCGTCGGCTCCGAGGGCACGCTGGGCGTGATCACCGAGATCCAGCTGCGGCTCTACGGCATACCGGAGGCCATGGCGGCCGCGGTCTGCTCCTTCGAGAGCCTGGCCGGCGCGGTCGACAGCGTGATCCTGACCATCCAGAGCGGCATCCCGGTGGCCCGTATCGAGCTGCTGGACGAGGTCCAGATGGACGCGGTCAACCGCTACTCCGGCCTCGACTACCCGGTGCGGCCGACGCTGTTCTTCGAGTTTCACGGCACCGAGCGCGGCGTCGAGGAGCAGGCCGAGATGGCCGGCGCCATCGCCTCGGGCAACGGCGGCAGCGGCTTCCGCTGGGCGACCCTGGCGGAGGACCGCAACAAGCTGTGGGAGGCGCGGCACAAGTGCTACTACGCGGCGCTTGCGCTGCGCCCCGGCGCCAAGGGCTGGCCGACCGACGTCTGCGTGCCGATCTCGCGCCTGGCCGAGTGTCTCCTGGAGACCAAGAAGGACATCGAGGCCTCCGGCCTGCTGGCGCCGATCGTCGGCCACGTCGGCGACGGCAATTTCCATCTCGCCTACATCGTCGATCCCGACGACGCCGAGGAGATGGCGCGGGTCAAGGCGCACAACGAGCGCATGGTGATGCGCGCGCTCGCCATGGGCTGCACCTGCACCGGCGAGCACGGCATCGGCTACGGCAAGATCGACTTCCTGCAGGCCGAGCACGGCGAAGCGGTCGCCGTGATGCGCCAGATCAAGCAGGCCCTCGACCCCGACAACATCATGAACCCGGGCAAGATGATCCGGGTGTGATGCAGAAAAAGGGGTCTGACCCCTTTTTCCGTCAGGCCGCCAGCTTGCGCTCCAGGCCGGCCTCGGCGTCGAGGCCGAGCATGAGGTTCATGTTCTGCACCGCTGCGCCCGAGGCGCCCTTGCCCAGGTTGTCGTAGACCGCGGCCAGGAGCGCCTGGCCGCGCACTTCGTTGCCGAAGACGTAGAGCCGCAGGTCGTTGCTGCCGTTGAGCGCCTGCGGCTCGAGCTCGGCCAGGGCCTCGGACTCGGCGAGCGGCGCCACGCCGACGAAGCGCTGGCCGCGGTAGTGCTCGGCCAAGACGGCGTGGACGTCGCGCGGGCTGGGCTTGCCGGGCAGGGCCCAGAGCTGCAGCGGGAACTGCGTGATCATGCCCTGGTGATAGCGGCCGACGCTGGGCACGAAGATCGGGCGTTGGGAGAGCAGGCTGTGCGTCTGCAGCTCGGGCGCGTGCTTGTGCTCGAGGCCGAGGCCGTAGACGTAGAAGGGATGCGCTGGTTTGGCGGGGGGCCGCGCCGGATCGGGCGCGCCCTCGTAGCGCTCGATCAACGCCTTGCCGCCGCCGCTGTAGCCGGAGACGGCGTTGACCGTGACCGGGAAGTCGGCCGGCAGCAGGCCCGCCGCCACCAGCGGCCGGATCAGGCAGATGCCGCCGGTCGGATAGCAGCCGGGGTTGGAGACCCGCTTCGCCGTCGCGACCGCCGCCGCCTGCTCGGCCGACATCTCGGGCAGGCCGTAGACCCAGCCCTCTGCGGTGCGGTGGGCGCTCGAGGCGTCGATCACCTTGACGGCGGGCTTGTCGATCAGGGTCACGGCCTCGCGCGCCGCGGCGTCGGGCAGGCAGAGGATCACCAGGTCGGCGGCATTCAGCAGGCTGGCGCGGGCGGCCGGATCCTTGCGCTGCTCGGCCGGGATGGAGAGCAGCTCGAGATCCTTCCGGCCCTCCAGCCGGGCCCGGATTTGCAGGCCGGTGGTGCCGGCCTCGCCGTCGATGAAGACCTTCGCAGCCATGATACTGTCGCTCCGCCGGGCGAACGGCCGCCCTCTCCTGCACTTCTCGTAAAGCATTCAGGGGTTGCTCTGCAACCGCCTAGCCCGCCCTGTTCCGGCCCGGCGACAAAGGAAAACCGCCTCTTCCTTGGGCGGTCTAGTCCCCACCGCTGCACGGCCTGCGAACCTGAGTGTAGCACTCGGCTAGTGCAACGGCAGTGCGTCTGACCGCAAGAAGCATAATTCTCCAGCAACGAGAAGAGCAAAGGGCGTGCAAAGGCAGCGCATTAACCAAGTTACTTAGAACTTTTTGAAAGAGCCGCGGCATACGCTCGCTTTCCTTGTCGCACCCAAAGGGGACCTGCCGTGTCCGTCGTCTACAGCTGTCTCGTCGAGCAGCATGATCTGCGCCTCGTCCTGCTCGCAGTCGTGATCTGCGGCTTTGCGACCTTCACGGCAATCAATCTCCTCGGCCGCGCCAGAGTGAGCGTGAAGTCTTATCGCTACCTCTGGCTGGCGACCGCCGCCGTGGCGCTGGGCTGCGGCATTTGGTCGACGCATTTCGTCGCCATGCTGGCCTATGCGCCCGGCCTGCCGACCGGCTACGACGTCCTGCTGACGCTGGCCTCGGTCGTGGTCGCGGTCGTCGTCACGGGCCTCGGCCTGGCCGTCCACCTGGGTTGGAAGCGGCCCTGGGCGGGCCTGCTGGCCGGCGCCATCGTGGGTGCGGGCATCGGGTCCATGCATTTCACCGGCATGTCCGCCCTGCGCGTGCCTGGCTGGCTATCCTACGATCCGGTGCTTTTCGCCGCTGCCTGGCTGTTCGGCATCGCGCTCAGCGCCCTTGCCTTCCACCTGGTGAAGGACTGCAAGGCGCTGCGCGATCGCCTGTACGGCGCCAACGTGCTGGCGCTTGCCATTGCCGCCCTCCATTTCACCGCCATGGGCGCCGTGATCATCGTGCCCGATCCCACGGTCGCCATGGAGGGCGCGGTGCTGTCGCCCGGCTGGCTGGCGATCTCGATTGCCGGCGCGACCTTCACGGTCCTGCTGCTGGCCTTTGTCAGCGCGGTCTTCGACCAGCACCTGGCCCGGCGCGCTTCGGACGAGGCGGAGCGTCTGCAGGACCTCGCCAATGCCAGCGTCGAGGGCATCGTCATCTGCCGGGATCAGCGCATTGTTGACGCCAACCGCAGCTTCGCGGCGATGGCGGAGCTGGGCCTGGAAGAACTGATCGGCAAGAACGTCACGGCCTTCATCGGGCGCCGCAGCTACGAGCAGCTGTTCCAGCAGAAATCCGACAGCTTGGCGGACAGCCTCGAAGCCCTGCTGACCAGGACCAGCGGCGCCTGCCTGCCGGTCGAGCTCAGGCTGCGGACCATGAAGCAGCGGGCCGGCGAGCACCAGGTTATCTCGGTGCGCGACATGCGCGAGCGCAAGCGCGCCGAGGCCCGGATCCAGCACCTGGCGCATCACGATACCCTGACCGATCTCGCCAACCGGGCGCTTTTCTCCGACCGCCTGGAGCACGACATCGCCCGGGCCCATCGGGCGAAAGAGCCCCTGGCCGTGATGTGCCTCGATCTCGACCGCTTCAAGGAAGTCAACGACGTCTTCGGGCATCCCGCCGGTGACGCGCTCTTGACCCAGGCCGCCAAGCGCCTGCGCGAAACCGTGCGCGAGACCGATACGGTAGCGCGCCTCGGCGGCGACGAGTTCGCGGTCGTGCAGGTCGGCATGGACCAGCCGGATTCGGCGAGCGTGCTCGCTCACCGCCTGCTCGCGAAGCTGGGCAAGCCCTATGAGCTGGAGGGCGGCGGGCTGCAGTCCAGTGTCAGCATCGGCATTGCGATCTATCCCGACGATGGAACGGACGCGGATACCCTGCTGCGCAACGCCGACATGGCCTTGTACCGTGCCAAGGAAGAAGGCCGCGGGACGCACCGCTTCTTCGAGGCGGAGATGGACGAGCGGCTGCGCAAGCAACGCATGCTCGAGATCGACCTGCGGCAAGCGCTCGCCAGGGACGAGCTGCGTCTTGTCTATCAGCCGCAGGCGCTCGCAAACACGGGCGAGATAATCGGCTTCGAAGCGCTGCTGCGCTGGCATCATCCGCGCGAAGGCGCGATTCCGCCCGCGGTCTTCATACCGCTTGCCGAGCAGTGCGGCTATATCGGGCCCTTGGGGCTGTGGGTGCTGACCGAAGCCTGCCGCGAGGCCGCAAGCTGGAGCAAGCCGCTCCGCATCGCCGTCAATCTGTCGCCGGTGCAGTTCCAGCATGGCAATCTCGCCGCGGATATCGAACGGACCCTTGCGAGTACGGGCCTGTCACCCGAACGGCTGGAGCTGGAGATTACCGAGGGTGTGCTGCTCAAGGACAAGGAGCGTGCGCTTGAGATTCTGCAACGCTTGAAGCAACTGGGCGTGCGCGTCGCGATGGACGACTTTGGCACCGGCTATTCGTCGCTCAGCTCGCTGCAGTCATTCCCCTTCGACAAGCTGAAGATCGATCGCAGCTTCGTCATGAGCCTGACCGACAAGAGCGAAGCGCAGACCATTATCCGCGCCACGATCGCCCTGGGGCGCGGCCTCAGCTTGCCGGTCGTCGCGGAAGGGGTCGAGACGGACCTGCAGCTGGCCTGGTTGCGCGGCGAGCAGTGCGACGAAATCCAGGGCTATCTCATCGGCAAGCCCCTGCCGATCGACCGCTATGCCGCGCTGGTCGGCAAGCAGCCGCATTGCCGCGCGGCGGAGTGCGACGCCGACGGTGAGCAGACGGCCCAACCCATCGCTGTCTGACCGCGCGGCTTAGTCCTCCTTCAGGCGATGGCCCTCCAGGGCGCGGCCGGCACGCTCTTCCTCGGCGCGCTGCCGCTGGCGCTCAGCCTTGCCCCGGCCGAACTTGGCGCGATTGGCGGCCGCCAGCTCTTCCTTCGCGGCTCGCTTCTTCTGCTTTCTCGCCCGGCGCAGGTTGATGATCTCAGTCAAGGCTTCCCCCTCCTCGCTGCCCTACAGGGCTCGCGGCTGGGCAATGGCCGGCATCCTCACCCTGTCGCTGTTCCTGGTGGCTGAGTTGCGGATAGGGGTAATTCCGCTTGCCGCGGGCGCTGGCCGTGTCTAACGGATGCCGTGACCAAGCGGTGGGCAGGGGCGGTGGGCAGGGGCGGTGGGCAGGGACGGCGGGCCGTAACGGCTATTTGTCCGCAGGCCGGTCTTCAGGTTCGCTGGCCGCGCGCCCATCTTGGGGCAAGGAGGCCTTAGGCTCGGCCAGACCATTTTGTTGATCCCGCCGGGAACGGGTGCGGCCCCGGTCCTTGATTCCTTGCAACCGGCGCCTGCGGTAGTCTTCGAAATCTATAACATCGCCCATGGCACTCGCAGGATGATCACACAAAGCGGTAATCTATCCGTGAATCTTCGACTCGATACAGCTAGCTTAACCGAAACTTGTGCGTATGCAATGGGGCGTACCGCTAAATCTAGTAAGAATTTGCGTTTGTCCCCTGGAGAGTTCCCTTGCGGATAGTCCTGATCGGGCTCGGGGCGCTGGTCGTTCTGCTGGTCGCCGCGATCTTCGCGGCGCCGAGCTTCGTCGACTGGAACAGCCACAAGGCCCTGATCGCCAAGGAGGCGCGCAAGTTCACAGGCCGCGCCCTGGCGATCGACGGCGACGTGAGCCTGGCTCTGCTGCCGGCCCCGGCACTGTCGGCCAAGGGGGTCAGGCTGGCCAACATCGACGGCGGCTCGGAAGCGGCGATGATGCGCCTCGAGGCGCTGCGCGTGCGCGTCGCCCTGATGCCGCTGCTGCGCGGCAAGATTCAGGTGGTGAGCGTCTCGCTGGTCAACCCGACGATCCTGCTCGAGGTCTTGGCCGACAGGCGGCGCAACTGGGACTTCGCGACCCCCGGCCAGGCATCCGGGGACGGCGCGTCCGGCGACGCCTCCGGCAGCGGCGGCCCGGCGGTCGCAGAGCCGGCTGCCGGCGACGGCGACGGCGGCGACTTCACGGTGCAGGTCGACAGCTTCGAGGTCGAGAACGGCACGCTGATCTACCGCAACGCGGCACGCGGCCAGGAGGAGCGGGTCGAGGCCCTGCACGGTCAGATCGTCGCCGAGACCCTGCGCGGACCCTTCGCCCTGAAGGGCACGGCGCGCCTGCGCGGCGTGGAGACCGCGTTCGATCTGGCGCTCGGCCGCCTGATCCGCTCTGGCGCCGCGCCGCTCAACTTCGAGGTGACGCTGCCCCGGGCCGGGGCCAGGACATCGTTCTCGGGCAGCCTGTCGCTGGACCCGCAGCCGGTCGGCCTGCGCGGGCGCCTGAAGAGCGAGGGGGCGAACCTGGCCAGCGTACTGGCCGTGCTGCCGGGCCGGCCGCAGGCGCTGCCGGCTTTCCTCGGCAACAGCTATGCCCTGGATACCGCGGTTTCCTCCGATCTGGCGGAGGCGAAGGCCAGCGAGCTCAGCCTCAGGCTCGGCACCACCTCGCTCTCGGGCGACGCGCGGGTGACCTTCGGGCCGCCGATGGATGCGGCGCTACGCTTGGTGGTGTCGCGGCTCGACCTGGACCGCCTGCTCGCCGACGCGGCGGCGCCGGCCGTTGCGCCGCAAGGCGGGGCCGCCGGTGCGTCAAGCGGTGGCGCCCCGGCGGCCGGACCGGAGCCGCAGATGCCGGCGCAGGCCTTCGCCCTGCCAGACGACCTCAGCGGCAGCGCCAACATCACCGTCGACGCGCTGGTCTATCGCGGTCAGGTCGTGCGCCAGCTACGTGTCAACCTGGCGATGGATGATGGCCGCTTGTCGGTCAACCAGGCCCTGGCCCTGTTGCCGGGCGGCTCCGACCTCTCGATTGCCGGCAGCGTGAGCAACAGCGAGGCGGGCCCGCAGTTCGACGGCTATGTCGAGGCAGCCTCCGACAACCTGCGCGGCGTGTTCGACTGGCTGAGCCTTGACGTCACAAGCGTGCCGGCCGACCGTTTGCGCAAAATGAGCTTCTCCAGCCGGGTCCAGGCAAGCGCGCGGCAGATCAACCTCTCCGACATCGACCTGCGACTCGATGTCAGCCGGCTGGCCGGCGGCATGGTGATCGCCGTGCGCGAGCGCCTCGGGCTCGGCATCGGCCTGTCGCTCGACGGCCTCAATCTGGATGCCTATCTGCCGCCGCGGGGCGCGGCGGCGACCGCTTCGGGATCGGGCGCCGCGCAAGACGGCGCCGGACCGACGACGAACGGGGCCCAGGCGCCGCGCGCGACGGCCGCCACCGCCTTCGGGGAGCCCTTCGATGCCTTCGATGCCAATATCAACCTGCGGGTCGGCAGCCTGCGCTGGCGGGGCGAGGTGGCCGACAGCCTGCATCTCGAAGGCACCCTGCAGAACGGTACGCTCACGGTGCGCGATGCGCGGGTCGGCGACCTGGCCGGCAGCAGCCTGCGCTACGTCGGGTCGCTCGCCGATCTAGGGCCGCTGCCGTCGTTCGACGGCACGCTGGAGCTGACGGTCGCCGATCCGACGCGCCTGGCCAGGACCCTGGGCATCGAGACTGCCACGCTCGACCGCGTCGGCCCCTTCAGCATGGCCGCCAACGTCCGCGGCAAGCCGGACAACTTCGGCTTCAACAGCAAGCTGGCCATCCTCGACGGCCGCTTCTCGTTCGCCGGGACGGCGCAGCTGCCCGGCGGACCGCCGCATTTCGACCTGACGCTGGAGGCGGCGCATCCCGACCCGGTGCGCCTTGCCCGCACCTTCATCGGCCCCCTCGACCTGGCGGAGGGGCTCGGCCCCATGGACCTCAAGGCGCGACTGGCCGGCGGCCTGGACGCCGTAACGGTGAGCGGCCTCGACGGGCGCCTCGGCCCTCTCGCGCTGGCCGGCGGCTTCGCGCTGGAGCTGGGCAAGCCGCAAACGAGGCCGTCGAACATCGGCCTCGACGTCGCCCTGCGGCACGACGACCTGGCGGCGCTCGCGCGGCAACTGGGCCTTGCCGACGGCCTGTCCGCCAGTCTCGGCGCGGTCGATCTCAAGGGCCGGCTCGGCGGCGACGCCGAGCGCCTGACCGTCAGCGAGCTGTCGGGGACGCTCGGGCCGCTCGCGCTGGCCGGCAGTCTGGCGGCGGCGATCGATGGCGAGCAGCCGCAGCTCGACAGCGTCAACCTCAACCTGCATCTGCGCCATCCCAATCTGGCGGAGCTGGTCCGCGCGCTCGGTGGAGCCGGCCCGGGTGCAGCGGCCGCGCTTGGCGCCGTCGACGTCACCGGCCATCTGGCCGGCGACGCGCGCGCGCTGACGCTGGACCAGCTGGCCGGGCGGCTCGGCGACGGCGATCTGTCGGGTCGGCTTTCCGTGGCGCTGGCCGGCCGGCCGCTGGTGACGGCGGACCTGCGGACCGGCACGCTGCCGCTGCATCTCCTGTTCGCGGACAACGGCGCAGGCATCGGCGCCGGCTCGGGCGCTGGCTCCGGGGGGGCCGGCAATGCCGGCGAGGGCAGCCTCAGCCCGCGCTGGTCGCGGGAGCCGATCGACCTCAGCGCGCTGCAGGACTTCGACGCCGACGTGACGCTGCGCTCCGCCGCCCTGCTGTTCGACAAGCTGCAGCTCGAGCAGGCTGAGCTGCGCGCGCTGCTGAACGAGGGCCGCATCGACCTGCGGCGCCTGGCCGGGCTGCTGCATCAGGGCCGGGTCGAGGTCGCCGGCAGCGCCGAGACCGCGCGCGGCATCGAGGCCGACCTCACGCTGACCGCCAAGGCGGTGCAGCTCGGCCCCCTGCTCAGCGCGCTGGCCGATTTCGAGCGCGTCACCGGCCCGGTCGACCTGGACGCCAAGCTGCAGACCAGCGGCAGCAGCGAGGCGGAGCTGGTCGAAGGCCTGAACGGGGGCGGCACGATCGCCGGCTCGCTCCGCTTCAGGACCAGCGCCGAGGAGCAGATCGGCAACGCCCTGCTCAACCTCCTGGGCGAGAAGGTGAAGGAGATCCGCGGCCTGACCGACGCCAGCAACGTGCTGTTCAGCGCCTTCGGCGGCGCCCCCGCGACCCTGAGCGGCAGCTTCTCGGCCGATCAGGGCGTGCTGCGCACGGTCGACACGCGGCTCGACGGCCGCGACGCCAGCGCGCTCACCCACGCCACGATCGGCCTGCCGGCCTGGCAGATCAACAGCCGGACCGACGTCTTCCGGGCCCAGGACAGCAGCAACCCCTACCTGACGGCGACCCTCAGCGGCTCGCTCGACGAGCCCAACACGCGGGTCAGCGGCGTGCCCCTGCAGCGCAGCCAGCAGACCGCCCCCTCGGCCGGCTCGCAGCCGGGCGGCTCGTCCACTGACGGCCGGACGGTCGATCCCAAGGACCTGCTGAAGAACCTGCTGAAGGGCCTCGGCAACAACTAGCTGCACGCATCGCCCCGCCCCGCCTCCTCGCGCAGCCTGGCCAGCACGTAGAGGCGCAGCGCACTCGAGAGGTTGCCGCTGGACCGGGCGTCGATTTCTTCGACCAGGGCGTTGAGCGACAGGCCGCGAGCGCGCGCCAGGCGTTTCAGCTCGTCCCAGAAGTCGTCCTCCAGCGACAGGCTGGTGCGGTGACCGGCGATGGTGATGGAGTGCTTGCGCATGGCGCCCGTTCGCCCGCGAGCGTGGGCTAGCCTTTCGCCTTCGGACGCGGGCCCAGCATCTTCTCCGGACGCACCCACTTGTCGAACTCCTCGGGCTTCAGGAGGCCGAGAGCGACGGCGGCCTCCTTCAGGGTGCTGTTCTCGGCATAGGCCTTCTTCGCCACCTTGGCCGCTTTGTCGTAGCCGATGTGCGGGTTGAGCGCGGTCACCAGCATCAGCGATTCGTTCATCAGCTGCGAGATGCGCGCCTCGTCGGCCTCGATGCCCTCGACGCAGTTCTCGCGGAAGGAGTCGCAGGCATCTGCGATCAGCTTGGCCGACTGCAGCAGGTTGTAGATCAGCACCGGCTTGAAGACGTTGAGCTCGAAGTGGCCGTTCGAGCCGGCAACGGTGACGCTGACGTGGTTGCCCATGACCTGGGCGCAGACCATGGTCATGGCCTCGGCCTGAGTCGGATTGACCTTGCCCGGCATGATCGAGGAGCCGGGCTCGTTGGCCGGCAGCTTCAGCTCGCCGAGGCCGCAGCGCGGGCCGGAGCCGAGCAGGCGGATGTCGTTGGCGATCTTCATCAGCGAGGTGGCGACCACGTTGAGCGCGCCGGAGGCCTCGACGATGGCGTCGTGCGCGGCCAGCGCCTCGAACTTGTTCTCTGCGGTGACGAACGGATAGCCGGTAATCGTCTTGACCTCCTTGGCGAAGGCCTCGGCGAAGCCCTCGACGGCGTTGAGGCCGGTGCCGACCGCGGTGCCGCCCTGGGCGAGCTGCAGCAGGCGCGGCAGGCTGGCCTCGACGCGCGCCACGCCGTACTCGACCTGCTTGGCGTAGCCGGAGAAGACCTGCCCAAGGGTGAGCGGCGTCGCGTCCATCAGGTGGGTGCGGCCGATCTTGATGATCTTGTCGAAGGCCTTGGCCTTCTCGTCGAGTTCGGCGTGCAGGCGGCCCAGCGCCGGCACGGTCTCGCCGGCGAGCTGCTGCACCGCGGCGATGTGCATCACGGTCGGAAAAGTGTCGTTCGACGACTGGCCCATGTTGACGTGATCGTTGGGATGCACCGGCTGCTTGCCGCCGCGCGTGCCGGCCAGGATCTCGTTGGCACGGCCGGCGATCACCTCGTTGGCGTTCATGTTGGACTGCGTGCCCGAGCCGGTCTGCCAGACCACCAGCGGGAAGTGCTCGGTCAGCTTGCCCTCGGCGACCTCCTCGGCGGCCTGGCAGATCGCCTGACCCAGTTTCCGGTCGAGCACGCCCAGCGCCATGTTGCTGCGCGCCGCCGCCAGCTTCTGGATGCCGAGCGCGCGCACCAGGGCGGGCGGCATCCTCTCGCCGCCGATCTTGAAGTTCTGCAGTGAGCGCTGGGTCTGGGCGCCCCAATAGCGCTCCGCCGGGACCGCGATCTCGCCCATGGAATCGCTCTCGATGCGCGTCTCGTGCCCGTTGCTCATGGCCCGTGCCTTTCCGTTCTGCCGGGGTGCCTGATGGTGCGGCGCGATACTAGGCGCGGCCGCCGGGGAGGCCAAGCCGGCAAGGGCAGCCTGGATCAGTGCCACTGTGACGAATTGTACTTTGACCCAGGTCGCAGCGTAGTAGGCTTCCCGGCCTGTCCTGGGCCAGCCCCCTGTCCCAGGCCAGCCCACGGGACGCGAGCGGTCCAAGAGGCCAGCCATGCCAGACCTGCCTTATCGCCGGCCCGGGCTTACCCTGAAACGGGGCAGCACGCGAATGGCCAAGACCCAGGTGCGGGCCCTGCAGGATCACCTGCGCTGCCTCGGCTATCTCAGAAGGGGCATCGACGGCACGTTCGGCGGTGGCACCGAGTTGGCGGTCAAGGCACTTCAGCGCGACCTGCTCAACAATGACGGACGGGGCAGTGACGGCAATGCGCCAGTTCGGGTGCTCGACTACAACAAGGGGCGTGTCATCGACATCACAGGACAAGTGGACCAAGCCATGGTCGGCTGCATCGCCGACATGCTTGATGACCCGAACTTTCCAAAGCTGCCCAAGGTGGCGGACCCCAGATCAGCCAACAGCGAGATCGCCGCCCGACTGGCGGGTAGCAGGTCCGGTGAGGCCCCCATCCCATTCTTGCGCGCAATGTTTGAACAGGAGTCGGGTGGACGTCATTACAATGAGCCGAAGCCCGGTGACGACGACAGCTACGTAGTGGTCGGACTCGATACGAACGCCTCGCAGAAGCATGTAGTGACGTCGCGCGGCTACGGCGTTGGTCAATACACGCTGTTCCATCATCCGCCGAGGCAGGCCGAAATCACTGAGTTCATCGAAGATGTTACAGGCAACATAAAGAGAGCGGTCGCAGAATTTCGAGAAAAGTTCGATCACTTCGTTACCGGACCGACAAGCGGCACCCGCGCCGATGACCGTATGGCCGAGGTCGAGAGTCCGCTGCGTCTCTGCAGATATGACAAGAACGACCCGCGCCATCTGACAGACTGCAAGGCGTGCGCTCTTGCCGCCGGCAGCCGGGACATCGTACAGGGCCAAACGACATTGCATTCCCGCACGTCGCAAACTTACCAGCCGACGCAATACTACAAGTCGGCCGATTACAAGGCCGTGCCCAATCGGGAGGCTTTCGGTTGCGACTGGCCTTACGCGGCGCGGCGATACAACGGCGCCGGACTAAATTCGTACCACTACCAAGCCCGCATTCTGAGGAACTTGGCCAAGCTCGTCTGAAGCCTGCGGGCCGTTGGCCGCGCTCACCCGGCCGATCGCCGCTGCGGCCTTTGCTTGGGGCCCTTCTTCGCCTGGGCGCGCCGGGCGGCGGCCAGGCCGAGCTCGGCCCAGGGCAGCAGGGTCTCGGAGGACTTCAGGCTGCCGGCCGGCGTCTCCCAGTAGGGCAGTTCGACCGGGCGCGACCTGCCCCGGTAGCTGAAGGGCCGCGAGCCGGCGTGGGCGAACTGGTCCTTGGTCTCTTCGTCGACCTTGAAGAACAGGCGGCCATGGGAGATCAGGGCGAAGATGACGCCCTCCAGATAGATGCCCCAGCCGCCGAACATGGCGCGCGCCTCGATCGGCCCCAGGGGCATCAGCAGGCCGACCACGCGGTTGGCGAAGCTCCTATCGCGTGCCATGGCGGCAATCGCAGTGCTGGATCGGGTGACCAACGGGGCGCAACCTCGAGTCCTCCACGATCCGGAGAATGGGCCAGGCGTCCGGCAGCACGACGCCGGACGGCTCCCGCATCAACGGCGTCCCCCCAAGAAACGCGACCGCATGAGGGCGGGAGCAAAGCGCTGCGCGCAGCATGGTCCGATTGTACGCTGGACACAAGACGGCGCACAGCCTCGTGATGTCAGGCGTAATACCTGCAGGAAGGCACACGGCCCTGATGCACCTGGGGGAGAGCGCTAACGATTCCTTAAGACGGCACCGGGATAGTCGCAGGTCCTCGATCTGACAACCCACCCCCCTGGTAGCCATCGGGGCCGTCCAGGCTTCCGCCGCCGGCCGCCGGGAGAGAAGGGAGCAGCATGAGCGACCTGCAGGACCGCGACCTCTCTGACATCCCGGACCACAAGCTGTCGGCCGCGGAGCGCAAGGAGCTGGAGCGCCGCTTCTTCGACTTCCTCAAGGCCGTGCGTGGCTCGATCGTCGGCCGCAAGGCGGCGCCGAAGGCGAAGAAGCCGGTCCAGAAGTGGAACCCCGCCCTGCACGGGCGGAAGCACTAGAGTCGTTTCAGCCTTTCTGTCGCCAGGGTTTATCGCTTGCGCGATGGACCCCTTATTTCACCCTCACCCTCCCATCGCTTGCGCGATGGGCCCCTCCCTCTCCCCTCCGAGGGCGAGGGAAAAAGTACGCGCCGGCAATAGTTTCCCCTCTCCCTCGAGGGGAGAGGGAGGGGCCCAAGCGGCCGAAGGGCGCTTGGGAGGGTGAGGGTGCGACGGGCCCGCGCGCCAGCGTGGGCGGGAGGGGAGCGTCTGCCCGCGGTCGCCTTGATGGCGCGCCAAACGCAGGCCGGCCCTGCAAAGCCTATCCCGCCGCCAGTCCCAGGGCCCGCCAGGGCTCTTCATCCCAATAGCGCCGCGCCGCCCCTGACGGGGAGGGCAGCACGAAAAGCGCCGTCACGCCGATCCGCTCGGCCTGCGCGCCGTAGTCGACCCGGCGCCCCAGGGTGACGGCGGCCGGCCGCTTGCCGACGAAGGCCAGGACGGCGGGGCGATAGCGCGCGATCTTGCGGCGCAGCGCGGCCGGGTCGTCGGCCGCCGCGGGCAGAGCCTGGTCGGCGCCCAAGGCGGTCTTGCAGAGATCGGTCAGGCCGAGGCCGAAGTCCGGCAGCAGCGGGAACTCCTCGGGCCGCAGCAGGCGCGGCGTCAGGCCGACGGCGTAGAGCGTCGGCCAGAAACGGTTGCCGGGGCCGGCGTAGTAGGCGCCCAGCTCGGCGGAGCGGCGTCCGGCGGCCGAGCCGCAGAACACGATCCGCAAGCCCTCCCTTAGGACGTCGGGCAGGACATGCGGCGGAACCGCCGGTGCGGCAGTCCGTTGGGGCGTTGCCATGGCGCGGGCTTATACCAAATTCTGATGCTTTTGACTGAACCCCCATGCTTCGAGACGGCCCTTCGGGCCTCCTCGGCATGAGGTAGTAGAGTGCTGATATAAAACGCATTCCTCATCCTGAGAACTTGTGAACCTTTGTTGCGACTGGAAGAATTGCGGGAAGGTGCGCGGCAGGCGGATTGGTTGGCCAGTGTTCCGAAGCGTCCGGCCCGGCCTGGCGGCCGGGCGATCAGGCGAGCGGCGGAGCCTGATCATGATCGCCTCATGCTGCCGCTGCGGCCGCCTGCTGCAAGGCGAAGCCGCGCAGCATGTTGTGCGCGAGGGCGAACCACAGCAGCAGGCTGCGCGCCTTATGCTTGCCACGCACCGAGAGCCGGGCGAGGCCCATGCGGCGCGCCCAGGCATGGGGGCATTCGGCCTTGCAGCGCTCTTTGTACATCGCCGTGCCGGCCTCGCTCGCCATGCGTCGGCGCCAGTCGGCCACGCCGGGTCCGTCATCGGCACGCGGCGCATAGGGGTCGGTGCCATGCTTGTTCGTGGTGGCCGGACACCACAGCCTGACGCCGCCGGCATGCGCCCGCTCGATATCCTCGTTCTTGGCAAAGCCGCCATCGACCAGATAATCGCTTGGCCGGGTGCCGCCGGCGGCCAGCTTGTCCAGGGCAGGTCCGGCGAGGCCGCGATCCGAGCCGCTCGTCTCGACATCAACCGCCACGATCACCTGGCCCGCCGGCACCGAGACGATCTGCATGTTGTAGGCGGGCCGATAGCCGCCATCGGCCATCTTCATCACCCGCGCCTCGGCATCGCTGGTGGAGGCCCGCGGCTCCTTCTGCTTGGCGACTTCAGCCCTGTTGGTCTTGGCCCGGCGCGTCCGCTCCGCCTCGAGCTCCTGCATGCGATCGAGGGCCGCCTGGGCACGCGCCTCCCGTTCGCGCGCCGCACGCTGCTGCGCCGCCTGCCGGCGCCGATCGCCCACGCCGGGATCGCTCTCCAGCTCGTCCCGCAGCCGCGCGACGCGCGCGCCGGCCGCCGTCCGGATCTCTTCCAGCCGCCCGCGTCGGCGGAACGACCCCGCCCCCGCCGCGGCCCGCACCCGCATCCCGTCCTGCGCCAGCACATCGAGCGAGACCAAGCCTTCGGCGACCAGCGCCGCCACCCCGTTGGCCAGCAGGCCTTCCAACGCCCCGCTATGCGCCACCCGGAAATCGGACAGCGTGTGGTAGTTCATCGACACCCCGCCGCACAGCCAGCGATAGGCCAAATGCTGCTCGCACAGCTTGGCGAGCCGCCGCGCGCTGCCCACCCCCTCCACCGTCGCCCACAGCCAAAGCGCCATCATCAGCTCGGGCGCCGGCGCTGCCTGTCCCGGCACACCCTCGCGCGCCTTCACCGTCTCGTGCAACGCGCGCAAATCGAGCGCTTGGGCAAAAGCCCACACCGCCCGCACCGGATGGTCGGGGGCAATCAGGTCGTCAATTGCCGCCGCATGCCAGCCAAGCTGCCGCCGCTCCGGATGGCGATAGCGTGGCGCCCCTCGCCCCGCAGGCGCTTGCCCAAGCTGCTCGGGCAAGTCCTTGATCAGCTCTTGCTCATGCGACATCAGGCCGCTCCCCCAAACCGTCCGACCCTCAGGGAATCAAACCATCGCGCTCGATTCAACATCATTCATCGCACCAAAATGGCGAAAGATTCACAGGCTCTGAGGAGCGTTCGAAGAACGCGTCTCGAAGGATGGGCCATGAGTCTCCGTGGTCGGGATGGCGTACTACTTCTTGCGAAAGGCGTCGAGCGAGACCACCTCGGCGGGCTCGGCCTTGCCCGGCTTCGCTTCGCCTGCGGCCTTGTCCCGGCCCGAACCCGGACCGGCCGCGGGCTTCGGCCCCTGCTCCTCGTGCGTCTTCTCGGCAGGCTTGGTGGCGGCAGGCTTCGTCTCGCGTCCCTCCTGGCCGGTCTCCAGCGACCCCGTCTCCAATGACCCCGTTTGCAATGGCCCCGTTTCCAACGACCCCGTTTCCAACGACCCCGTTTCCAACGACCCCGTTTTCAACGACAGGGGCGCGAGCGCCGTACCCGCCGGCTTGGCCTTCCCTCCTTCTCCGGCATGCGGCGCAGTCCCTGGTTCCTCTGGGCCGACGCCGTCCTCGGCGGACTCGAACTGCAGGCCGAAGCGCACCGAGGGGTCGGCGAAGGAGGTGACCGCGGCGAAGGGGATGACGAGCCGCTCCGGCTTGTCGCTGAAACTGAGCGTGACCTCGAAGGCCTCGTGCTCGACCTTCAGGCCCCAGAACTGGTGCTGCAGCACGATGGTCATCTCGGCCGGGAAGCGCTCGCGCAAGGCGTCGGCCAGCGTCACGCCCGGATGGTCGGTGCGGAAGGTGATGTAGAAGTGGTGGTTGCCGGGCAGGCCGCGCTCTGCCACCTGCGCCAGGGCCTCGCGCACGACGCCCCGCAGCGCGGTCTCGACCATGCGGTCGTATCTCAAGGCGTCGTCGTTCATGGCCAATCGGCGAACTGCAGGAACCTGGCTCAGCCTAGTTGATGTTGGCGGGCCCGTGAAGTGGGGTGACGCGGCGTCATATGCAAGGAAGTCAGGGTGCAATGAAGTGGGGCGCTTCTGTTGCCAGGTGCGCCCCGAACCCCGCCTCGAGGTGCAAACCCCGAGGGCTTAATTTAGGCTAGCCAGCCGCATTAAGCGGCGAGGCGCGCCTCAGCATAGTTGTCGTTCGCAACTATATTTTGGCCCGATAACGGCGGTACCATGCCGGGCACCGAACAAGCCTTTACCACGCGCGTCGATCCTGTTTCGCCCCCAGCAAATCTCCCGCAGAAGACTGTCGTGCGCCAGGCCGCTTTGCCTGGCTCGGCACGGGAGATTTGGTGGAGGCGCCGGGTACTGCCCCCGGGTCCGCTACGCTTATTCCGCAAGCCCGTTTAGCGCCATAGCCGGTTTCCCAGCATCCCTAATATAGGCGCTTCGGCCGTCCGGTTAAAGCGTCTTGCGCAAGGCGGCGACACAGAGGTGCAAGTTTAAGTATCGGAAATCACTGAATTAAGGCTCTGCTAACCCTGTCGCCCTCCCGCGCCGCGCGGGCACGGGAGGGCGGGGCCGGGGCGGTCTCGTCTCTTAGCGGCCGGCGGGCTTCCTGCGATTCAGCAAGCTGTTTGGCCGGTCCGGGTTCTGGTCGCGGCCGAACCACTCGGAATCGAACCAGCCGGGCGAGTCGGCGTCGCTGGCGGCGGGGTCCTTGATCGCCGCCTTCTGCCGGTCGGCGACGGCCGGCGGGGTAACGGGCGCGGCGTGGGCTCTCTCGAAGTTCAGTTCGCGGGCTCCGCCCCTGGCCTCGGCGGCGCCGGCCTGCAGGCCGGCCACGAGGGCGATGGCGCTGAGCGCGATGATGCTATTGCGAATACTGTGTGTCATGACGCTGTGGGGTTCCTTGCAACTTTGCTGTTGATCTCGGCGCTGTGGCCCGCCTGCGCGGCCGAAGCCGCTACGGCGCGGCGAAGGCCCGGGTGGGCCTCTCCGCGCCGCGAAGCTTTGCGGAGCGGTGTCGCCGTCTGGCCCTGCATGTGGCGCTGTGCTGAACTCGCCCAAGTGATGCCCGTCACTCCTCACGCGAGCGTTACGGGCCTTCGCCGCGCTCCCCAGGGACCAAGGGGGGACCAAGGGGCGGCTTCGGCCGCGCAGGCGGGACGTGATCGGGCGGCGGCGCGTGCTATCCTTGGGCAGCGACTCGGACGCGGCTGAGGGCCAGACCGTCCGGCGCGTTCGAGCAGCTCGACACGCGAGGGACACGATATGCCGCAGACGGCCAGGATACTGGAGGAGGACAACCCCATGGCGGGCCGCGGGCCGCTGACGGCCGAGCAGCAGGCCGAGGTCGAAGCGCAGCGGGCGCAGAGCGCGCCGACGCGCCGCGCCACCGTGCCGGCCCTGGAGGAGATCCTCTACGAGCCGCTGCCGGTGCTCGACCACGGCTTCGTGCGGGTGATCGACTACATGGGCGACGACGCGGCGATCGTGCAGGCGGCGCGCGTCTCTTACGGCCGCGGCACCAAGGCGGTGCGCCAGGACGCCGGGCTGATCAACTACCTGATGCGCCACCGGCACACCACGCCCTTCGAGATGTGCGAGATCAAGTATCACGTCAAGCTGCCGGTCTTCGTGGCGCGCCAGTGGATCCGCCATCGCACCGCCAACGTCAACGAGTACTCGGCGCGCTACTCGGTGCTCGACCGCGAGTTCTACATTCCGGCGCCGCAGCACCTCGCCGCGCAATCGGCCGTGAACCGCCAGGGCCGCGGCGACGTGCTCGAGGGGCGCGAGGCCGAGCGTGTGCTGGCCATGCTCAAGGACGATGCCGAGCGCAACCACGACCACTATGTCGAGATGCTC
>JBHJOF010000044.1:0-28465 GCA_050330055.1 Kiloniellales bacterium
TCCCTCTCCCCTCAAGGGAGAGGGATTCTACAGCGCGCCCGTTTGATCCCCTCTCCCTCGCAGGGGAGAGGGAGGGGCCCATCGCTTTAGCGATGGGAGGGTGAGGGTGAAAAGAGGAAGAGAATGCCCAACGAAGCTGGACCGGCTGCAAACTAGCCGCGGGCCAGCGCGGCGCGGCCGAGCGGCGTGACGTTGCTGTTCCGGCGGTCGCATTCGATCCGGTTGCGGCCCATGTCCTTGGCGGCATAGAGAGCATCGTCGGCGCGCTTCAGGAGACTGGCCGCTTCCTCCATAGGATCGGTTGCGGTCGCCGCGCCCAGCGAGATGGTGACCGCTAGCTGCTCGGGGCAGTCGGCGATGCTGAAGGGCTCCTCGGACACCATGTTCCGCAGCCGCTCGCCGATCTTGAGCGCGACGGTGAGCGGCGTGTCCGGCATGATGACGACGAACTCCTCGCCGCCGTAGCGCGCCACCAGATCCACGTCGCGCACGCCGTTCACTACCCGCTTGGCTAGAATTTTCAGCACCTCGTCGCCGGCCGAATGGCCATAGACGTCGTTGAACTGCTTGAAATGGTCGATGTCGAACATCAGCACCGACACCGGCTTGGCCGTCTCGGCGATTTCCAGGATGCGCCGGTCGAGCGTCGTGTTCATGTAGCGGCGATTGTAGAGGCCGGTCAGGGAATCCGTGTAGGCCATCGACACGCTGCGCTGAAGCATCTGGCGCAGCTGGTCGTGATAGCGCCGGCGGCGGATCTGGGTCCGCGAGCGCGCCAGCAGCTCATTGCGGTCGAGGGGCTTGATCAGATAGTCGTTGACACCGAGGTCGAGACCCTTGGCCAGCTTCGGCAGGTCGACGCTCTCGAGCACCAGCAGGATCGGCACGTGGCGCGTCTGATCCTGCGAGCGAAAATGCGAGCAGAGGCGCAGCCCGTCCTCGCCACGGATGTCCAGGGCGGTGATGATCATGTCGTAGGCGTGGTCGCGGGCCAGCTTGCGGCCGTCGGCCGCCGCGCGCGCATGATCGACCGTGTAGCCGGCGCCGCGCAGACCCTCGACGATCTTGCCGGCGGTGAGCGCGCTGTCCTCGATCACCAGCACGCGGGCACCTGCGATCTCCTCCTCGCCGTCCAGCGGCTCGCTCTCGAACACCGAGGCCTCGCCGGTGCTGGCCTGGCGCAGCCGCAGCTCGTCCATGGTCATCTTGAGTCGCACCAGGGAGCGGACGCGGGCGAACAGCGCCACGTCGTTGACCGGCTTCGACAGGAAGTCGTCGGCGCCGGCCTCCAGGCCGCGCACGCGGTCGCTGACGTCGCTCAGCGCCGTCACCATGACGATCGGGATATGCTGAGTGGCCGGATCGGCCTTGAGGCGCTGGCAGACCTCGAAGCCGTTCATGCCGGGCATCATGACGTCGAGCAGGATCAGGTCGGGCGCCTCTTCGGCGGCCACCTTGAGGGCGGCCAGGCCATCCTGCGCCGTGAGGACGTCGAAATACTCCGCAGTAAGCTTCGCTTCCAGCAACTTGACGTTGGGAAGGATGTCGTCGACGACCAGTATCCTCGCTGTCATACCGTACCTGGACCTGACCGCTTAGGCTCGGCGGCCTAGTTGAGGAAGCGTTCGACAGTCTGGAGGAAGTTGGTCACGGAGATCGGTTTCGCGATATAAGCCTCGCAGCCGCCCTCGCGAATCTTCTCCTCGTCCCCCTTCATGGCGAAGGCCGTTACCGCCACGACCGGAATCGACTTGAGATTGTCGTCCTCCTTGATCCACTTGGTGACCTCCAGCCCGGAGACTTCCGGCAGCTGGATGTCCATGAGGATGAGGTCGGGCCTATGCTGCCGGGCGAGCCGGAGCGCATCCATGCCGTCCTTGGTCTGGATGATGTTGTAACCGTGCGCTTCCAGCAGGTCATGAAACAGCTTCATGTTAAGGTCGTTGTCTTCAACGACCAGAACCGTCTTGACCTCATCCAGAACCATCTTCGCCTCGGCCATAATATCTGATTCCCTCTGTAACGCGAGACTGCGCAGGCTTTTCGTTGTTCAGCTGCCGCACAGGTCCCTTGGGCAGTCGACTGCGCACGGCCGCTTCCCCCGGTTGGCAACGCTTCAGAGTGCAACAATGGAGGTTAAGATTTAGTTAGTATTTGGCAAGCCCGACGGTAAAACAGCGGGATAGGCGGGCTATCCCTTTAGTAATATGCATCTCCAAGGGAAGCAGGGGCAATGCGCATCGGCATCGACCTAGGGGGCAGCAAAATCGAGGTGATAGCCCTGTCCGCTGCGGGCGAGGTTCTGGAACGCCGGCGCCGGCCCAGCCCGCACGGCGACTACCGCGCCACCCTCCGGGCCATAGCTGAACTGGTGCAGGAGACCGAGGCCAAGCTGGGCCGTAGGGGCTCGGTCGGGGTCGGCATCCCGGGGGCGATCTCACCGGCCACGAGGTTGGTCAAGAACGCCAACTCGACCTGGCTGATCGGCAAGCCGCTCGAGGCGGACCTGGGCGTCGCGCTCGGCCGCCCCGTCCGGCTCGCCAACGACGCCAACTGCTTCGCGGTCTCGGAGGCGGTCGACGGGGCCGGCGTCGGCGCCCGGGTGGTCTTCGGGGTGATCCTCGGCACCGGGGTCGGCGGCGGCATCGCCATCGACGGCCGGCCGCTGACCGGACGCGGCGCGATCGCCGGCGAATGGGGCCACAATCCCCTGCCCTGGCCGACCGATGCGGAGCGGCCCGGGCCGCTCTGCTATTGCGGCCGGCGCGGCTGCATCGAGACCTTTGTCTCGGGGCCCGGCTTGCTGCGCGACTACCGGGTCCACGGCGGGGACGCGGACGATGCCGAGACGGTGGCTGAGCGGGCGAGCACGGGCGAGCCGCTGGCCCGTGCGGCACTCGAGCGCTATCAAAACCGCCTGGCCCGCGGCCTGACGACCGTGGTCAACCTGCTCGACCCCGACGTCATCGTGATCGGCGGCGGACTGTCGAACCTGGCTGGCCTTGCCGAGGGCCTGACAGACCGGATCGCCGCCCAGGTCTTCTCCGATCACTGGGACACGCCGATCGTCCCGGCCCGCTTCGGCGATTCGAGCGGCGTGCGCGGCGCCGCCTGGCTCTGGGGCCCGGACGAGGCGCCGGAGCAGCCGCAGCCGGCAGATGCCGCACCGAGCCAGTCGCTGACGCCGGAGCAGCCATGAGCACGCTCTGCCGCGACTGCCTGGCGAGCGTCGCCGCCCAGAGTCAGTCGGGGCCGACCGCTGGTCGCTGTCCGAGCTGCGGCGAGCCGCGCCTGGTGAGCCACGACGAGCTCGAGCAGCTGTCGATCGCCCACATCGACTGCGACGCCTTCTACGCCAGCGTCGAGAAGCGCGACCGGCCGGAGCTGCGCGATCGCCCGGTGATCGTCGGCGGCGGCCGGCGCGGCGTGGTCTCCGCCGCCTGCTACGTGGCGCGGATCTACGGCGTGCATTCGGCCATGCCGATGTTCAAGGCGCTCCAGGCCTGCCCCGAAGCCGTGGTGATCCGGCCCGACATGGCCAAGTACCAGGCGGTCGGCCGCGAGATCCGGCAGATGATGCGCGATCTCACGCCCCTGGTGGAGCCACTGTCGATCGACGAGGCCTTCCTCGACCTCGGCGGCACCGCGGCGCTGCATCACGGCAGCCCGGCCCGCACGCTGGCGGCCTTCGCCCGCCGGGTTGAGCGCGAGCAGCGGCTTACGCTCTCGATCGGGCTCAGCTACTGCAAATTCCTCGCCAAGGTCGCCTCCGACCTGGACAAGCCGCGCGGCTTCGCGGTGATCGGCCGGGCCGAGGCGCGCGACTTCCTCGCGGACAAGCCGGTCGGCCTGATCTGGGGCGTCGGCAAGGCGTTGCGCCAGACCCTGGCCGGAGACGGCATCCACCGCATCCGAGATCTCTGGCCCTACGACAAGCAGGCCCTGGTCGCCCGCTACGGCGCCATGGGCCGCCGGCTCTACGACTTCGCGCGCGGCGAGGACCCGCGACAAGTCGAGCCCAACGCGCCGACCAAGTCGATCTCGGCGGAGACCACCTTCGAGGAGGACATCGCCGATCCCATGGTCCTGGCCGGCCGGCTGTGGCCGCTCTGCGAGACGGTGGCGCGGCGCCTCAAGGCCAGCGCGCTCGCCGGCCGCAGCGTCACCCTGAAGCTGAAGACCCGCGACTTCCGCCTGCTGACCCGCAGCCGGCGGCTGGGCGATCCGACACAGCTCGCCGACCGCCTCTACCGCGCCGCCCTGCCGCTGCTGCAGCACGAGGCCGACGGCCGCGCCTTCCGCCTGATCGGCATCGGCGCCGGCGAGCTGGTCGACGGCGCGCAGGCCGATCCCCTCGACCTGCTCAATCCCGCCCGCATTCGGCGCGCCCAGGTCGAGCGCGCCATCGACAGCGTGCGCGCCAAGCTCGGCGAGAGCGCCATTCAGAAGGGCCTTGGGCTCAGCAGTCCGGCGGCGGCAAAGGCTGCAGGTCGGCCAACTCCGCGTCGAGGGTGAACTCGCCGTAGTCGAGCACCAGTTCGTCCACCACGCCGTTGGCAAAGAGACGGAGCTGCTGCTCGAATGACGGCGGAGCGGTCTCGTCCTCCGGATCGAAATAGGCGACGACCAGGCGCCAGGACGGCACGTCCTGCACCAGCGGCACGTCGAGCGAAAGCTCGGCACCGGGCGGCACGGCCGCGGCCAGCGCCACGTTGACGCCATAGAGCCCGTTGCTGTCGCCGGAGCCGTCGAACACGGTGCGCCAGAGCGGCAGCTCGCCGGCCTCGGCGGCGTCGATCACCTGGAAGTTGTGCTGGCTCGGGAACACCGTACCCTTGGGCAGGGTGACCGTCTTCGCCTCGGGCTCGCTGTAGGTTGCAGTGCCGCCGAGCCCAGGCCCGTCGAGGCGTGCCACGCCGCGGATGGTCTCCTCCTCGCCGCCGGAGAACAGACGGCGGATGAAGAAGCGGAAGGCGAGCCCGTCCTTCGACTCCCAGGCCGTCAGGGTCCAGCCGAAGTCGATCTCGCCGCCGTCGCCGTGGGTCACGATAATTCGCGTGCGCTGGCGGATCGACCAGCCGTCGCAGACGTCGCTCCATTCGAACTCGAGCTTGCCGCGAGCATTGGTGACCGCGGCGCCGCGCGGCTCCGACCGGGCCAGACTCAGGCCGTAGATCGCGCGGTGCGGCTCGAGCTTGTCGGCGGCTCCGGCCGCCAGGACCGACGGAGCGGCCGCCGGCCAGAGCTGCAGCACCAGCCCGGCAAAGAGGGCAGACATCGCGGCCCGGCCGCTTCGCACCATCGCAGTCTCCTCTCGCCGTCCCGCCGGTCCGTTGCAGGAGCCCGGTCGCGGACCATGCTGGGCGCGGCCGCCAGCCTACCCGCCTGCTCGCATAGCCGCTTCCAGGCGGCTCTGCAAGGGCGGAAGGATTGACAGCAGCGGCAGAATTTGCCGGCCGGAGGGCCGATCGCCCGGGCCGCGGGCTGGCCCTGGTAAAGCCGCGCCGGAGCGGGCCTTTTCCCGCTCCGGAGCAGATGGCATGGCGCTTGCTTGGAAGGCCCTGAGCGCCCGTCTGGGCCCCTGTGGCCGGGGCGGTGCGCCGGCAAGGCGATAGGGAGTGCCACGCCATGATTCCGTCGTTTCTCCATGCGGACAGCTTCCCCGAGCTGCGCGAGGAGGCCGGCCCGCACTTCGAGAATGCGGCCGAGCGACTGCGCCAGGCCGTCCTGCACGACGGCTGGCAGGTCAGCGCCGCCGGCCAGCGCGTGCTCCTTGAACTGCTCGACGCGGCCGCGGCCGCGGAGCAGCAGATCGCCGATCAGCAGGCCCGCATCCGCCATCTCGAGAGCCTCTCGGTCACCGACGAGCTGACCGGACAGCTCAACCGGCGCGGCTTCCGCAACGAGCTGGAGCGCGCCCTGGCGCGGGCCAGGCGGCACGGCGAAGCCGGCCTGCTGGTGCTCTGCGACCTCGATCACTTCAAAGCCATCAACGACACCTACGGTCATCCGGCCGGCGACGCCGCCCTGGTCGCCGTGGCCCGGCTACTGCGCGAGCGCACCCGGCGCAGCGACGCAGTGGCGCGCATGGGCGGCGACGAGTTCGCCGTTCTGATGCCGGACGGCGCGCATGCCGAGGCGGAGGCGCTGGCCACCAAGCTCGACAGCGCGGTGAACGCGCTGGTCATCACCTGGGCCGGCCAGCAGATCCCGATCTCGGCCAGCTTCGGCTGGGCGCCCTATGGCCCGGACAGCACGGCCGAGACGCTGATCCAGCAGGCCGACCAGGAGGCCTATAGCGCCAAGCTGGCCCGCTCACGGCCGATGCGGATCGCGCTGGCCGGCTGACTTCCTACACAGTGCGAGCTGCGCTGGGCGCATGCCGGGGACAGTCCCCTTCGGCGCGTGCAGTGTCGGTTTGGCCGCGCGAGGGGACTGTACCCGGAGCGAAGCGGAGGGGCCTGTCCCCTTAGGGGCAGCCGCGACAGGACAGGCCGTGCGAGGCTAGCGGCGGCGCGCTAAACTGGCGCCGCCATGAAGTTCCCGCGCACCATCCGGCTCGACAGCTCCGACCTGCAGGTCTTCCACACCGCCGCCGCGCCCGGCGAATGGGCGGTGCCCGGCGCCTTCGCGTTCCACGGCCGCGACCCGGCCGGCTTCGACAGCAAGGACACGCTGGCCTTCAAGAGCGGCTGGCTCGGCACCGAGAGCTTCGGCCATTCGACTCTGGTCGAGGTCGCCGAGATCGAGGAGGCCGCCTTCTTCCAGGTGGTCGAGCGCCTGGCCCGGCACTTCGTCGAGAGACTCGGCGCCCCCGACCTGGCCGCCGCCCTGCCGGCCGCGCGCCAGGAGGCGGACGATGCCGCCGGGCTCTGCGACCACAAGACGGGGAGCCTGCTGGCGCTCGAGCGCGACTGGACCGACCAGGGCATCGTCGAGCGCTTCCGCGTCATCCAGCCGAGCCGCGCCCAGGACCACGCCAGGATCTGGGAGATCGTCGACGAAGGGGAGTAGACCGGGTACGCCCCCGCGAAAGGCATCTCTTTTTGCACCCTCACCCTCCCATCGCTTACGCGATGGTCCCCTCCCTCTCCCCTCCAAGGGAGAGGGAAAACAACATCCTGCAGCGACATCTTACCCTCTCTCTGGAGGGGAGAGGGAGGGGCCCAAGCGGCCGCAGGACGCTTGGGAGGGTGAGGGTGACAAGAAGAGAGTAGGCCCCCCTACTCCGGCGGCAGGTCGAGCTTGATGGAGAGCTCCTTGAGGCGGGCCGGGGGCACCTCGGCCGGGGCGCGCATCATCAGGTCCTCGGCCTTCTGGTTCATCGGGAAGGCGACGACCTCGCGCAGGTTGGGCTCGTCTGCCAGCAGCATGACGATGCGGTCGATGCCCGGGGCCGAGCCGCCGTGCGGCGGCGCGCCGAACTTGAGCGCCGAGAGCAGGCCGGAGAAGCGCTCCTCGACCTCGGCCTGGCTGTAGCCGGCAATGGCGAAGGCCTTGTACATGATCTCCGGCAGGTGGTTGCGGATCGCGCCGGACGACAGCTCGACGCCGTTGCAGACGATGTCGTACTGGAAGGCCTTGATGGTCAGAGGATCATTTTTCTCGAGCGCCTCCAGGCCGCCCTGCGGCATTGAGAAAGGGTTGTGCGAGAACTCGATCTTGCCGGTCTGCTCGTCCAGCTCGTACATCGGGTAGTCGACGATCCAGCAGAAGCGGAACTGGTCTTTCTGCAGCAACTCGAGCTCGCGGCCCAGCCTGTCGCGCACCACGCCGGCGAACTTGGCGGCCGCCAGCGGCTTGTCGCAGGCGAAGAAGACGGCATCGCCGTCCTTCAGGCCGGCCTGCTGCTTGATCGCGGCGACCCGGTCGGGCTCCAGGTTGCGGGCGATCGGCCCCCGGGCTTCGCCCTCACCGTAGACGATATAGCCGAGCCCGGCCGCGCCCTGCTCGCGCGCCCAGTCGTTCAGCTTGTCGAAGAAGCTGCGCGGCTGGCCGGAGGCACCGGGCGCCGGGATGGCGCGCACCACGGCGCCGGCCTCCACCGCCTTGGCGAAGATGCCGAAGCCGCCGCCGCGGAAGGCCTCGCTCACGTCGGCGATCTCGATCGGGTTGCGAAGGTCCGGCTTGTCGCTGCCGTACTTCAGCATGGCCTCCTCGAAGGGGATGCGCGGGAACGGCGGCGCGGTCACCGCGCGGCCGTCGGCGAACTCCTCGAAGAGGCCGGCCATGACCGGCTCGATCGCAGCAAAAACATCATCTTGCGTCACGAAGCTCATCTCGAAGTCGAGCTGATAGAACTCGCCCGGCGAGCGGTCGGCGCGGCTGTCCTCGTCGCGGAAGCAGGGGGCGATCTGGAAGTAGCGGTCGAAGCCGGCGATCATCAGCAGCTGCTTGAACATCTGCGGCGCCTGCGGCAGGGCGTAGAACTTGCCGGGATGGATGCGGCTCGGCACCAGGTAGTCGCGCGCGCCCTCCGGGCTGCTCGCGGTCAGGATCGGCGTCTGGAACTCGAAGAAGCCCTGCTCGATCATGCGCCGCCGGATCGAGGCGATGACCTTCGAGCGCAGCATGATCTTGTCCTGCATCTTGGGCCGGCGCAGGTCGAGATAGCGATAGCGCAGGCGGATGTCCTCGCCGGTGTCCTCCTCGGCGTTGACCTGCAGCGGCAGCAGCTCGGCCGCCGACTGCACCGTGAACTCGCGCGCCGCGACCTCGACCTGGCCGGTCGGCAGGGCCGGGTTGACCGTCTCGGCGCTGCGCTGGACCACCGAACCGGTGACCGTGACCACGCTCTCCAGCCGCACCGCCTCGATCGCCTTGAAGATCGGGCTGGAGACGTCGACGACGACCTGGGTGATGCCGTAGTGGTCGCGCAGGTCGACGAACAGAAGCTGGCCGTGGTCGCGCTTGCGATGGACCCAGCCGGACAGGCGCACGCTCTGGCCGGCGTGGGACTGGCGCAGGTCGCCGCAGGTATGGGTGCGGTATGGATGCATCGGCGGACTTCCCGAATGAGCGAAGCGGCGGTGGCAGGCTGCGGGGCCCCCTTTGGGACATGGCGGGGACACGGCGAGGACGCGGCGCAGAAGGCACCCGAAGCGCCTTGATTTGTCAAGGCTTGGCGACCGCCTCGCGGCGCGGGGCGAAGGCCCTTCCCCGCCGCTTGGGAAGGGCGCTCGGGCACCCACGGGTAGACGACCTCAGGGGCCATGGTGTAGAGCTTCCAGGCCATCCCGGACTCGCTCAGCGCAGATCCAGCCCTTACTGCCATGAGAATGCCGCTTGCCTTCGCCGCCGCTCTGTTCGCCACGCATCCAGTCGTCCCGGCGACCTCCGCCGTCCCCGGCGCGGTGCGGGCTGCTCGCTTCGACAAGATCCGCTATGCGGCCCAGTGACCAGCCCCGCGCCGCGGCAGCCCGGACCTAGCCGATGCCCCTGATCAGCGACAGCGCCGAGCTCGCCGCCTTCTGCGAGCGCCAGGCCGAGGCCGAGTTCATCGCCGTGGACACCGAGTTCATGCGCGACACCACCTATTGGCCCAAGCTCTGCCTGGTGCAGATCGGCGGGCCCAAGGAGGTGGCGGCGATCGACAGCCTGGCGCCGGGCATCGATCTGCAGCCGCTCTACGACCTGATGGCCGACTTCCGTTTGCTGAAGGTGTTCCACTCCGGCCGCCAGGACCTGGAGATCTTCTATCACCTGACCGGCGCCGTGCCGGAGTCGATCTTCGACACCCAGGTGGCCGCCATGGTCTGCGGCTTCGGCGATTCGGTGAGCTACGAGCAGCTCGCGCGCAAGCTGGCCGGCGCCAGGATCGACAAGTCATCGCGCTTCGCCGACTGGTCGAAGCGGCCGCTGACCGAGCGCCAGCTCGACTACGCGCTGGCCGACGTGACCCATCTGCGGCGCATCTTCACGGCGCTGCGCCGCCGCCTGGAGAAGAACGGGAGGAGCGACTGGCTGCAGGACGAGATGGACGTGCTGACCGATCCGCGCACCTACGACCTCGAGCCGCGCCAGGCCTGGCGCCGCTTCAAGAGCCGCTCGACCGACCGGCGCTTCCTCGCCGTGCTGCGCGAGCTGGCCGCCTGGCGCGAGGCCGAGGCGCAGCGCCGCGACGTGCCGCGCAACCGGGTGATACGCGACGAGCAGCTGCTCGACATCGCCGCGCACCAGCCGACCGACGCCGAGGCGCTGGGCCGCACCCGTGGGCTCAGCCGCGACTTCGCCCAGGGCCGCTGGGGACGCGAGGTGCTGAAGGCGGTGAAGGCCGGCCTCGAGGTGCCGGACAAGGAGCTGCCCGATGCGCCACCGGCGCAAAAGCTGCCGCAGGGCATCGGCCCCCTGACCGATCTCCTGAAAGTGCTGCTCAAGATGCGCTGCGAGCAGTACGACGTGGCGCAGAAGCTGGTCGCCAGCGCCGCCGACCTGGAGCTGATCGCCGCCGACGACAAGGCCGACGTGCGCGCCCTCGACGGCTGGCGCTACGAGATCTTCGGCGCCGACGCCCTGGCGCTGAAGCACGGCAAGCTGGCGCTCAGCGCCAGCCGCCGCAAGGTGAAGGTGGTGCCGCTCGACTGAGCGAGGCGCGGCGTGAGGGATAGCATGGAATACCGGACCTCAAAATCCATGACCCAGCCGCCATGCTTCGAGACGCCGCTTCGCGGCTCCTCAGCATGAGGTGGTAGCATGTTGATATAGGACGTTGATATAGAACGCCTTCCTCATCCTGAGGAGCCCGTCGTAGCGTAAGCGAAGGCGGGCGTCTCGAAGGATGGGCCATAAGTCTTGGTGTCGGAGACAGCCCCTCAATCCACGTACATCGGTCCCGGCTTGGTATAGAGCTCTTCGTAGTGCACCAGGGCCGGCTCGCCCTGCAGGGGGCAAGGGACGCCGTCGCGGAACGCCCACTCGCCGCGGTCGCAGTGCTCCAAGATCACGTAGCCGTTGATGTAGAGCCGCCGGTCAATGCTCGAGCGGTTGGGGCCCGAGCCGTGCAGCGTGTGCACGTGCCACAGCGCCACGTCGCCCAGCTGCATCTCCAGCACCACCGTCCTGTCGACATCGACGCCGAGGCGCAGCAGGTCGGCCTTGTCGAGCGGTATGTCCATCGAGCGCCGCTCGGGGTCGAATGGCAGCTCGCCCAGGCGGTGGCTGCCGGGGCAGAGCACCATGGCGCCGTTCTCGGCCATCTGCGGGTCGACGGCGATCGCGGTCTGGATGTAGGAGGCGGCCAGCTCGCGATAGGCCGCGCGCGGGCGGCGCGAGCGCGAGTCCTGGTGGAAGCCGAACTCGGCCATGGCCGCGCCCGGCGGCTTCCAGTGCATCTGGTTGATGATCTGCTTGAGGTCGCGGCCGATCAGCGGCTCCAGGATCGCGAGCAGGCGCGGGTCGCGCCGGGCGCGCTCCAGGGTCTCGTCGAGCCAGGCCGGCCACTGCACGTAGCGCACGATGCGCCCGGCCGCAGCGTCGTCGGCCAGGCAGAAGAAGGTGTTGCGGTCGCGCCAGCTCCGGCCGCGCACCATGGCCTGGGCGTGGATGCGGTCGAAGGCCGCGGCCAGGGCCGCCACCTCGGCCGCGCCGAAGACGGCCGGCACGACGGCGTAGCCCTGCTCATGGAACTGCGCTACGTGGTCTGGCAAGTCCTGCTCCCGCATCATGACAACCGGGCATCCTAGCCGTCGACGATTGCGCTCTGCTTAACGCCGATGGCCGACGCCAAGGCGGCGAAACGGCGTTCGACCGCCTCGCCGTGCGGCACCGAGCGGTCGCCCGGCAGCCGCAGGCGCAGGGCGCCCTCTTCCAGCTCCAGCGCGGTCTTGTGCAGCAACTCGCGGGTGCCGGCCGAGAGCGTGAAAGCGAGCCGAACGGCCAGGCCCAGGATGCGGGCCCGCTTGCGGTTCTTGCCGGTGATCACGGCGATGGCCTTGTCGACGTCGACGTCCTCGGGGCCGCCGCCGTAGCGGGTGAAGACGGCGAAGGCGATGAAGGCCCGGCCCGGATGATCGATGCCGCTGAAGGGATGGTGCAGGATGCGGGTCAGCGCGTGCGTCGCCCGATAGTCGGGATGCTCGCGCCAGGCGATGTCCGACAGGAGGCAGGTGGCCTTGCGCAGGCGGCGCCAGGGCTCCTTCTCGTCCGGAAAGAGCGGGTCGGTCCAGGCGCTCAGCTCGTCGCCGATGTCGCCGAAGCGGCCCTCGCGGATGGCGAAGTCGGTGACCGTCTCGATCAGCGGGTCCTTGGCGCGCTCCTGCTCCGGCAGCAGGTCGAAGAGGAAGCCCTCCCGCAGGCCGAAGGACGACCAGACCACCTGCCTGGGGCGCGACAGGGCCAGGACCCGGCTCAACAGCAGCGCGGCATAGGGGATGGTCTCGACCCGGCGCCGCGTCACTCTGGTCATCTTGGCCAGCGAACGCCGTCCGAGCTGGCCCAGGACGTCGAGCGTCTTCTCCGCTTCCGCCCGCTCCAATGTGTAGCCGTGGATCACGTGCAGCGGATAGTGCACCTGGCTCATGTGGATGCGGGCAAGGGCGCGCCAGGCGCCGCCGACCGCATAGAAGCTGCGGCCGCGCTGCTGCTCCGTCAGCCAGCCGATGGTGGCAAGCTGGCGGTCGATCTCGGCCCGCGCCGCCGCCAGGTCACCCTTGGCCAGGTCGATGAGCCGCAAGGGCCCGAGACTGAGGGTGGTCGAGGCGCCGAGGCGGCCTTCATTCAACTCGACCAGCTCCAGGCTGCCGCCGCCGAGATCGCCCATCAAGCCGTCGGCTTCCGGCGTGCCGGCCAGGACGCCGAGCGCCGAGATACGCGCCTCCTCCTCGCCGCTCAGCACGCGCACCGTCTGGCCGCAACGGCGCTCCACCTCGGCGATGAAGTCGGGGCCGTTCTCCGCCTCGCGCACTGCCGCGGTCGCCAGCAGGTCGAGCCGGTTGGCGCCCATGGCGCGGGCCATGTAGGAGAAGCGCGCCAGGTTGGGCAAGGCGAGTTGAACGCCATCCTCGGACAGCCGGCCGCTCGGCATCAGGCCACGCCCCAGTCCGCAGATCACCTTCTCGTTGAACAGCGGCAAGGGCGACCGTCGCAAACCCTCGAAGACCACCAGGCGGATCGAGTTCGAGCCTATGTCGATAACGGCAAGCCGCCGCGCGTCCGGCTGCCCAGCGGAGCTGGGAGCCGGCGCCTGCTGCGGCAGGACCTCGGTCCCGCGCTCGGCTGCGCTCTCGGGCATTCCCGTCAGGATGCTACGCGTGACGAGCGTTTTCCAGGCTTTGAATTCCGGAGCGCCGAGCCTCGCCCGGAGAGGCTGGGGTTGGTCATGAAGTAGATATGGGCGCTCAGCGCGTTCTCTCCAGCCGGCGCATGGCGATAAGAGCCGTCGGGCGCCATGATCCAGCTCTGTGCCTGGTCCTTCAGGTTGGTGATCATGATCTGGTCGAGGATCTGCTGGTGCACCGTCGGGTTCTCGATCGGCACCAGGGTCTCGACCCGCCGGTCCAGGTTGCGCGGCATCCAGTCGGCCGAGGAGATGAAGACCTTGGCACCACGCGAGGGCAGCCCCTGCCCGGCACCGAAGCAGACGATGCGGCTGTGCTCCAGATAGCGGCCGATGATGCTCTTCACCTTGATGGTCTCGGACAGCCCGGGGACGCCCGGCCGCAGGCAGCAGACGCCGCGGATCACCAGCTCGATCTTCACGCCGGCCTGCGAGGCGCGATAGAGCGCGTCGATGATCTCGCCGTCGACCAGCGAGTTGAGCTTGGCCCAGATCGCCGCCGGGCGGCCGGTCTTGGCGTGCTTGATCTCGTCGTCGATCAGCGACAGCAGGGTCGGCCGCAGATTGATCGGGGACAGCGCCAGCTTCTCCATCTTGGCCGGGCGGGCGTAACCGGTCATGTAGTTGAAGACCCGCGCCGCGTCGCGGCAGAGCGCCGGATCACAGGTGAAGAAAGACAGGTCCGTATAGATCTTGGCGGTGATCGGATGATAGTTGCCGGTGCCGAAGTGGCAATAGGTCCGCAGGTTCTTGCCTTCGCGGCGCACCACCATCGAGACCTTGGCGTGGGTCTTGAGGCGGATGAAGCCATAGACCACCTGCACGCCGGCGCGCTCCAGGTTGCGCGCCCAGCGGATGTTGCGCTCCTCGTCGAAGCGCGCCTTGAGCTCGACCAGGGCGGTGACCGACTTGCCGGCCTCGGCCGCCTCGGTCAGCGCCCGCAAGACTGGAGAGTCCTCCGAGGTGCGGTAGAGCGTCTGCTTGATCGCCACCACCGCCGGATCGCGCGCGGCCTGGAGGATGAACTGCGCCACCACGTCGAAGCTCTCGTAGGGATGATGCACGACGATGTCCTTGGCACGGATCGCCGCGAAGCAGTCGCCGGCATAGTCGCGGATGCGCTCCGGGAAGCGCGGCGTGTAGGTCGGATAGAGCAGGTCCGGCCGGTCGTCGACGATGAGCTGCTTGGTGTCGACCAGGCCCAGCAGACCACCAAGCGAGAAGACGTCGCCGGGTGAGGCGTCGAGCTCGCGCAGCAGAAAGTCGCGCAGCCCGGACGGCATGGCATCGTCCACCGTGAGCCGGATCACCGACCCGCGGCGCCGGCGCTTCAGCGCGGTTTCGAACACCCGCACCAGGTCCTCGGCCTCCTCCTCGATCTCCATGTCGCTGTCGCGCAGCACGCGGAAATAGCCGAGGTCGCTCACCTCGAAGCCCGGGAAGAGCTGGTCGAGATGCAGGCGGATCACCTGTTCCAGCCGGATGAAGCGGATCGCCGGGCCCGGCAGGCGGATGAAGCGCTCGAGTTGGTTGGACAGGGGAATGAGACCGTTCAGCGCCTCGCCGTCCTCCGGCCGGAAAAGGTCCAGCACCATGGCGAATCCAAGGTTCGGCAGGAAGGGAAAGGGATGCGTCGGGTCGATGGCGATCGGCGTCAGGACCGGGAAGATCTCGTCGGTGAAGTAGTCGCCGAGCCAGTCGCGTTCCTCCTCGGTCAGCTCCTCCATGGTCAGCACGGCAATGTCGACGGCGCGCAGCTCCTCGCGCAGGCTGCGCCAGCACACGCGCTGCGCCCGCATCAACTCGGCGGCGCGGCTGTTGATCGCGGCGAGCTGCTGCGCCGGGGTCAGGCCCTCCTGGCTCGGCGTGGTGACGCCGGCCTCGACCTGGCCCTTCAGGCCGGCCACGCGGACCATGTAGAACTCGTCGAGGTTGCTGGCCGAGATGGACAGGAAGCGGACCCGTTCGAGCAGCGGATTGTGCGGATTCTCCGCCTCGCTCAGGACGCGCTCGTTGAAAGCCAGCCAGGAAAGCTCGCGGTTGATGAAGCGGCCCGGCGACTGCAGGTCGATCGCCGGCGCGCAGGGAATTTCTCCTTTGGGCGTCTCACTCTTGTCGGGCCTGGTCTTGTCGGCGGACTTCTCGGCGCGGCTGGGCAGCGCAACCACGGACGCCTCCCCGGCGGCCTCTGGGCCTGCCTCGGGGACTTCTTCCGCTTCGGGGACCTCTTCGGATCGCTTCATCGGCCCGGTACCAGGACATACAGTCTAGGGAACTGACAGCAGAAAATCATGACAACTATATTAAACTACAGAGACTTGCACCACGCCCTTTGCAGCTTGCTTTGACCGGCCAGGCGGCCAAGAGTGGCCTTATGAAGACGCTCTACCTGCTACGCCACGCCAAGTCGAGCTGGGCCGACGATGCCCTGGCGGACGCCGAGCGCCCGCTCAACCGGCGGGGCGAACAGGCTGCTCCGCGTATGGGAGCATATATGCACGACAAGGGCTGGCGGCCAGACTTGGTGCTCTGCTCGAGCGCGGTGCGGGCGCAGCAGACCTGGGCCCTGGTGGCCGCTCAGCTCGGCCCGGAGCTGCCGGTCAAGCACCTGAAGAGCCTCTATCTGGCGGCGCCCAGCCGGCTTCTGGACGTGATCCATCGCCAGCCCGATGGAGTCGGCGCCCTGCTGCTGGTCGGCCACAACCCGGGCCTCGAGCGCCTGGCCGGCCTGCTCGCCGGGCCGGGTTCGAGGAAGAGAGCACTGGCGGCCTTCCACGACAAGTTCCCGACCGCCGCCCTGGCCGTCCTGACGTTCGAGACCGAGCGCTGGGCCGATGCCGGCGAAGGCGGCGGCCGCCTCACCCACTTCGTGACGCCGCGCGAGCTGTAGCCACGACCGTGCAAAGCGGGGCCGTCCCCGCTGGAAGTCGGGGACAGGCCCCTCCGCTTCGCTCCGGGTACAGTCCCCTCGTGCGGCCAAGCCGACGCTGCATCCGCCGGAGGGGACTGTACCCGAAGGGGACTGTCCCCGGGCAGCATCGGGGACAGGCCCCTCCGCTTCGCTTCGGGTACAGTCCCCTCGGCGCGCTAGGCTTCGATCGCCAGCTGCTCGCCGAAGATGTAGCTGGTCGGGTGCATCTCGAAGCCCTTGATCCGGCTGTCGTAGGCGGTGAAGACCGAGCGCCAGAGCGGCTGCACGATGGGCCCGTCCTCCTGCATCAGGGCCTCGATCTCAGCCAGGACCTTGCGCCGCTCTTCGACGTCGAGCAGGCCCTCGGCGTGGGTCAGCAACTCGTCGAACTTCGGATTGGAGTAGGCCGACTCGTTCCAGGGCACGCCGGTGCGGTAGGCCAGCGCCAGCACCATGACGCCGAGCGGGCGGTGCGTCCAGTTGGTCATGCCGAAGGGCACCTTGTCCCAGACCTCCCAGTACTGGGCGCCGGGCATGACGTTGATCTTCGCCCGGATGCCGGCCTCGCGCCACTGCTCGACCATGGTCTGGACAGCGGCGACCTCCCAGTCCTCGTCCGAGTTCGAAGCGATCTCGATGTCGATGCCGTTCGGATGGCCGGCCTCGGCGAGCAGCGCCCCGGCCGCCTCCACGTCGCGCGTCATTGGCGGCAGCTTGGCGTACTCGGGATGGATCGGGCAGACGTGATGGTGCTCGCCCGGCACGCCCAGGTCGCGCATGGCGATCCGCAGCACGGCGGCCGAATCGGTTGCCAGGCGCAGCGCCTTGCGCACCCGCGGGTCGTCGAAAGGCTTCTCGGTAACCCGCGTGCGGGCGACCGCGGTCTGCGCCGTCGCCGCCTCGTAGAGGGTCACGTGCTTGATCGCCTTGACCGCGTCGAGGATCGGCACCTGCGCCTCGTAAAGCCCATCAACCTGCCTGGAGGCGAGCGCCGCCACGCCGGCCGAGGAGTCATCGCCCAGGTCAAGGAACACCAAGCTATCGAGATAGGGCCCCTCGCCCAAGTAGTCGCCGCGCGCCTTCAGTACCGCCTTCTCGCCGACCGCGTAGTCGGTCATCTCGAAAGCGCCGGTGCCGTTCGAGCCGGTCTTGAAGACGCCGCCCTCCTCCGGGTCGAGAATGTGCATGGGGTAGTGGAAGAGATGCTCCGGCACCGCGAGCTGCGCGGCCTTGCAGTTAAGCCGGAAAGTGTGGTCGTCGACCTTCTCGATGGCGTTGGCGTCCCACAGCTCGACCGTATCCTCACCGTCCTTCTGTACGCTATTCAGCATGTAGCCGGTCATCAGGCCGATCATCGACGAGCCGGTCGCCGGGTCGAGCACGTGCTGCAGGTTCCAGATCACGTCGTCCGCGGTAAAGGCGCGGCCGCTGCGCCACTTGACGTCCTTGCGCAGGCGGAAGGTCCAGGTGCGCAGGTCGTCGCTCGCCTCCCAGCTCTCGGCCAAATAGGGGCGCGTGACGTTGTCGTGGCCGGTGCGGGTGACGTACTCGCAGACTTGGCGCGTGATGTCGCTCTCGAACCAGCTGTAGGTGTGCGGATTGGTCAGGTCGAGCACGCGCATGCCGATGCGGATGGTGCCGCCCTTCGGCATCGCGGCCCTGGCGGGCGCTACGAACTGCTCGCCCGTCACCTTGCCGGCAAAGACATAGGCCGCGCCGGCCGAGAGGCCGAGCAGCGTCGCGGTGCGCAGGAACTCGCGGCGGTCGCAGCGGCCGTCGACGAGTTGCTGCTTCAGCTTCGGGATGTAGGGGTGTTCTCTCTCATCGCTCATTGTGGTGGCTCCCTGGTGTGCGCCGATTTATCCTTATATTTCAATTAGATATGTTAGATGGTGCGAAACCCGGCAGCGCCCTGCAGCAGGGCCGCGCGCGGGCGGCCCAGCCGTGCGGTAAAGGCGGGCTCAGGCACTGCCGAGACGATCGGGCTGTCGAGGCGATAGCTCTGCTCCGCCGCGTCGCTGTCCAGCACACGGGCGTAACCGTGGCCCGAGTGGACGGCATGGACAATGGCGCCCGGCGAAAGCGCGTCGCCGATGCGCTCCAGCGAGCGGATGCCGGCGTGGCGCAGGTCGTCCGGCCGCGCCGCCAACGCACGGAAGAGCGCGTCCTCCGCGCGGCGCATGCCGACGATCACCAGGGCGCGACAGGGCAGCTCGCTGGTCTCGCCGGTGAAGAGGTCGGCAAGCTGCAGGCGCGCGCCATCGAAGCCGGTGACCCGCTTCAGGGTGTGGATCGTCACGCCGCGCCGGGCCAGCGCCTGGTGCACCAGCGGCAGCTCGTTCGACAGGATGGTCCAGTCCGAAGCGTGTCCGGCCGGTGTCACGTAGCTCGTGTCACCGTGGCGCTCGGCCAGCAGCTCGGTCAGGCAGCCGCCCATGGTGTAGCTGTCGAAATCGAACACGACGATCGGGCCTTCGAGCTGGGCGCCGGCCGCGATGTCGTCCGGCGTGTAGACGCCCGGCCCCTCCAGGCGGCCGGCCGGCATCTCCAGCGTCGAATAGAGCTCCGTCGTCCAGCGGCTGCCGGTCGCCAGCACGACGCGCTCGACACCGAACTCCAGCACCTCATTGACGCTCAAGAGACTCTCTGGATAGAGGGAGGCGTTCGGCGCGGTCCTGAGCTGTCCCAGGCGGTAGTCGAGCACGCGGCGCCAGGCCGAGAGCCCCGGCAGCGCGGTCTCGAAGATCAGGCGTCCGCCCAGCTCGCTGCGCGTGTCGGCCAGGGTCACCTCGTAGCCGCGCTGCGCCAGGGCGCGGGCGCATTCGAGACCCGACGGGCCGCCGCCGACGATCAGCACGCGGTCGTCCGAACCCCTGGCGGGAATGCGCTCGGGATGCCAGCCGCGGCGCCACTCCTCGCCCACCGTCGGGTTCTGGGTGCAGCGCACCGGCACGCCGTCGTACCAGCTCGAGATGCAGATGTTGCAGCCGATGCATTCGCGGATCTCGTCCTCGCGCCCCTCGTCGATCTTGCGCGGCAGGAAGGGATCGGCGATCGAGGGCCGCGCCGCGCCGATCAGGTCGAGCACGCCGCGCCTGACCTGCGAGACCATGGCGTCAGGCGAGGTGAAGCGGCCGACGCCGACCACCGGCTTGCTGGTGAGGGTCTTGACGAAGTCGATCACCGGCTCGTGGCTGCCCTCGGGCGAGAAGCGCGAGGCGCCGCAGTCACTCGGCGTCGAGTCCATCTTCACGTCCCACAAATCGGGCAGCTCGGCCAGCAGCGCGACCACCTCGTGCGCCTCGGATTCGGCGTGCGTGCCGGGCTTGCGGCGCAACTCCTCCAGGCTGATGCGCAGGGCCACGGCGCAGGTGTCGCCGACCGCCTCCTTGGTGACTTCGAGCAGCTCGCGCACCAGGCGCACCCGGTTCTCGACCGAGCCGCCGTAGGCGTCGTCGCGCCGGTTGTAGTCGGACAGCAGAAACTGGTGCGGCAGATAGCCCATACCGGCATAGACGTAGACCACGTCGAAGCCGGCGCTCCGCGCCTTGCGCGCGCCCTCGGCCTGCCAGCGCAGCAGCTCTTTGATGTCGTCGGCGTCCATCACCTTGGGCCGCCGGTTCGACATGAAGCCGACGTGGGTCGGCATCCAGGGCGTGCCCGAGGGCGAGAGCTGCGGCAGCCGGCTGGTGCGGTTCATGACCGCCGCGCCGCCGTGCCACAGCTCGACGCCGGCCAGCGCGCCATGCCGGTGCACCGCCTCGGTCATGAGCACATGGCTGCGGACATCGTCGTCGTCCCACAGCCGGGCAAAGGGCAGCGGCGAGTCGTCGGACGAGGGATGGATCGAGCAGGCGCCGGTGCAGACGACGCCCCAGCCGCCCTCCGCCTTGACCTCGCGGAAGGCGGCACGCACCCGCGGCAGCGCGTTGGTCATGCCGCTGGCGTGCGGCACCTGGTAGAAGCGGTTGGGCGCCGTGACCGGGCCCAGCTTGACCGGCTCGAAGAGCACGTCGTAGCGCGGGTTTCGGGCCATGCAGCCGCCAGTCCTCCGGACGCGAGGGCCACGGGGCGGATGCCTCACGAAGCGCACCCCGTTGCAGTACATTGTAACCGCAACTGAACGGTTGTACAATTAGATTTATGGCAACATGACGCAGTTGGAGGCACCGCAGTTTTCCTTTCGGTCGCATCCCGGAATGTGCAGGATTGCCACCGCTTCATCGCAAACTGGCGCCAGGCTGCCCAAAGAACGTGAGCAGGAAGTCATCCGTCAGACCGCGGCAGCGGCGGCTCAAGCCGGACGTCCGCAGGCAGCTGCTGGTCGACGCCACCCTCAAGTGCCTGGCGAAGTACGGCCCGCAGGGGACCGGCGTGCGCCAGGTATCGCGCGAACTCAAGGTGGCGCCGAGCCTGATCAACTACTTCTTCGAAGGTCGGAAGGAGCTGTTGACCAGCGCCTATCACAGGCTTGCCGAGCGCTTCATGGAGGAACTGCGCGAGATCATCGACCGGGAACACCCGACGGCCCATGATCGGCTGCGTACGATCATCGAATGGTACTTCTCGCCCGAATGGCGTGATGACGAGGTAGTCGGCGCCTATCTTGCCCTCTGGGCGCTGTCGCGCACCGAACTCGACCTCAACGAAGCCTTCAGCCGCTTCCACGCCGAGCGCAAGGAGCTGCTGACCAGGGTCCTGGATGACGTCGCCAGGGAGCGCGGCGCCAGCGTCGATAGCGACCTGCTGGCCTCCTGCATGTTGATCTTCCTGGATGGACTATGGCTGGAGCTTAGCTTGAATCCTAGCAGCAGCCTCGGCGAGCGCGCCCTCGAGATGTCCTGGGCCTGGCTGGACGGTTTCCTCGTCAAGCCGGGCTCCAAGCGCAAACGAATAAGCGGGCGTTAAACGGCGATCCCTCGAGAGTACCTTCACCGCACCTCCCCACAGTCGTCACCTCCGGACTTGGTCCACGGCCGTCCGCGCAAGGCTCGTTCACACCGACCGTCATGGTCGGCCTTCGCCACTGCTGTCCGGTTTAAACAAGAAAGCCTTCGTGTTGTCCGCTTCGCGCCCCGTGGTCCCTGGCCCCCCTCCCAACCCTCCCCCGCAAGGGGGGAGGGAAAAGATGAGCAGCGACGGCCCTTTAGATTGCCTCCCCCCTTGCGGGGGAGGCCCAGGGGATCATCGGGCGCAGCGCCGGAGGGGGGCTGGCGCGAAGCGCCGAAAGGGGACAGAGGAAAAGCAAGTCTCTGTCCTGCCGCTGTGGCCGCTATGCCAGATGCAACAAGACCCTACAGCAGGTTGAAGCCGCTTAAACCGGACAGCAGTGGCGAAGGCCGACCATGACGGCGCGGGGGCGGTTCGGTGTTTAAGACTCCTCAAACAGCGCGCCGCAGACGCGTCCTCGGCCCTTCCCCATGTCTAGTGCTGGCTCGGAGATTGACGAGACCGTCGCATGGCTTTATTGTACAATTGTTCAATTACGCGTCTTGTCTGGTCAGGCACGTGGCGTCAGGGAGGCTGTGATGGCACGAGAGGGAGCCCGCAGGCGCTCGCCGCGCGATCGCGGATCGCGCAGCGTCGGCGCCATCCGGCAGCAGGCCTGGCGCCAGGTCACCCTGCCATACCGGCCGGTCGAGATCCTGAGCGCCGACCAGATCGAGGCGATCCACCTGGCCTCTCTGGAGATCCTCGAGACGCTCGGCATGAAGGTGCTCGACGCCGAGGCGCGGCGCGTCTTCAGGGCGGCCGGCGCCACGGTCGACGAAGGCCAGCAACTCGTCCGGCTCGACCGCGGCCTAGTCGAGGAGAAGATCGCGCTGCCGCCCTCCGAGTTCACCCTGCACGCGCGCAACCCGGGGCGCGCGTTGCGCCTGGGCGGGCGCAACACGATCTTCTCGGCGGTCGGCGGCCCGGCTTTCGTCGCCGATCTCGACCGCGGGCGGCGCAGCGGCACCTATGCCGAGGTCTGCGACTTCCTGCGCCTGGTGCAGAGCCTCAACGTGCTGCACCAGGAGGGCGGCGGCCCCTTCGAGGCGCTCGACCTGCAGCAGGAATCGCGCCATCTCGACCTGCACTACGCCCAGCTCACCCTGATGGACAAGAACTGGCAGCCCTGGGGGCTCGGCCGCGCGCGGGCGCGCGACGGCCTCGAGATGATGGCGACCGCGCTCGGCGTTTCGCGCGAGGCGCTGGTCGACATCCCGGTCTTTACCTGCATCATCAACACCAACTCGCCGCTGATGCTCGACATCCCCATGGCCGAGGGGCTGATGGAGCTGGCGGCGCATGGCCAGCCGGTGGTGATCACGCCCTTCACGCTGGCCGGCGCCATGTCGCCGGTCACGCTGGCCGGCGCGCTGGCGCAGCAGAACGCCGAGGCCCTGGCCGGCATCACCTTGACCCAGTGCGTACGGCCGGGCGTACCGGTGATCTACGGCGCCTTCACCACCAACGTCGACATGCGCAGCGGCGCCCCCGCCTTCGGGACGCCGGAGTACACCCAGGCGGCGCAGATCTCCGGCCAGCTGGCGCGGCGCTACAAGATCCCCTTCCGCTCCAGCAACGTGACCGCGGCCAACGACGTCGACGCCCAGGCGGCCTACGAGAGCGAAATGGCGCTGTGGGGCGCCATCATGGGCCACGCCCACCTGGTCAACCACGCCGCCGGCTGGCTCGGCGGCGGGCTCACGGCGTCCTTCGAGAAGCTGATCATCGACGCCGAGATCCTGCAGATGATGGCGGCCTACCTGGAGCCGCCGGTGGTCGATGACGCCACCCTCGGCCTGGAAGCGATCCGCGAGGTCGGCCACGGCGGCCACTTCTTCGGCACGCCGCACACCCTGGAACGCTACGAGACGGCCTTCTACACGCCGCTGGTCTCGGACTGGGACAACTACGACAACTGGCGCGACCGCGGCAGCCCCACGGCGGCACAGCGCGCCAATGCGATCTGGAAGCAGCTCCTGGCCGAGTACCAGCAACCGCCGATCGATCCCGCCGTGGACGAGGCGCTCAAGGACTACGTCGCACGGCGCAAGCGGGAGATCGCCGCAGGCGTTGCCGCGCCAGCGGCTTGAGGGGCGGCTTGAGCGATCCAAGCAGGCATGGTTAGACAGCAGCACCAGCGGCATGACCGCTGCCTTAGGAGTGGAGAGAGAGCATGGTGAAGGCCCAGATCAGCAACGCCAAGGTGATCGACGGCGCGGTCGAGGTCACCTGGTCGGACGGCGCGGCGAAGAGCCGCTTTCCTTTCTTCTGGCTGAAGGACCACTGCCACTCCGCCGAGGGTCTGCATCCGGAGACCAGGCAGCGCCAGGTCGATACCTTCACCATTCCCGCCGACATCGCGCCCGCGCAGCTCGCAGTCGAGGAGGATGGCCAGCTGCTGCGCATCCAGTGGCGCAACGGCGACGGCAGCAGCGAGCTGCCGGCCGGCTTCCTCAAGGAGATCGCCGTCACGCAGGGGCGCGAGCGGGCGCCCGCCTATGCGCTGTGGGACCGCGCCACCTTCGGCAACGCGCTGCCGGGCGTGCCCTATGACGAGGTGATGGACGACGCGCGCGGCGGCCTTAGGCGCTGGCTCGAGACCATCGAACGCTATGGCTTCGGCCTGGTGCGCGGCGTGCCGGCGACGCCCGAGGCGACCCAGGCGCTGGCCGAGCGGGTCGGCTACATCCGCCAGACCATCTTCGGCGGCTTCTGGGACTTCACCGCCAACCTGGCGTACAAGGATACGGCCTACACGCCGGTGGCCATCGGCCCGCATACCGACGGCACCTACAGCTTCGATCCGCCCGGCTATCAGATGTTCCACTGCCTGCAGTTCGACGGCAGCGGCGGCGAGAGCACGCTGGTCGACGGCTTCAAGGCGGCCGACATGCTGCGTGCCAACGATCCCAAGGCTTTCGAGATCCTGACCGAGGTGGCCGTGCCCGCGCACTACATCGGTGACGGCGTGCATCTGCGCGCCGAGCATCCGGTGATCGGTCTCGACGCCAACGGCGGCTATCGGCAGATCGCCTACAACAACTACGACCGCGCCCCCTTCCTGCTGCCGAACGGCCGCATGGGCGAGTTCTACCGCGCGCTCGGCCAATTCAACCGGCTGGTCAACGACCCGGCGCTGGAGCTCGAGTTCCGCCTGGAGCCGGGCACGGTGCTGCTGTTCGACAACTGGCGCTGCCTGCACGGCCGCCGCGCCTACCAGGGCTATCGCCGGCTCTGCGGCGCCTATCTCAACAAGGAGGACGTCGAGAGCAAGCTGCGCCTGCTGCGCGCGGCGGGCTGAGGCAAATCACGAGCGGTCCGACGCAGCCTCAGGCGACGCTTCCGCTTCGCCTTCCGGCTCGTCGCTCTCCAGGGCATAGACCGAGAAGGTGGTCTTCGGCACGGGGACGAAGGCCACGCGGTAGAGCGCCGCCAGCAGCGGCCGGCGCATCAGCCGGAAGAGGCAATAGGCGGCCAGCAGGCCGAGAATTGCCGCGATCACCAGGAACAGGAAACCGGAGCCGTAGTGCTGCATGACCGGCGCCACCACGACCGGCCCGGCGACCGCGCCCAGGCCATAGACCAGCAGCAGGCCGCTGCTGGTCTGCACCAGCAGTTCGTTCGGCGCGTAGTCATTGGCGTGCGCCAGGCAGAGCGCATAGAGCGGCAGCATGAGCGCGCCATGCACCGCCGCGAGCGCCAACTGCAGCGGCAGGGAGTCTAGACTGAGCAGGCTGAGCGCCAGGCCGCTGGCCAGGCCGCCGGCCCCGCAGGCGGCGATCACGAAGCGCCGGTCCATGCGGTCGGACAGGCGGCCGAGCGGCCACTGCGACAGAGTACCGCCCACCATGAAGGCGCTCATGAAAAGGGTGATCTCGGAGACCGGCATGCCGCGATCCTGGGCGAAGACCGGGCCGAGCGACCAGAAGGCGCCCTCGACCAGGCCGACCAGCAGACAACCCACGAAGCCGGCCGGCGACAGCCGGTAGAGCGCCGGAAGATCGACTGTGGTCACCGTGACCGGCTTGGGTGCAGCCGCCGTGGTCAGCGACAGCGGCACCAGCGACAGCGCGATCAGCATGGCGACCAGCGAGAACAGTGCCGTGCCCTGGGGGTCGTAGAGGTTCAGCATGAGCTGGCCGCCGATGGTCACCACATTGGCGACGATGATGTAGAGCGACAGCACCCGGCCGCGGATCTCGTTGCTGGACTCCTCGTTGAGCCAGGACTCGACCACCATGTAGAGCACCGCCAGGCAGAGCCCGACCAGGAAGCGCAGCAGCCACCAGGAGGGCGGGTCGAGCATCAGCGGATGAGCCAGCACCGCCGCCGCGGTCAGCGCGGCGAAGGCGGCGAAGCAGCGGATATGCCCTACCCGCTTTACAACCCGCGGTCCGAGCAGGCAGCCGATCGTGAAGCCGGCAAAGTAGGCGGTACCCATGATGCCGATCGCCGTGGTCGAGAAGCCCTCGAGCTGGGCGCGCACTGGCAGCAGCGTAACCAGCAGGCCGTAGCCCAGGAACAGCACGCCGGAGCCCAGCAGCAGGGTGGCGATCGAGCGCTGCGCGGCGGTCATGGATGGTCGCGTCTCACGGCTGTCGGAATGAGAAAAGGACTGCCTGTTATGTTGTCCGCTACGCGGACGCCCCTCCTCCCTGCCCTCCCCCTCAAGGGGGGAGGGAAAGGATGATCGCGGCGGCGCTTGTTAGCCTCCCCCCTTGAGGGGGAGGCGGCGCGTCGCGCCGGAGGGGGGCTGGCGCGAAGCGCCGAAAAGGCACTGCGCAATAGCAGGCCCCTCTCCTGCCGCGATGGCCGGGATGCTGTACGCCCCGGCTCTCCCGGTCAAGCGATGTGATGGATTGCCGCCGCTCAAGCGGCCGGCACGGTCTCGCTCTGCTCCGCCCGCCAGACCACGGGGAACCAGTCCTCGCGCATGCGCTGGCCGTCCTCGAGGCCGATGCCGGGATAGGGCGGCGAGGTGGTGCCGGGGCGCTTGATGTAGTGCGCGTCGTCGCCCAGCCAGCGGGTCGAGAAGCCGCGCCGCCGCGCCGCCGCCCGATTGCCCGGGGCGCCGTGCAGGGTGAGGAAGTGGAACGCCAGGGTATCGCCGGGCTCGAGGTCCCAGGACAGGATCTCGTAGCGCTCCGGCGCCGCGTCGATATCCGGCACGGTCTCGTAGCCGGCACCCTGGTAGGCATAGTTCGAGCCGTCGTCGAAGAGGCGTGGATAGTAGAGCTTGCCCCAGCGGTGCGAGCCGGCGACGAAGCGCGGACAGACGCTCTTGGCCACGGGATCGAGCGCGGTCCAGAAGCTCACCACCTGCTCGCCGTCGACGCAGTAGTAGGGCATGTCGTGGTGCCAGGGCGTCACCTTGGTGGTGCCGGGCTCCTTGACCAAGACGTGCTCGTGGAAGATCTGGATCGCCTTGGAGCCGCAGAGCCGGCCGGCGATGGCGGCAGCCGGCGAGTGCAGCACGAAGTCCCGGTATTCGGGGATGCGCTGCCAGTTGCAATAGTCCTCGAAGAAGCGGCCGGCGCCGTCGTCCAGCTTGTGCTCGGTGGCAACCGGGCCGGGCTCGCGGATGTTGCGCTCGACGCCCGCTTCCAGTGCGCCGAGCCAGTCGCGGAACAGGCCGCGCAGCAGCACCGCGCCATCGCGCCGATAGGCGACGACGTCCTGATCGCTCGCGAGCTCAGCGAAGGGTCCGATCATGTCTGTAACTCCCTTGCAGCGCGAGCCCGGCCGCACGACAGAGATTTGTTTTCCCGCGGCACCTTTTCGGCGCTGCGCGCCAGCCCCTCTCCGGCACTGCGTGCCGCCTCCCCCTCAAGGGGCGAGGCAAACAAACTGCGGCCGCCTATCAACCTTTCCCTCCCCCTCGAGGGGGAGGGAAAGGGAGGGGGGCGTCAACAAAGCGGACAACGGGAAGCACAGGCGTCTTCCTAACTGGACAGTCGCGGGTCAAGCCCGGCAATGACAGGCTTGGGTATCTCAGAACCAACTGTTGGAACCACAGCATTAGCTAGCCCGGCCGTAGAAGAGCTTGCGATTGTACTCGGTCAGCATCACGCCTGGCTCGCTGTCGTAGGACAGCACCGCGACCAGGCGCGGCCTGGCCCCCTCGACCGGCGTCACCCGATGCAGCGAGTGGCGGCCGCGGAACAGCACCAGCGCCCCCTCGCCCATGGCGAGCTTGCGCAGGCGCTCGTGCCTGCTGTCGAGCGCACGGCCGACGGCCTCGTAGTCCTCGTCGCCGGGATCTCGACGACCTCGAGGACCTGTACCTGTACCGCCGGCTCGGATCGATGGAGACCGCCGCCGCCTCGATGTCGGCCGAGGACCAGTTCATGGACCTGTTCACCGACGACGAGGTGAAGCAGGCGCTCGAAGACCTGCCCGACAACTTCCGCCTCCCCGTGCTGCTCGCCGATGTCGAGGGTTTCGCGTACAAGGAGATCGCCGAGATGCTCGACATCCCGATCGGGACGGTGATGTCACGTCTCCATCGGGGAAGAAAGGCGATGCAGCGCGCGTTGTACGACTTCGCCGAGGCCAACGGTCTCGCAACACCAACGCCGGTGCCGAGCGACCCGCCCGGCCGCGGCTGACACGAACCACCGAGCTCCGACCCATGGCCGACTGCAACGAAACGCTCCGAGAGCTGCACGCCTTCCTCGACGACGAGCTGTCGGACGGCGCCCGCGCCCACATCCACGTCCACCTCGGCGAGTGCGTCGACTGCCTCCAGGCGTTCGACTTCCATGCCGAGCTGAAGATGGCCATCCGGCGCAAGTGCACCACCGACCAGATGCCCGAGGGTCTGATGGCCCGGATCGAGATGTGCTTCAACACCGATCTCGACGGCGACGGCCGCATCGGCGACCCGCGCTGACGCACCTCGACCCCCATGCGTCCAGCGCGATGCATGCGGCACGGACGGGGATCAGCCGATACTCTGGCGGGCATGCTCGCCGCGAACATCTGGCATTGGTGGATCGGTGTGATCTTGGCCGTCGTCGGTGGTGTCGGCGTGCTCGGTCTCGTGCTCGGGTACCTCAAGCAGGTCACCTCGCAGCGCTATCCGGGCGGGCGCCGCGCCCGCCAGCAGGAGCTCTGACGCCGGACACGGCGCCTGCGGCCGGTCCTGCGCATGCGCCCCGGCTCGCCCGATCCTGACGCCGAGCAGGTGCTCGACCAGCTGCTCCGCCGGTGCACGTTCCCCCCACCGCGGACCTCCGTCCCGGTCGCGTTCTCGGGCGGCCCCGATTCGACGGCGCTGGTGGCGCTCG
>JBHJOF010000045.1:0-6939 GCA_050330055.1 Kiloniellales bacterium
CTGCGGGGCGTGCCCGCGGCGCCAGTGGTCAAGGCCGACGCCTACGGCCTAGGCGCTGCCCGGGTCGGCCCGGCGCTGGCCCGCGCCGGCGCGCAGAGCTTCTTCGTCGCCCAGATCGACGAAGGCATTGCCCTGCGCAAGGCGCTGGCCGACGACTGGCCTGACGCCGGGATCGCCGTCCTGGTCGGCCCGCTGCCCGGCGCCGAGCGGGACTTTCTCGAACACAACCTGCTGCCGGTGCTGAACAGCCTCGAGGAGGTCGACCGCTGGCGCGCGCTTGCGGCGCGCGATGGCCGGCCGCTGCAGGCGCTGCTGCATATCGACAGCGGCATGAGCCGGCTCGGCCTGCCGCCGGACGAAGTCGACCTGTTGGCCGATGATCCGGGCCGTCTGCAGGGCATCACGCTTGGCTGCGTAATGAGCCACCTGGCCTGCGCCGAGGCGGCCGGCAACCCGATGAACCGGCGGCAGCGCGAGGCCTTCGTCGCGGTACGGGCGCGCCTGCCGGCGGCACCGGCGTCGCTTGCCAACTCCTCCGGTATTTTTCTCGGGCCCGACTACCACTTCGATCTGGCCCGCCCCGGGGCCGCGCTCTATGGCGTCAACCCGACCCCGACAAAGCCCAACCCCATGGTGCAAGTGATTCGCCTGCAAGGGAAAATCCTGCAGGCGCGGACAATTGACGCTCCCCAGAGCGTTGGCTATGGTGCGGCCCACCGCGCGCGGGCGGCCACGCGAGTCGCCACCGTGGGGGTCGGCTATGCCGACGGCTATCTCCGTTCGCTGTCGAACCGAGGGACGGCCTTCATCGAAGGGCAGCGCGTGGCGGTCATAGGTCGGGTATCCATGGACCTCATCACTCTGGACGTCACCGCCCTGCCGGAGCAGGCAACCCGGCCCGGTACGCTGGTCGAGCTCATCGACCCGGAGCGCGGGCCCGATGCGCTGGCGGAACAGGCCGGGACCATCGGCTACGAGATCCTGACCGCGCTCGGCCGCCGCTATCACCGCATCTATCTGGCCGACTGAGACATGCCGATCCTGCAACCCCTGGGCCGGACCTTCCTGGCCTTCCTCGAAGCGACCGGTCGCATCATCATCTTCACCTCGATTTCGGTGTCGCATTGCCTGCGGCCGCCGATCTATCCGCGCCTGATCGGGCGCCAGATGATCGAGATCGGCTACTACTCGCTGCCGGTGGTCGGCCTGACGGCGATCTTCACCGGCATGGTGCTGGCGCTGCAGAGCTACACCGGCTTCGCCCGCTTCTCGGCCGAGAGCGCGATCCCCAACGTGGTCATCGTCTCGATCACCCGCGAGCTCGGCCCGGTGCTGGCCGGCCTGATGGTGGCCGGGCGGATCGGCGCCGCCATGGCGGCCGAGATCGGCACCATGCGCGTCACCGAACAGATCGACGCGCTCGACACGCTGGCGACCAATCCCTTCAAGTACCTGGTGGCGCCGCGCCTGATCGCCGGGCTCACCATGCTGCCGATCCTGGTGCTGGTGGCCGACATCATCGGCGTTTTCGGCGGCTACATGGTCTCGATCTTCAAGCTCGGCTTCAACCCCAGCATCTACATCCAGAACACCATCGACTTCATGGAGGCCCAGGACGTGATCTCGGGCCTGGTCAAGGCGGCCGTGTTCGGCTTCATCGTGACCCTGATGGGCTGCTATCACGGCTACCACTCGCGCGGCGGCGCGCAGGGTGTGGGCACCGCCACCACGAACGCCGTGGTCTCGGCTTCGATCCTGATCCTCTCCTTCAACTACTTCATCACGGAACTGTTCTTCGCCCGATGACTGCGCCGCAGCGGCAGCCGGCCAAGATCGCCATCAGGGGGCTGTGCAAGGCCTTCGGCGACAACGTCGTGCTCGACGGCCTCGACCTCGATGCGCAGCCGGGCGAATCCCTCGTGGTGATCGGCGGCTCGGGCACCGGCAAATCCGTGCTGCTGAAGTGCATCCTGGGCCTGCTGCAGCCCGAGGCCGGCAGCATCAAGATCGACGGCCAGGAAGTGGTCGGCCTGAGCGGCCAGGCGTTGCACGAGGTGCGGCGCAAATTCGGCATGCTGTTCCAGAACGCGGCGCTGTTCGATTCCATGCCGGTCTGGCGCAACGTCGCCTTCGGCCTGATCGAGGGCCGCAAGATGGAGCCGAAGCAGGCCAAGACGATCGCCCTGGAGAAGCTGGCCAACGTCGGCCTCGGCCCCGAGGTCGCCGAGCTCTGGCCGGCCGAGCTGTCCGGCGGCATGCGCAAGCGCGTCGGCCTGGCGCGCGCGATTGCCACCGAGCCGGAGATCATCTTCTTCGACGAGCCGACCACCGGGCTCGACCCCATCATGGGCGACGTGATCGACAGTCTGATCGTGAGCTGCGTCAAGGACCTGGGGGCGACCGCGCTGTCGATCACCCACGACATGGACAGCGCGCGGCGCATCGCCAACCGCATCGCCATGCTCTACGGCGGCAAGATCATCTGGGTCGGGTCGACGGATGAGATCGACCGCTCGAACAACCCCTACGTCGAGCAGTTCATCAACGGCCACGCCGAGGGCCCGATCCAGGTCGAGCCGCAGGCCAGTCCCGCCTAGTGTCGGATTGCAGACATAGAGTGACTCATTTGACCCAAACGCACTTCTTGTCATTGCCGGGCTCGACGCACGGCTGTCCGGCTAAGGGCGCGCGGGTACCTTCCGTTGTCCGTTTTGTTGATGCCCCCCTCCTTGACCCTCCCCCTCGAGGGGGGAGGGAAAATGAAGCGCGGCGGCTGTTTGTTCGCCTCCCTCCTCGAGGGGGAGGCGGCGCGCAGCGCCGGAGGGGGGCTGGCGCGAAGCGCCGCAAAAGTCCTTCGTCGATCCGAGTCCCGCTCCTGCCTACGAGGCAGCTACGACTGTTGCAACAAAACCTTGCGACGGAACGCAGTCAGCTTAGCCGGACAGCCGCAGGCTTGACCTGGCAATCCAGAGCCACAAGCACCACACGCTATGGCCTCTGGACCCCCCGATCGAGTCCGGGAGTAACAACTGCGGATAAAACGGCCACCGTGGCACACCTGCATGATTCCGGCTGCTAGGAACGCCCGCGTGACCAAGAGCTCCGCCCGCTTCGTCTGCCAGTCCTGCGGCGCCGCCTATGCCAAGTGGGCCGGGCGCTGCGAGGCCTGCGGCGCCTGGAACGCGATCGTCGAAGAGGTGCCGCGCGAGGGCGCGCCCGGCGGTCTCGGCGCCGCGCGCTCGCGCGGCAAGCCGCGGCCGGTCGCCTTCGAGCCGCTCGCCGGTGGCGGCGACGCGGGCGCGCTGGAGCGCCTGCGCCGGCCGAGCGGCATCGCCGAGTTCGACCGCGTTTGCGGCGGCGGCCTGATCCCCGGCGCCGCCGTGCTGGTCGGCGGCGATCCCGGCGTCGGCAAGTCCACCGTGCTGCTGCAGGCAGCCGCACGCCTGGCGCAGAGCGGCTTCGGCTGCGCCTATGTTTCGGGCGAGGAGTCGCTCGACCAGATCCGCCTGCGCGCCCGTCGCTTGGGCCTCGAGGACTCGCCGCTGCGCCTGGCCGCGGCCACCTCGGTGCGCGACATCCTGGCCGCGCTCGACGGACCGGACGCGCCCGAGGTGGTCATCGTCGACTCGATCCAGACCATGTATCTTGACAGCCTGGAATCGGCGCCCGGCAGCGTCGCCCAGGTGCGCGGCAGCGCGCAGGAGTTGATCCGCCTGGCCAAGACGCGGGGCTTCACCCTTCTGCTGGTCGGCCATGTCACCAAGGAAGGCGTGATCGCCGGGCCCAAGGTCCTGGAACACATGGTCGACACGGTGCTGACCTTCGAAGGCGAACGCGGCCACCAGTTCCGCATCCTGCGCGCGGTCAAGAACCGCTTCGGCCCGACCGACGAGATCGGCGTCTTCGAGATGACCGACCGCGGCCTGATCGAGGTGCCCAACCCCTCGGCCCTGTTCCTGGCCGAGCGGCGCGGCGACGTCTCCGGCGCCGCCGTCTTCGCCGGCATCGAAGGCACCCGGCCGGTGCTGGTCGAGATCCAGGCCCTGGTTTCGCCCTCCCCCTTGGGCACGCCGCGCCGCGCCGTGGTCGGCTGGGACAGTGCCCGCCTGGCCATGGTGCTGGCGGTGCTGGAGGCGCGCTGCGGCCTGCTTCTGGCCGGCCGCGACGTCTATCTGAACGTAGCCGGCGGCCTCAGGATCACTGAGCCGGCGGCCAACCTCGCGGTCGCCGCCGCGCTGGTCTCGGCGCTCAGCGAGCAGCCGGTGCCGGAGGACGCGGTAGTGTTCGGCGAGATCGGCCTCTCGGGCGAGATCCGCGCCGTCGGCCAGAGTGATACCCGGCTGAAGGAGGCGGCGAAGCTCGGCTTCGCCCGCGCCTTCACGCCGCAGCGCCGGGGCAACGCCGCCAAGCGCCGCGGTCCCGAGGGATTGGAGGTCAAGGAGCTGACCCACTTGCGTGACCTGGTCGCACTCTTGAGCAGCGACTCGAGCCTGCCGCTCGGCCGGCGGCGCGACGGCGCCTGAACCGCAGCGGCAGCAGGCGGGATCGCCGGAATGGACAGCGCACCCATCAACGTGACCGACCTTGCGGTGATCGCCGTGGTCGTGGTCTCCGGCATCTTCGCCTTCGTGCGCGGTTTCGTGCACGAGCTGCTGGCGATCGGCGCCTGGATCGGCGCTGCCATCGTCACAGTCCTTGCCCTGCCCCACCTTCTGCCCTATGCGCGTCAGATCATCGCCGTCCAGCTGGCCGCCGACATCGGCGCCGGGGTGGCCTTGTTTCTCTTCGTGCTGATCGCGCTGTCGATCCTGACCCACTGGCTGGCGCGGCGGGTGCGCGAAAGCAGCCTGGGCGCCCTCGACCGCTCGCTCGGCCTGGTCTTCGGACTGCTGCGCGGCGCCGTGATCGTCTGCCTGGCCTGGATCGCCCTGCTCTGGGCCATCCCGCGCCAGGACCACCCGGACTGGATCACCGAGGCCCGGACTCGCCCCCTGGTGGAGCAGGGTGCCGAGGCCTTGATCGGCCTGCTGCCGGAAGGCACCCTGCCGGCCTTCGCCACCAAGTCGCAGGATGGCCTGAGCCAGCCTTTCGACGAGCTGGTGCGCCCCGGGGTCGCGCCCGCCCTGGACCGGGCAAAAGAGGCTTTACCGGCCGGGCGGTCGGGGTATAACGAGCAGGACCGAAAGGACATGCAGCGACTCTTCGATGCGTCTCAGTAGGGTCACCGGGCAGGACGCCACGGAATGTTGACTTCCCATCCGCTGGCCGACGACAAGCTGCACGAGGAGTGCGGCGTCTTCGGCATTTACGGCTTCGTCGACGCGGCCGCGCACAGCGCGCTGGGGCTGCACGCCCTGCAGCACCGCGGCCAGGAAGCGGCGGGTATTGTCAGCTTCGATGGCGAGCAGTTCCACGCCCACCGCGACCTTGGCCTGGTCGGCGACATCTTCTCGCGCCACGAGGTGATCGCCCGCCTGAAGGGCCACTGCGCCATCGGCCACAATCGCTATTCGACCACTGGCGACACCGTGCTGCGCAACGTGCAGCCGCTGTTCGCCGACTTCGAGTTCGGCGGGCTCGCCCTGGCGCACAATGGCAACCTGACCAACGCCTACCAGTTGCGCCGCCGCCTAGTGCGGCGTGGCTCGCTGTTCCAGTCGACCTCCGATACCGAGGTCATCGTGCACCTGATCGCGACCTCGCCCGCCGGCGGCCTGATCGACCGTATGGTCGACGCGCTGCGCCAGATCGAAGGCGCCTACTCGCTGGTGGCATTGACCGACAGCTGCGTGATCGGCGTGCGCGATCCGCTGGGCGTGCGGCCACTGGTGCTGGGCCGGCTCGACGCCGCCCACATCGTGACCTCGGAAACCTGCGCCCTCGACATCATCGGCGCCGATTTCGTGCGCGACGTGGAGCCGGGCGAGATGGTCGTGCTCGACAGCTCCGGGGTGCATTCGCTGCGCCCCTTCCCGACGGCCCGGCCGCGCGCCTGCATCTTTGAGCACATTTACTTCGCGCGGCCCGATTCCGTGGTCAACGGCTCCAGCATCTATCAGGCGCGCAAGCGCATCGGCGCCGAGCTGGCGCGCGAGAGTCACGTCGACGCCGACGTCGTGATCCCGGTGCCGGACTCCGGCGTGCCGGCGGCGATCGGCTACTCCGAGGCCTCGGGCATCCCCTTCGAGCTCGGCATCATCCGCAATCATTACGTCGGCCGCACCTTCATCGAGCCGGCGCAGCAGATCCGCCACCTCGGCGTCAAGCTGAAGCACAACGCCAACGCGCCGATGCTGAAGGACAAGCGGGTCATCCTGGTCGACGATTCGATCGTGCGCGGCACCACCTCGATCAAGATCGTCGAGATGGTGCGCGCCGCCGGCGCGCGTGCAGTGCACATGCGGATCGCGGCGCCGCCGACCACACACTCCTGCTTCTACGGCATCGACACGCCGGAGCGCAGCGAGCTGCTGGCGGCGCAGATGGACGTTCCGGCCATGGCCAAGCACATCGGCGTCGACAGCCTGGCCTTCATCTCGATCGACGGCCTCTACCGCGCCATGGGCGAACCCGGCCGCAACACCCTCGAGCCGCAGTTCTGCGATGCCTGCTTCACCGGCGACTATCCGACGCGACTGAGCGACCGCGACGGCAACGACGTGCCGAAGCAGCTCACCCTGCTGGCGGAGCTTGCGTGACGGTCGCGGGCGTGACCGCACCGCTGCGAGGCCCTTGCCCGAGACCGTGATGCGATGATCGGACGACTCGCCAACGGCATCGCCGCCGCCCTCGGCGCCGCAGTCTTCGCCCAGTTCCCCGCGTTCTACCAGCAATACCTGCAGCGCCTCGGTGGACGGCTGGACCAGGCCAAGCTGGACGTCGCGCGCATCGCCCAGGACGCCACCATCCTGGGCCGCAGCGTGCAGGCCTACGTCGAGG
>JBHJOF010000046.1:0-33454 GCA_050330055.1 Kiloniellales bacterium
CGCTGATCCACGGCAAGGCCTGGCTGGCGCAGATTCTGCTGGAGCGCACCTGGCAGGCCAGCCTGGCCGACGGCGGCCGCGCCATGCGGCCCTGGCCCTGGGCCGATACCTACCCGGTCGCCCGCCTCAAGGTGCCGGCGCGCGGTATCGATCAGATCGTGCTGGCCGGGGCCAGCGGGCGCAGCCTGGCCTTCGCACCGGGCCACCTGGACGGTACGGCGCGGCCCGGAGCGACCGGCCACAGCGTGATCAGCGGCCATCGCGACACCCATTTCCGTTTCCTGCGCGACCTCGCGCCCGGCGACGCCATCGAGCTGCAACGGCCGGACGGCCTCTGGCGCCGCTACGTGGTGCGCGACAGCCAGGTGATCGACGCACGCGACGCCCGATTCAGTGCCGGCGACGGGCAAGCAGCCCTGACGCTGGTCACCTGCTATCCCTTCGACGCGATCCTGCCCGGCGGGCGGCTGCGTTATCTGGTCTTCGCCGAGGACAGCGCGGCCGCGGCCTTGGGCCCGAAGCGCGTGGTCAGCACGATGCCCAGCACGATCAGCAGCACGCCGCCCAGGTGATACAGCCGGACTTGCTCGCCGAGGAACAGGCTGGCGAGCACGACGGTGTAGACCGGTATGAGGTGGAGAAACAGGCCGGCCTTGTTCGGCCCGACCAGGGCGATGCCGCGGTTCCAGGCGGCATTGGCGAGCACCCCGGCAAATACGCTGACATAGCCTATCGCAGCGGCACTTTCCCAGGTCGGCGGCACGCTGAGGCCGCGCGCCATCTCCCAGAGATAGAAGGGCATCGAGAGCACCGCGCCAAGCAGGGTAATGGCCACCAGCAGGGCCGAGCCGTCCATCGCCGGCGGCTTGCGCTTCAGCATGACGCTGTAGACCGCCCAGCAGGCAGACGCCAGCAGCAGCCAGAGGTCGCCACGGTTGAAGGCGAGGCTGGTCAGCACCGCCAGCTCGCCGCGCGTGATGACCACGGCGGCGCCGACGCAGGAGACAGCGACTCCGAGCAGCTGCAAGCCGGTCGCCCGCTCGCCCAGCATGGCCCAGGCCAGCGGCACGATCAGCACCGGTCCCAGCGCGATGATGAGCGCGGCGTTCAGCGCCGTGGTCTCGGTCAGGCCGATATAAACCGCCGAGTGAAAGATCAGGAATCCGGTCGCCGCGAGCAGCAGCATCAGCCGCCAATGACGCAGCAGCAGCATACGCTGGCGCCAGAAGGGGCGATGCAGCACGACAAGGAGGATCAGCGTCGCCACGCTCCAGCGCCACCAGTTGAGCGACAGCGGCGGGATCTCGCCGCGCACCGCACGGCCGACGATCACATTGCCGGCCCAGAACAGCGGCGGGAAGAGCAGCAGCAGATAGGGCAAGTCCGAGAGGCGGGTCAGGCGGGGCATTGGTTTCCTGGGGCTTCCCTTGCCATAGTCTCGGAAGGAAAGCTAGCCGGAGACGGAGCCGGCCGGCCAGCCGCCCCGGCGGGAGGCAGCCCTGAGCGCAGCGCATGGCTGGGCCTGGCAAGCCCGCGCCCGGCATCGCGCGCCTGTGATTTGCCGTGAACGCGCACCGCCTTACATCAGCGGCAGCGAACAAGCGGACAGCGGAGTGAATCAATGCGAAATGGCGGCCCCGACCCCTTGCGTATCCTCAACTCGCGCAGGGGCTTGCTGCGCGCCGGGCTGGTCGTCGGCCTGGCTGTTCCGCTCGCCGGATTCCGCTCGCTCAGCGGCGCCTTTGCGCCGAGCGCCAGGCTCTGGCCGCGCTGGCAGGCCGCGGACGCGGCCAGCACCCTCGAGCCCGAGGTCGCCGCCTGGGATCTGTTGCTGGCACGCTACCTGCGGCTTTCCGACACCGGCCTCGCGGTCTTCGACTACGGCGCGGTCACGCCCGAGGATCGCCGTGTGCTGCGCGACTTCATCGGGCAGCTGACGGCGATGCCGGTCAGCCGCATGGCGCCCAGGGTGCAGCTGCCCTACTGGGTCAACCTCTACAACGCGCTGACCGTCGACGTGGTGCTGGCGCACTATCCGGTGGCGAGCATCCGCGACATCGACATCTCGCCGGGCCTCTTCGCCGACGGACCCTGGGACAAGCCGTTGACCGTGGTCGAGGATCAGCCGCTGACGCTCAACGACATCGAGCATCGCATCCTGCGGCCGATCTGGCGCGATCCGCGCCTGCACTACGTGGTCAACTGCGCCTCGGTCGGCTGCCCGAACCTGGGCGCGACGGCCTATCGCGCCGACAGCATGGAGCAGACTCTCGACGAGGCAGCGCGCGGCTACGTCAACGATCCGCGCGGCGTCACCATCCGCAACGGCCGGGTCGTGGTCTCGAGCATCTACGACTGGTTCATCGAGGACTTCGGCGGCAACGAGGCCAGCGTGCTGGCCCACCTGCAGCGCTACGCCGCGCCGGCGCTTTCCGCGCAGCTCGCCGCCATCGGCAAGCTGCACGACAGCGCCTACGACTGGCGCCTCAACGACCCGGCACAGTTGTCGCAGGGTTAGCTGCGCGGCAGGTACCACTCCTTGTTGACCCCTCACCCTCCCACCGCTTCGCGGCGGGCCCCTCCCTCTCCCCCAAGGGGCGAGGGAAAGGGGGCGCAATTGCAGCCTCTTTAGCCCTCTCCCCTTGCGGGAGAGGGCGGTTCGCCATGACTTGCGCAGCGCCAGCTGTGCAAGTCATTCGGCGAACCGGGTGAGGGGGTCAGTTTGTTGGCGATTAAGCCGCCGCCCGCGCCGCCTGGTCCTGCGCCTGCTCGCCTTCCAGGGTGACGGCGACGGCGTGGATGACCGAGGCGATGCGCACGGCGTCCTGGATGCCGTCCTTGCCGACGCCGCCGACCACCTCGCGCTCGTGCGCGGCGATGCAGAGGCCGCAGCCGTTGACCGCCGAGACGGCGAGCGACCAGAGCTCGAAGTCGAGCTTGTCGACGCCCGGCTTGGCGATGACGTTCATGCGCAGGCGCGCCGGCAGGCTCTGGTAGGTCTCGTGCCCGGCCAGGTGGACGAAGCGGTAGTAGATGTTGTTCATGGCCATGATGGCGGCCGCCGCCTTGGCGGCGATGATCGCCTCGGGGCTGAGCCGGCTTGCCGCCTCGGCCTCGATCGCGGCGGTCACGGTCGGGTTGCGGCTGGCCAGCGCCGAGGCCAACGCGGCGCCCCAGACCTGCTGCTGGTTGAGCGTGGTCGAGGTGAAGACGCTGCCCAGGTTCAGCTTCAGGTCCTTGGCGTAGTCCGGCAGGGCGGACTTCAGGCTCTCGATCGACATGATGAACTACTCCGGAATGACGGGGGAACGGGGATGGGACGTTGTGGCGGAACGATGCTGGGAAATGCGCGGGGGCTTGCGGCGGGCCGCCCGGTGGGGAGCGGCCCGCCGCGCCGCGCGGCTGCCCCGCACGCCTGACGGGTCAGGCGACCTTCAGAACCTCTTCGCCCTTCTGCCAGTTGCAGGGGCAGAGCTCGTCGGTCTGCAGGGCATCGAGCACGCGCAGCACTTCCTGCGGGTTGCGGCCGACGCTCAGGTCGTTGACCGAGACGAAGCGGATGATGCCGTCCGGGTCGACGATGAAGGTGGCGCGCAGGGCGACGCCCTCGGCCTTGTCGAGTATGCCGAGCGCCTCGGCCAGCTCGCGCTTGATGTCGCTGACCATGGGAAAGGCCAGGCCGCGCAGGTCCTCGTGGTCGCGCTTCCAGGCCAGGTGCACGAACTCGCTGTCGGTCGAGACGCCGAGCAGCTCGGCGTCGCGGTCGGCGAACTCGCCGTTGAGCTGGCCGAAGGCGGCGATCTCGGTCGGGCAGACGAATGTGAAGTCCTTCGGCCAGTAGAACACGACCCGCCACTTGCCGTCGGTCTTGTCGCTGACGGTGATGAAGGCCTCGGACGGGGACTTGGGCAGGCCGGCGCCGACGGCCTTGAGCGCGAATGCGGGGAAGCGGTCGCCAACAGTGAGCATGGAGTTCTCCTCTCTCTTTTCTCTAGACAAGGCCCGGGGCGCGGTGGCGTCCCGGGCGCGGGGGGCATGGGCAAGCGATCCCATTTGGTGAAAAGGGCCGGCGGCCGGCTGCTGATCACTCCTTGAGATCGCATATTAGAATTATTCCAGTTACAGCCCCAATATGTGCCCGCGCCCGTCGCCTGTCAAGAAAAATGAGAATGCCTCGCAGTCGCGAGTTTGGTTAATCGGAAGGAGGACGGAAATGGGGTCTGACCCCATTTCCGCCTTACGCCATCCGAGACCGCGCCGACTCGAAGCGCTCCAGGACGGCGCGCAGGTCGTCCGTCAGATAGCCGCGGGCCGACTTGGCGATTTCCGTGGGAAGGCCGTGGGCCGCCTCGGCCACCGCCCCGGCGATGCAGGCCAGCGTGTCCGTATCGCCGCCCAGGCAGACGGCGGTGCGCACGGCCTCCTCCCAGCCGTCCGCTGCGAAGACGGCGGCGAGCGCCGGCGGCACCGTGCCGGCAGCCGAGACATCGAAGCTGCCGCCCGCCAGGGCGCGGTCCGGCTCGAGGTCATAGCCGAAGTCGGCGACGAGTTGCCGGCGGATGTCCGCTGGCGGCCGGCCCGAACGCGCCAGCAAGATGGCCAGCGCGACGGCCTGGGCCGCGGCGACGGCGTCGGGGTGATCGTGGCTGACGGCCGCCTGCCCCGCCGCCAAGTCGAGCGCCTCGGCCTCGTCCCGGGCCAGCCAGCCGACCGCGGCGACGCGCATCGGCGCGCCGTTGCCCCAGCTGCCGTAGGCCGGCGCATGCTCGGCGAAGGCCCAGTCGAGAAACAGGCCGCCATAGCCGCGGTGCGGATGGCGGCGCACGAAGGCCCGCAGGCTGGCCGCGAAGTCACGCTCGCCGAGCAGGGCCTCGGCCACGGCCAGCGTGCAGACGCTGTCATCGGTAAAGCGGCAGGCGGGATGGAACAGCAGGAAGTCGCGCGGCGGTCCGGCCCGTCCCTCGAACCGCGAGCCGATGATGTCGCCGGCGATGGCACCAAGCATGACCCATCGTCGCCAAGCCGGCACCGATGTCAAACGGCGCGACGCCGCAGCCGGACCGCACCACGGAGTGACGCGCGGGGCTGTACAGGCCCCGCGCCGCGACCTATTGTCTCGGCATCCCCCGATCACGACTGGCGGTGCTCGGAGCCCCCGGCCAAAGCGGGTCTCGCTTCGTTGTGCCATCGTGCGGCCAATTGCTCCGGGAGCGGAAGTCGGCGCGACCACACACGAGCGGAACCTGCGGGCCGACGAGGCTTCGCGGCAGCAAATCGAGAGCGATCGAAGGCATGGCGACGATCACTGAACGCCCGCGCGCGCCGAGCGGCCTGGTGGTCGCCGCCTTCGTGATGATGTTCTCCTCGGCCTTCGGCCAGACCTACTTCATCGCCATCTTCGCGCCCGGGCTGAAGAGCGAGCTGGGGCTGACCGATGGCAGCTTCGGCGGGCTCTACACCCTGGCCACCCTGGCGAGCGCCTGCGTGCTGATGTGGTCCGGCAAGATCGCCGACCATGTCCGCATCCGCTGGCTCGCGGTCGGCATGCTGCTCTGCCTTGCCGCGGTCTGCGCCGCGATGGCGAGCGTGTCGGTCGCCTGGCTTCTGCTGCCGATCCTGTTCGGCTTGCGGCTGTTCGGGCAGGGCTTTCTGGGTCATTTGCCGACGACCGGCGTCGGCCGCTGGTACCTGCGCCGGCGCGGCCGCATGATGTCGCTCGCCGTGCTCGGCTATCCGGCCAGCGAGGCCGTGATCCCGATCGCCGCCGTGATGCTGATAGCCGCCGTAGGCTGGCGCCAGACCTGGCTGATCGCCGCAGCCGGGCTGTGCCTGATCGCCGTGCCGCTCGTGCTCTTCTTCCTGCGGGGCGAGCCGGCGCACGACCAGGCCGCCGACAGCGGCGACGAGCCGCTGGCACCGCGGCGTGAATGGACGCGCGCCGAGGTGCTGCGCCGGCCGGAGTTCTTCGCCCTGCTGCCCGGGATCGCGGCGCCGTCCTTCGTCATGACCGGCATCTTCTTTCACCAGGCCTATCTGGTGGCGGCGAAGGGCTGGACGCTCGCCTGGTTCGCCGGCTGGTTCCCCGCCTTTGCCGGGGTCAGCGTCGCGGCAGCGCTGCTGACCGGCTGGCTCATCGACCGCTACGGCGCGCGCCAGATCCTGCCGCTGTTCCTCCTGCCGATGGCCGCCGGCGTGCTGGTGCTCGCGCTCACCAGCTCGCCTTTTGCCGCACCGGCCTTCATGGCGCTGGGCGCGATGACGACCGGCAGCTCTTCGGCTCTGCTCGGCGCGCTCTGGGCCGAGCTCTTCGGCACGCGGCATCTGGGCGCCATCCGCTCGGTCGCCTTCGCGGTGATGGTCTTCGCCTCGGCCCTGGCCCCCGGACTGATCGGCCTCCTGCTCGACCTCGGGGTCGCCCTCGAGAACCAGTATGTCGCGATGGCGGCCTATACGCTCGTCGCCGCGCTGGGGCTGAAGCTGCTGGTACCCCGGCTGCATCGGCTGGCCAGCGCCTGAGCGCGGCAGAAATGGGGTCAGACCCCTTTTCTGCTCCGTCAGGAGGCGGTGCGGTGGCGTTCAGAGTCGTACAGCCAGGCGAGCAGCGGCGGCGGCAGGTGCAGGTAGTAGAGCGCGTGCAGCAGCAGCCACTGGCAGAAGATCGCGGCCGGCCGCCGGCCGGCGAAGCGCCGCGCCGAGGTCACCACCGGCGGCTCTTCGATGCAGACTGTGCCGCCGCGCCGCTCCATGCGCCGGTTGAGGTCGTAGTCCTCCATCAGCGCGATCGGCCGGAAGCCGCCAAGCTCCTGATAAACGGCGCGGCGCAGGAACATGACCGAATCGCCGTAGTAGAGCCCCTTGTGCCGGAACCAGGCATAGAAGCCGGTCAGCCAGCGGGCAAAGTCGTCTGCGCCGCCGCCGTCCTCGAACACCACCCGGAAATTGCCGCCGATCACCCGCGGGTCACGCAGCGCCCGGCGCAGCGCCAAGGGCGCACCCAATGGAAAGCTGGTATCGGCATGGAGGAACACAAGAACGTCGCCGCTCGCGGCTTTGGCACCGGCGGCCAGCTGGGCGCCGCGACCGCGCGATGCTGTCAGGACCCTTGCGCCGGCCTGCCGTGCCACGCGAGCCGTGCCGTCGCGGCTACCGCCGTCGACCACGATGACTTCCGCTTCGGGATCGGTCATCCGCACGGCGGCGAGCGTCGTTGCGATGCGCGGCGCCTCGTTCAGGGTGGCGATGATGATCGAAAGCCGCATGGCCACTCAGCGCCGCTCGAAGGCGGCCCGCTCCTCGATGCCGTAGAGGCCGATCCGCCTCAACTCGCCCTGCCAGTGGCGCCAGCGATGGTCCGACCAGGCGCGCAGCAGCGAATCGGAAACGCGGGTCAACTCTCCCCTGCCGTCGTGCAGCTGGGCCCAGGTCTTGGTCCAGAGATCGCGCAGCCAGTGGTAGATCGCCAAGCGCTCGCGCCGCGACAGGGCAGCCAGGGCAGGCGGCAGGTAGAGCCGGCCGAAGGCGATGTGCCGCGCCTCGTCCTGGGCGATCTCCCGGCTCAGCGCCAGGAAGCGCGGACAGGGGAGCCAGCAGGCGGCATGGCGCTGCCACAGCGCGGCCTCGCCCTCGAGCAGGACATGGACCGCCAGGATCAGCGCTTCCGGCGGCCCCCGCCAGGCATTCGCTTCCTGCTCCAGCAGCTCGAGCGCGGCCTGGCGCGGCGTCCGGCCGCCCAGGGCGTCCAGATAGCCGGCATAGAGCACGGCGTGCGCCAGCTCGTCCTCGCGCTGCAGCGCCAGGCAGCGGCGCGCCTCTGCAAGCGAAACCTGTCGGGCCAGCAAGCCGCAGATCCGCGCCGTCATCAGCTCGCCGTGATGGAGCTGGCTGACCCGCGCAATCGCATGCTCGCGTGCTACAGCGCTTGGCGGAGCAAGCGGCGCGTCGGAAGCTGCGCTGCTACCGCGCCGGTCGGCCGCCCTCTCGGCCTTGCGCGCCAGCTCGGCCAGTTGACGCGGCAAGTCCTCCTGTTCTCCGCCCTGCATCAGTGCAGCCGCTCCGATTGCGGTTTCTCCTGGAACTGCAGCCCGGCCACCCAGCCCAGGGTCATGCCGCCGAGATCGTCGCTATCGCCGGAGATCGCCACGAACTTCGGCGGCGGCGGTGCCGTGCCGAAATGGCGCCGGTAGTCTGCCGCGTAGTCGACGGTTTCCGAATGCCAAGCACCCAGGTCGTCGCTCCGGTCGCGCAGCACGATGATCATGCCCTGGCCGGGATCCAGGTAGGGGTTGGCGAAGCGCTTGCCCTTGGAGCCGTCGGCGGCCCAGACGTAGGTGATGGCGCGGCCGAAGCGCGGATAGCCGAAGAAGCCCGCCAGCAGGTCCTTGAAGCTGGTCTCCTGCTCCGGAAACCAGAGGTGTACGGCCAGCGGCCGGTCGTCCTCGCCGCGCTGCATGAGGTCGCTGGCCGGACCGCCCTTGTCGACGCGCCAGCGCCAAACCAGTCGGCCGCCGGCCTGCTCCACGTCGCGATAGAGAAATCCCACCGACGCCTTGGTTTCGACCTCTATGACACCGTCGCTGCGCAGCGCAAAACGGGCCGGCGCGCGGTCCGGCAGGCTCAGCGTCTGCCAGCCCGCGTCTTCCAGGGTAGCGAAGCCGGCCAGCGGCCAGAGGGCGAGCGCCAGGCTTGCGGCGGCAACGCGTGCAAGGGTGTTGGAAGCGCGGCGCAAGGGACCAGTTCCGCCAGGTCGGAGGTGCCATCAGGCTATCGCCGTTAGATTGCATGGCAGGGTCGCGGCGCAAGTCACCGCGGATCACATTCGGTTGAAGGTGGGCGGTTGAGCCGCGGCGCGCCGCGCGGGTCTCCTGACGGCTCCTGTCAGCGGCCGGGCGCGGCCGGCCAGGCAGCCCTGGCGCCCCGCCGCGGGCCGCGCTACTTATGGGGCATGTCCCTCGCCGATATCGTCCTGCCCGGAAAGGCCGCCGTGCCGCGCGCCGGCGGTCAGGCCTTTGAGATCACCTCCGACTTCCAGCCGGCGGGCGACCAGCCGCAGGCCATCACAGAGCTGCTCGGCGGCGTCGAGAAGGGCGAACGCGACCAGGTGCTGCTGGGCGTCACCGGCTCGGGCAAGACCTTCACCATGGCGCACGTCATCCAGACCATGGCGCGGCCGAGCCTGATCCTGGCGCCGAACAAGACCCTGGCGGCGCAGCTCTACGGCGAGATGAAGTCCTTCTTCCCGGACAACGCGGTCGAATACTTCGTCTCCTACTACGACTACTACCAGCCCGAGGCCTACGTCCCGCGCACCGACACCTACATCGAGAAGGAAAGCTCGATCAACGAGCAGATCGACCGCATGCGCCACTCGGCGACGCGGGCGCTGTTCGAGCGGCGCGACGTGGTGATCGTGGCCTCGGTCTCCTGCATCTACGGCATCGGCTCGCCCGAGACCTATTCCAACATGACGGTCACGGTGCAGGCCGGCCAGACGCTGAACCGCGCCGACCTGCTGAAGGCGCTGGTCGAGCTGCAATACAAGCGCAACGACGTGAACTTCCACCGCGGCACCTTCCGGGTACGCGGCGACACGGTCGAGATCTTCCCCGCGCACTACGAGGACCGCGCCTGGCGGGTCACCCTGTTCGGCGACGAGGTCGAGGCGCTCAACGAGTTCGACCCCCTGACCGGCGAGAAGACCGGCCAGATGGACGAGGTCAAGGTCTACGCCAACTCGCACTACGTGACGCCGCGCCCGACGCTGCACCAGGCGGCCAAGCTGATCAAAGAGGAGCTGAAGGTCCGCCTGGACGAGTTCCGCAAGACGGGCAAGCTGCTCGAGGCCGAGCGGCTGGAGCAGCGCACGACCTTTGACCTGGAGATGATCGAGGCGACCGGCTCCTGCGCCGGCATCGAGAACTACTCCCGCTTCCTGACCGGCCGCCAGCCGGGCGAGCCGCCGCCGACCCTCTTCGAGTACCTGCCCGAGGACGCGCTGCTGTTCGTCGACGAGAGCCACGTCACGGTGCCGCAGCTGCACGGCATGTTCCGCGGCGACTACGCGCGCAAGTCGACGCTGGCCGAGTATGGCTTCCGCCTGCCGTCGTGCGTCGACAACCGGCCGCTCAAGTTCGAGGAGTGGGAGGCGATGCGGCCGCAGACGGTCTACGTCTCGGCCACGCCCGGCCCGTGGGAGCTGAAGCAGACCGACGGCGTCTTCGTCGAGCAGGTGATCCGCCCGACCGGCCTGATCGACCCGGTCTGCATCGTCCGCCCGACCGAGAGCCAGGTCGACGACCTGATCGCCGAGTGCCGCGACACGGTCGACAAGGGCTACCGCGTGCTCTGCACCACGCTCACCAAGCGCATGGCCGAGGACCTGACCGAGTACCTGCACGAGGCCGGCCTGAAGGTGCGCTACATCCACTCCGACGTCGACACCCTGGAGCGCATCGAGATCATCCGCGATCTGCGGCTCGGCGTGTTCGACGTTCTGGTCGGCATCAACCTGCTGCGCGAGGGCCTCGACATCCCGGAATGCGCGCTGGTCACCATCCTCGATGCCGACAAGGAGGGCTACCTGCGCTCCATGACCTCGCTGGTGCAGACCATCGGCCGGGCGGCGCGCAACGTCGACGGCCGCGTCATCCTCTACGCCGACCGCATGACCGACAGCCTGACCGCGGCGCTCGAGGAGACCAGCCGGCGGCGCGAGAAGCAGCAGGCCTACAACGCGGCGCACGGCATCACGCCGGAATCGATCAAGAAGCAGATCGCCGACATCCTGCAGAGCGTCTACGAGCGCGACCACGTGACGGTCGGCACCGGCGACGAGGCGACGCCGCACCTGATCGGCCACAACCTGCAGGCCCACATCGCCAGCCTGGAGAAGCGCATGCGCGAGGCCGCCGCCGACCTGGAGTTCGAGGAGGCCGCCCGCCTGCGCGACGAGATCAGGCGCCTGGAGAACCAGGACCTGGAGCTGCCGCCCGGCAGCCCGCGCGGCGGTGGTGCGGGCGGCGCTGGCGGCTTCGCCGAGCGCATGCGCCAGGCCGACGCCCGCTCCAAGAGCGGCAAGGGGAAGTATCGGGGACGGCGGCGACGGGGGCCGTGAAGACCCCCAACCGATAGCGCAGAGCGAGGCGCTAGCAAAACTACTAGAAGGCGTTGCGGCGCCTCTGTTTAGCTCCTATTGCCGGTTCTACAGGCGCCAGCTTTGCATTCTGCTAGGCGGACGGTGCGCAAGGAAGCAGACTTGGCAATACGGCAATTACGACCAGCAGAATCCCAATGCCAAATGTTGCAACTTGTCCGCAGAAGAGTCGCCACGTTGCTTGGCCCAGCCTCTTGTAACGTCCGCGGAGTTCGGCTAACTCGCTATCTGATTCGTCCCTTTCCCGAAGACGAGCAGCCTTTGCTGTCGTTCGAAAATCTACAAGCCTATTGAATATGCACCAGAGGCCAAGAGCGATTGAAAGCAAGAGCGAGAACATCGAGAGCAAAAAGAATGACTTTTGCCACGATGCAGGCTGAAAGGTACTGTCCAGCAAAAGATGGATTTGGAAACCCAACGCGGCTACAGACAGGCCAAGGATCAAATTGACCGAGTAAGTTAGCTGCTCAATCGTGATTGACTGCCACCGAATGAAACTGCCTGCCGGTTCTTTGGCTGCCACGTTTACCGCCTCCCACCAAAGAGCGAGAAACCAAACATCTATTCATCGCAATGATAGAGCGATGTCGCATTCACAACTAGACTCTTCTGAGACGGTAGCCACCTGACGGGAGGCGCCGCTTGCGCGGGTCGTGAGGGTCTGATTGTCCTTTGCAGCAGGGCTGCTTGACGCCTGCAGGGCGCCCGCGGCTTGCACCTAGGGGTCGCCCGCAAAAAACTGCGGACCAGACTGGGGACCGAAATCCGTCGCGACAAAGGAGCGAATCGGGACGCTCTCTGCGATGATATTCATCATTGTGCCAGGGGACACATCAGGTCTTTCGTCAACCGGCGCCCTTTCTAACGCAACTCCATGCCGGCGCGTATAGAACGCCAGAAGGTCGGCCATTTGAATGGCACGACATTTGTCCTTTGGCACAAAGGAGATCGAGTGAAGCACATTCTGCAACTTATGGAGTTCGCGCACACTGTAAAAGTACTGTTCGACCTCGGGATTGTTCTCGTGCCCACATTCCAGTATCAGCGCAATTCCATTCTTGTTTGCGGCGCCTCCAACCCGAATATCCCGCAATAGCCAGTCGATAATCACGGCAGAGCAAAAGGTGTACGGCGTCGAGGTACGCTTGCGGTCGCTTTCCTTTGCGCGCGCTCCATAAGCGTCTTTCAAAACCGACATACTTACACCGAGCTGTACGTGGCGCGATAGAACTTGGCAAAGCCTGGCGACAAATGCCTGCTTCTTAAGAACTCGCCAGCCCGCAAACTGACCATCTGTGTTGTGAAGGTCTTTGGAGTGCAAAACGCTAACCTGGAACTCGTTGAACCAAGGCTCTACTTCGGCTTCAAACGCCCTCCATTGATCATCAGTAGCCACATAGCCCGCAAGCGTGGTAATCGGATTTTGCGGGTCTTTGCCACTATCGTCGAGATAACAAACAAGCACGACTATCAATCTCTTGGCCAAAAGGCTCGGGGGCAATGTCTGGTGCCATTCCAACGCTGGAGTCACTCATAGCACCCTCCGGGATCAGCACGCGAGGCATGGTATCGCCTTGTCAAAGCATGAGGCCTGCACCCAGCGGCTGATGTCTCGGTGGCAGCTTTGCTCGACCCGGCCCTACTCCCCGGCCCTGGCCAGCTCCGCCCCGGCCGGCTCGCCGGCGATCTCCAGCAGCATTTTGCGGCGCACCGCCTCGGCGAAGCTCTGGTTGCCGTCGGCGGTTACGACGAAGCTGCCGGGGCCGCCGATGATCAGCGAGGCGAAGGCGGCTTCCAGGTCATAGCCGACCGGCCGGCCGTCGCACTCATAGCAGAGGATCGCCAGGCCGTTGATCACGCTGCCGGCCGCCAGCGCCATGGCCCGGGCCTCGTGGATCGGGATGCCGCCCCAGCTGTAGGCGCTGTCGCCGGAGAAATCGATCACCTGGCGGGTGCTCTCGATCTCGTTGCTCTCGATCAGGGCCTGGGCCGCGGCCAGCGCGTTGCCGATGGCGTTGGGGCCGTGCGCCAGGCGCGGCTCGGCCATGAGCTGCTTGGCAAAGCCGGCGGCGCTGTCGGGGCCGTCGATGACGGTCCAGGGCACCACCACCTCCTGCGAATCGACTTGGCCCCATTCGACGTAGGTCACGGCGATGCGCTGCAGGTAGCCGCCGGCGATCGCGGCCAGCACGTCGGGGTGGGTAATGGCGGCGGCGTAGCCCTGGCGCTGCAACTGAAACTCGCCGTCGTCGATCGAGCGCGAGGCGTCGGCCAGCAGCACCAGCTCGAGGTCGACCTCCTCGGCTGCCAGCGCGTTGCCGATGGCGAAAGTCAGCAGCAGGCTGAGCGCGAAGCAACTGCGGCGCATGGCGTCCTCCGCTCGCGGGCATGACCGGCCTCGATTGAAACGTGATTACAGTACTCCGGCAAGCCACCGCGGCCCGATGTCGCAGCAATGTGAGCAGAAGCCCCTCGGACGGTGTAGAACATGCCGGCGACCCTGGAGTGGTAGGGAGCAGAAAGGAAAGCCATGAGCGAGGAACCGGCACCGCTGGAAGCGGGCATCGCCCGATACGCAGCGACCCTGCGCGATGCCATGCAGGGCAAGCCGCTGCCGACCTCTCCGGAAGAGCGGCGCCGCGTCTTCGCGCTGCGCGCCACCCGCTTCCGCCTGCCGATTCCCGAGGGCGTCGAGATCGTCGACCACCACATCTGCGCGCCGGGCCGCGAGATTCCCTTCCGGCTCTACCGGCCGAAGACGGCGGCACCGCCGCCCCTTGTGCTCTACCTGCACGGCGGCGGCTGGGTCTGCGGCGACGTCTCGACGCACGAGTCGGTGACCGCGCCGCTCGCCGCCGGCAGCGGCGTGGCGGTCGCGAGCCTGCACTATCGCCGGGCGCCGGAGAACCCCTTCCCCGCCGCCTTCGAGGACGCCAGCTTCGCGCTGCGCTGGCTCATCCGCCAGGCCGGCGCTTTCGGCCTGGACGCCGGCCGCATCGCGGTGGCCGGCGACAGCGCCGGCGGCAATCTGGCGGCCGCCTTGGCGATCGAGGCGCGCGAGCAGGGCGACGTCGCGCTCAAGGCGCAGATCCTGCTCTATCCCGTGGTCGACGACGACGTCGAGCGGCCGAGCTACCGGGCCGACCGCGATCCCTTCCTGACCCGCGCCGGCATGATCTATTACCTCGAGTCCTACTTCGCCCAAGGGCACGGCCGCGACGATCCCCTCGGCCTGCCGCTCCGCTGCCGCAACCTCGGCGGCCTGCCGCCCGCCTACATCCTGGCCGCCGACAACGACCCGCTGCGCGACGAGGCGCTCGACTACGCGGCGCGGCTCGAGGCGGCCGGTGTGCCGACCACTCTGCGCCTGGTGCCCGGCACCATCCACGGCTTCCTGCGCGCCCAGCCGGTCAGCGCGCTGGCCCGCGCCGAGATGGCCCTGCTCGGCAACGTCACCCGGGCGCTGCTGGCGTAACGTTCGCCGCCAACCGACCACGCACCACTGTCGTCCCGGGACCTGTTCCCGGGACCCATCATTAGCGTTAACGCGTGGCGATGCCTTGCCAGTTTGCATCCTCGCCCGCCGCATTGCATGGAATAGTCGCCACGAGCAATCGAGCGGATAGGGCATTGGGTCCCGGGGACAAGCCCCGGGACGACAGCTGTGGCTGTGGCAACGCCGCCCCTCTCTTGACTTCCGCCGCGGCGCGGGCCAACTCGGACACGGGAAGCCCTAAGGGGGGAAACCTAGTAAGGAAACGGTCATGGCCGACAAGATCGTCAAGTCCGATGCCGAATGGCGCGCCCAGCTGACGCCGGAGCAGTACAAGGTCACCCGCCGGGCCGGCACCGAACGCGCCTTCACCGGCCAGTACCACGCCAGCAAGACGCCCGGCACCTACAGCTGCGTCTGCTGCGGGCAGCCGCTGTTCTCGTCGGAGACCAAGTTCGAGTCCGGAACCGGCTGGCCGTCGTTCTTCGCGCCGATCGCCGAGGACGCGGTCGAGACCAAGGACGACCGCACGCTCTGGATGGTGCGCACCGAGGTGCTCTGCGCGCGCTGCGACGCCCACCTGGGCCACGTCTTCCCGGACGGCCCGCAGCCGACCGGCCAGCGCTACTGCATGAACTCGGCCGCCCTGGTCCTGGAGCCGAAGGACAAGGGCTGACGCCCTTCCGGCCCCTGCGCCCGCCTCCCTGCAACGGCAGCGACATCGCATATGACCAAGTCGTCGGCGGTTGTGTGATTGCGGAGCGGTGCTGGCAAGCAAACGAATGCTGCAATTGCATCCTGCGCCCTTCGAGACGCGGGCTTCGCCCGCTCCTCAGGGTGAGGCGAAATTTTCGTGGCATCAGAGGTTTATCCTCAGCCTGAGGAGCCGCCGAAGGCGGCGTCTCGAAGGCCGCACGGCGATTCGTCCGAGACACCGGCACGCGCTCCCGACATTGCGCAGACGCATCTGTGATCGTCCTCCAATGACGGCGGCCGACTAATACCAACGGCCGCTAATTCTGACTCGTCATCCCGGATGCGATGCAGCACGCAGTGCTGCTTCGCTGATCCGGGATCTGCCAGATGGAGAGCTTCGATAGCGCCGGATCCCGTGTCTGCACCGCAGCACTGCGTGCTGCAGTGCGCACGGGATGACGGGTCAAGAATAAGCGCCGCTGGTATAAGGCCACCGCAAGACCCGGATAGAAGGACTGGCGGGGGACCGGGAGACTCCCTAATCTGCCGCGCCGCGCGGCAGTTTCCCGCGCCGCCGTCACCGCAGCCTCGGCCTCGAGATTCCGCATGCCGCTCGAAAGACCCGACCATCCGCTCGACAGGCTCGCCGATACGGCACCCGTCGCGCCGCACGGCGGCCTGGGGCGCCCGATCGGACTTGTCTGGGCCTGGCTGGTGCTGCTGACCATGGGGGTCGGCTGGGGGCTGACCTTCTCGCTCGCCAAGATCGCGGCCGACGGCGGCGCCCACCCGATCGGCATCACGTTCTGGCAGGCCAGCCTCGGCGCCGTTTTCCTCTGCGCCCTCATGCTGGCGCGGCGCCAGCGGATCGCCCGCGAGCGCCACATGCTCGGCCTCTACAGCGCCTGCGCCCTGCTCGGCGCGGTCTGCCCCGGCATCCTGTTCTTCTATGCTGCCGCGCACGTGCCGGCGGGGGTGCTGTCGATCACCGTCGCGCTGGTGCCGATCATGACCATCTTCCTGGCCGCCCTGCTCGGCGTCGAGCGGCTGGCCGCCGCGCGCCTGCTGGGCGTGCTCTGCGGCCTCATCGCCGTGGTGCTTCTGGTGGCGCCGCGGGAGAGCCTGCCCGACCCGGGCGCCGCGCCCTGGGTGATCGCGGCCTGCATCGCCTCGGGCAGCTACGCCGCCGAGAACCTGGTGATCGCCCTGCGCAAGCCGGCCAGCGCCGATCCCTTCATGGTGGCCTGCGGCATGTACCTGGTGGCGACCCTCGTCATGATCCCGGTGATTCTGGCAACCGACAGCTTCGTGCCGCTGCCCTGGCCTTGGGGGGCGCCCTGGGGCGCGGTCGAATGGTCGATTGTCGGCATGGCGGCGATCAGCGCGCTCGCCTACAGCCTGTTCATCTACCTGGTGAGCGCGGCGGGGCCGGTCTTCGCCAGCCAGACCGCCTACGTGGTGACCCTGGCCGGCGTGCTCTGGGGCATGGCGATCTTCGGCGAGACGCACTCGCTGTGGATCTGGCTGTCGCTGCTCGTCATGCTGGCCGGCCTGGCCCTGGTCGCGCCCCGCCGCAGCGAGCGCGCCGTCCGCACCGCCTAGCCTATCCCTTACCGTCCCTTGCGCGCCCCTTGTCCAGAAGGGCGCGACAAAGGCACACTGGCGCCATGAGCCGCGCATTCGTCAAGGAACCCGACGGCGACGAGCTGGGCGACGGCCAGCCCGAGCTGCCGATCTCGCCGCACCCCAACTACGTCCGGCCGCAGGGCTTGGCCAAGCTGAAGGCGCGCCTGGCGGCGCTGCAGCAGCGGCGCTGCGTGCTGGCGGCCGACCCGGACGACCTGCTGACCCGCACGCCGCTGGCCCAGATCCTGCGCGAGACGCGCTACCTCGAGGCCCGCATCGAGCACGCCATCCTGGTCGACCCGGCCCGCCAGCCGGCCGACCGCGTCGCCTTCGGCGCCAGCGTCGAGGTCGCCGAGGAGGACGGTAAGACCCGCCGCTTCACCATCGTCGGCGAGGACGAGGCCGAGCCCGAGCGCGGCCTGGTGAGCTGGATCTCGCCGCTCGCCCGTGCCCTGAACGACGCCAAGGTCGGCGACCTGATCGTCTGGGAGCGGCCAAGCGGCGACCTGGAGCTCGAGATCCTGTCGATCCGCTATGACTTGCCGGAGTCCGGCACCGACGCGCATCAGAGCGACTCGACCGCAGCCCGTTAGGGCCATCAGCCGGCGTTGAAAAGCGCATCCAGAAGAGACATCTAGAGGCCTATTGGGGAACGGACCCCGGCTCCGCGCCGCTCGGTCGGCGCGCGGCCGGCAACGAGGTCCGGGGGCAGTCGGAACTCTTTTGGGGCACCAGCCGGCCCAGCCGGCGGAAGGGGAAACGTCAGGATGCGCCTAGCGACCGTCAGCGGACGGCAGCGCCGGGCTTGGCTGCGGTTGCAGGCAGGCTTTCCGCGCCGGGCGCGGAGGCCGGGACCATTTTGATCGTCCTGCCGATTCTGAAGGTGATCGGCGGACTCGGGCTGCTGCTGATCGGTGGCGAGGTCCTGCTGCGCGGCGCCGTGGCATTGGCCCAGCGCTTCGGCCTGTCGCATCTCCTGATCGGCCTGACCGTGGTGGCGGCCGCCACCTCCATGCCCGAGCTGGTGGTCACCGTGGCGGCCGGACTGCGGGGCCTGCCGGACATCGGCGTCGGCAACGTGATCGGCTCCAACATCGCCAACGTCCTGCTGATCCTGGGCGCAGCCGCCATACTGTTCCCGATTCAGACCAGGCCGTCCGCGATGCTGCGCGACAGCGCCGCCGTGCTGGCCGCCACCATGATCTTCGTGGTGCTCGCCCAGCTCGGCACCTTCACCTGGTTGCATGGGCTCGCCATGTTCGCGCTCTTGGTGACCTACGTCGGCTACAGCTACGCCCTGGAGCGGCGCCGGCAAAGGGGCGACGTGGCACAGGCTGCGGCCGCGGCCGCCGCCGAAGGCGGTGAATCCGGGGTCGCGGCCGACGTGGGCGACATCGAAGTGCCCTCGAGCTGCGGGGTCGCCCTGCTGCTGGTCGCCGGCGGGGTGATCGGCCTAGCCGTGGGCTCCGAGCTGCTGGTCGACGGCGCGGCGACCATTGCCCGCAAGGCCGGCGTGTCCGATGCGGTGATCGGACTGACCCTGGTCGCCGTCGGCACCTCGCTGCCGGAGCTGGCGACCTCGATCGTCGCCGGCCTGCGGCACCACTCCGAGGTGGCGCTCGGCAACGTGCTCGGCTCGAACCTCTTCAACATCCTGGGCGTTCTCGCCGCGCTGGCCATCACCACGCCCTTCGTCGTGGCGCCCGAGATGCTGCAGGTCGACATCTGGGTCATGGTCGGCGTCACCCTGCTGCTGATTCCCATCATGATGGCCGGCTGGCGCGTTGGACGCCTGGAAGGGACCGCCTTCCTGCTGCTCTACGGCGTTTACATCGCCTGGCAGTTCTAGCCCGGGCCTGGTGCTGGCTGGGTTGCCTGCGCTAAGGGGACTGTCCCCGCAAGGGGGCTGTCCCCGAGATGCCGCCCGTCGGAGCAAGGCGATCCGGAGACAGGCCCCTCCGCTGCGCTGCGGGAACAGTCCCCTGATCAAAGGGGACTGTACCCGAAGAGGGCTGTCCCCAGGGGGCGGTTCGGGGACAGTCCCCTTAGCTCCGCGGCCTTGTCGGGCGGCAGCGCCTCGCGCATTCTCTCTGCGCCATGCCCGACCCGCAGCCGATCCAGCGCCATCCCGACGACTATCCGCGCGCCGCGCTGGTGACCGGCGCCGCGCGCCGCATCGGCCGGGCCATCGCGCTCGACCTGGCGCGCGACGGCTGGGCCGTGGCGGTGCACTACAACAGCTCGGCGGCCGAGGCCGAGGAATCCGTCGCCCACATCACCAACGGCGGCGGCCGCGCCGTTTCCCTGCAGGCCGATCTCGCCGTCGAAGTCGAGACCGAGTCACTGTTGCCGCGCGCGACGGCGGCGCTCGGTCCGCTCGGCTGCCTGGTCAACTGTGCCTCGACCTTCGAGCTCGATCTGGCCGAGGGCGTGACGCGGCGCTCCTGGGACCTGCATATGGAACCCAACCTGCGCGCGCCTTTCGTGCTGTCGCAGGCCTTCGCCCGCGCGCTGCCCGCCGACCAGGGCGGCGTAATCGTCAACCTGCTCGACCAGCGGGTCTGGAACCTGACGCCCTTCTTCGTCAGCTACAGCCTGTCCAAGACCGGGCTCTGGACCTTGACCCGCACGCTCGCCCTGGCCCTTGCGCCGCGCATACGGGTTAATGGCATCGGTCCCGGACCGGCGCTGCCGAGCCCGCGGCAAAGCCAGGCCCAGTTCGATCGCCAGTGCGCCCGCATGCCGCTCGGCCGCGGCACCACGCCGGAGGAGATCGCCGCCGCCGTAAGCTTCATCCTGGCCGCCAAGGCCATGACCGGGCAGATGATCGCGCTCGACGGCGGCCAGCACCTGGGCTGGGCGCAGCCGGAGCACGGCAACCGCTTCCCGCCCGATGAATAGGGCCCGCGGGGGCGTGCTTCGTTAGTGATGGTTAAGGCCTTGCCATCGCTTTGGATTCAGGGACCGCTTGACAGCGAAAGTTTTGCACAGCGCCCAGGGGAGAGCCGAAGGCGGGCCGAGGATGTGGCAGAAATTAGACCTTTAACAGTTCCTTAAGTCTTGACACTGTGATTTACTTATGATTTCAATATCTTATTCATTTTGCCTAAAAATTAGGCAAGGCAAACAGAAGCCTTGTTTCACTAGGATGACAGGCTGACGCCGGGTTGATAGCCACAAACTTATCCACAGATTCCGTGGATAGATTCGCGTTCTCTGGCGGAGCCAAAGCGTTAATACCAACGGCCGCTAACTCTGCCTCGTCATCCCGTGTCTGCACCGCAGCACTGCGTGCTGCAGTGCGCACGGGATGACGGGTCAAGAATAAGCGCCGCTGGTATAAGCCATCGCGGCCGTTGGGGCCGCCGTTGGGGGGCGCATGAGCAAGCTCCCCCAGTGTTCTTGTGCCCGGCCGAACTTCTTGTGAGAGTGCCCGGATGGTGACAGCGCGCGGCAGGCGCCGGCCGGACGATCCCTCGGCCGGCGGCAAGCGATCGGCCATGGCGCCGGGCGAGGACCCGGGCGCCGGCACGCCGCTCGAGGAGCTGGCGCCGCCAGAGTCGGGGGCGCCCGGCGGGCGGCCGCTGGCGCGCGGCATCGAGGCGATCGCCGACGCGCTGCGTAGCCTGCCGGCCGGGCCCGGTGTGTACCGCATGCTCGACCGGCGCGGCGACGCGCTTTACGTCGGCAAGGCGCGCAGCCTGAAGAAGCGGGTCGCGACCTACACCCAGCTCGCCAAGCTGCCGCGCCGCCTGCAGCGCATGGTGGCCGAGACCGCCAGCCTCGAGGTGGTGACCACCCACACCGAGGTCGAGGCGCTGCTGCTCGAGAGCAACCTGATCAAGCGCCTGATGCCGCGCTACAACGTGCTGCTGCGCGACGACAAGTCGTTCCCCTATATCCTGATCACCGGCGACCACGACTATCCGCAGATCGCCAAGCACCGCGGCGCGCACAGCCGCGACGGCGAGTACTTCGGCCCCTTCGCCTCGGCCGGCGCGGTCAACCGCACCATTACCGCGCTGGAGAAGGCCTTCCTGCTGCGCTCCTGTTCGGACAGCGTGTTCTCGGCCCGCACGCGGCCGTGCCTGATGCACCAGATCAAGCGCTGCTCGGCGCCCTGCGTCGCCCGCATCGGGCAGCAGGACTACGCGGCCCTGGTGCGCCAGGCCAAGGACTTCCTGACCGGCCGCTCGCACGACATCCAGGGCCAACTCAGCGCCGCCATGGAGGAGGCCTCGGAGCGGCTCGACTTCGAGGCCGCCGCGGTCTCCCGCGACCGGCTGCGCGCGCTGGCCCACATCCAGTCGCACCAGGCGATCAACCTCGAGGGCCTGGACGACGCCGACGTGATCGCCGCGCACCAGGAAGCGAGCCGGACCTGCGTCCAGGTCTTCTTCTTCCGCGCCGGCCGCAACTACGGCAATCGCGCCTACTTCCCCTCGCACGACAAGAATCTGGGCGTGAGCGAGGTGCTGTCCGCCTTCGTCGCCCAGTTCTACGACAACAAGCCGACGCCCAAGGTGGTGCTGGTCAGCCACGCCCTGGAGGACCAGGCGCTGCTGGCCGAGGCGCTGGCGCTGCGCGCCGGGCACAAGGTCGAGCTGGCCGTGCCGCAGCGCGGTGCCAAACGCAAGCTGATCGACAACGCGCTCGCCAACGCGCGCGAGGCCCTGGCGCGCCGCCTGGCCGAGAGCAGCAGCCAGCGCCAGCTGCTGGAGACGGTTGCCAGCACCTTCGGGCTCGAGGGCCTGCCACAGCGCATCGAGGTCTACGACAACAGCCACATCCAGGGCAGCGAGCCCTATGGCGCGATGATCGCTGCCGGGCCGGAGGGCTTCATCAAGACCGCCTACCGCAAGTTCCGCATCCGCGGCGAGGGCAAGGCCGGCAGCCGCGGCTCCAACGCCACCAGCACGGCCAGTGTCATGCCGGCCGGCCTGGCCGAGGAGGCACCCGACTACGTTGCAGGCGACATCATTGCCGGCGACGACTATGCCATGATGCGCGAGGTTCTGGAGCGCCGCTTCGCCCGCGCGCTCAAGGAGGACCCGGAGCGCGATCGCGGACTCTGGCCCGACCTGGTGCTGATCGACGGCGGCCGCGGCCAGCTCAACGTGGCGCTCGCCGTGTTCGAGGACCTCGGCCTCGGCGACCTGCCGGTGGCGGCGATCGCCAAGGGACCGGACCGCGATGCCGGCCGCGAGCGCATCTTCCTGCCCGGCCGGGCGCCGCTCCTGCTGCCGCCGCGCGACCCGCTGCTCTACTACCTGCAGCGCCTGCGCGACGAGGCGCACCGCTTCGCCATCGGCAGCCACCGCGGCGGCCGCAGCAGGGCGCGGCTGCGATCGACCCTGGACGACATCCCCGGCATCGGCGCCAAGCGCAAGCGCACCCTGCTGCACCACTTCGGCTCGGCCGGCGCCGTGGCGCGCGCCGGCCTCTCCGACCTGGAAGCCGTCGAGGGCATCAGCCGAACCGTGGCGCAGCGCATCTACGACCACTTCCACGGGGACGCCTAGGTGCGGAGCCTGACAAGTCATGGCCGCCCGCAGACCTGTGCAGGATGGCGAGCTGTGCTAGAAGAGGTCGAGTAGCTCCCTGCAATCAGTCAAGTGTCCGGTCGAGGCCATGCTGACCAGCCTGCCTAACCTGCTTACGCTGTCGCGCATCATCGTGATTCCGCCGCTGGTGGTGTTGCTCTACGTCGAGTGGCCATGGGCCCGTTGGATCGCGCTGCTGCTCTATGTGGGGGCCTGCGTCACCGACTATCTCGACGGCTACCTGGCGCGCCACTGGGAGCAGGTCTCCGGCCTCGGTCGCTTCCTCGACCCGATCGCCGACAAGCTGCTGGTCGCCGCCGTGCTGATGATGCTGGTGGCCAACGGCACCGTGCTCGATCTCAACATCCTGCCGGCGCTGGTGATCCTCTGCCGCGAGATCCTGGTGTCGGGCCTGCGCGAGTACCTGGCCGAGATTCGCGTGCCCATGCCGGTCAGCCGCCTGGCCAAGTGGAAGACCATGATCCAGATGGTCGCGCTCGGCGTGCTGGTGGTCGGCGCCAGCGGCCCGGCCGACATTCCGGTCACCGAAGTCGGCATCGTCGGTCTGTGGATCGCCGCGCTGCTCACCTTCATTACCGGCTACGACTACCTGCACCGCGGCCTGCAGCACATGCTGGCCGAGGCGCCCGGCCCCGCGCGATCAAAGGGCGGCACAAGTGACGCCCCAAGGAAAACCGAGCGCGCCGATGGTTGACTCGGCCGACGGTCGGCCCTTTCTCTAGGGACCGCGGCTTTCCTGCGGGAGGACCAGGGCGACATGAAGGTCTTCGGCATCGCCGGCTGGAGCGGCAGCGGCAAGACCACGCTGCTGATCCGGCTGATCCCCGAGCTGGTCGGGCGCGGCCTCAGGGTCTCGACCCTGAAGCACGCGCACCACGGCTTCGACGTCGACCAGGAAGGCAAGGACTCCTACGAGCACCGACGCGCCGGCACCACCGAGGTGATGGTTTCCTCGGCCCGGCGCTGGGCCCTGATGCACGAGCTGCGCGGCGAGCCTGAGCCCTCGGTGAGCGAGCTGATCGGCCGCATGACGCCGGTCGACCTGCTGATGATCGAAGGCTTCAAGCGCGAGGCGCACGACAAGCTGGAGGTGCATCGCGCGTCGCTCGGCAAGCCGCTCCTGTGCCACGACGATCCGCACGTGGTGGCGGTAGCCAGCGACGCGCCGCTGCCCGGCCTCGCGGTGCCGCAGATCGACCTCAACAACGTGCCGGCGGTGGCCGACTTCATCGTCGCCCACTGCGGCCTGACCCCGCAGCCGCAGGGGGTTGGGTAGAGCGGTTTCAATGCGGCTGTGGTGAGCGCTGCCCTTTATCCATGCGTCGACTGCGCAAACGATTCTTGTTTGTCACCCTCACCCTCCCACGCGCTGACACGCGTGGGGCCCTCCCTCTCCCCTCCGAGGGAGAGGGAAACAAACCATCGCTGCTGCATCGTTTTTCTCCTCTCCCTTGTGGGGAGAGGAAGGGGGCCATCGCGCAAGCGATGGGAAGGTGAGGGTGAAATGAAGGCGCGTAGATATCGTGCTTACGCCGTTGGCGGCTGCCGTCAGCCCTGGGTCCGGTCGTTGCCGTAGCGCAGCACCTGGACCTTCTCCAGCGTGACCAGGCTGCTTCCCATCATCGACTCCACGGCCTCCAGGAAGTCGCGCAGCTTGCTGTCCTGCTCGACGATCTCGATCACCACCGGCAGGTCCTGCGACAGGCGCAGGATCTTGGTCGTGTGCAGACGGCTCGAGCGGCCGTAGCCCATGGGCCCGCGCAGCACCGTCGCGCCGGCGAGGCCCATCTCCCGCGCCTTCAGCACCAGGGCCTCGTAGAGCGGCCGGCCGTCGGCCTTGTCGTCCTCGCCGACGAAGATGCGCAGCAGGACGGCGTCCTTCGGCAGCTGCATCGCGACTCCTATCGGTTGATCACTGTGGCCAGCATGTGCCCCAGCCAGGCGCCGCTCAGGCAGAGCACGACCGAGCCGATGACGTTGCCCCAAGCGCGCAGCCACTCGCCGTCCTGCGCCAGGGCCAGCGTCTGGATGCTGAACGACGAAAACGTCGTGAAGCCGCCCAGCACGCCCAGCAGCATGACCTGGCGCGCCGCCGGCGAGAGGTAGAGGCGGCCGTCCGGCCCGCTCAGCGAGGCGATCAGCGTGATCAGCAGCGAGCCGACCACGTTCACCGTCAGGGTGCCCCAGGGGAAGGTCTCGCCGACCAGGCGCGCCATGACGCCCGAGACGGCATAGCGGCCGGCACCGCCGATCGCGCTGCCGAGCGCCACCCAGAGAATCGCCAGGTCAAGCATGATCGCTCATCGGCTCGTCCCCCGCCGCCCCTCGCAGCCGTTCTTCGACCTGTCAGCGGACATGAAAAACCCGCCTCTGCGGGCGGGCTCTTACCAAAGACTCCCGCCGCGCACCTGGTTGCGCCAGCAGGAGTCATCAGCCTCTTCGGCGGTTGTCGGGGGACCCCATCCCCATCCGCCAGTGACGATAGGGAGCAGAGCCGGCGCTGTCAACGTGCCGCAGCGCCCAGGCGGCCGCCGCACGGCTCCGAGGCCAGGCCTATAAGCCTTTGCCTCGCCTAACATTTCCGACCGCTCGGGAAGCTCCCGGGCAGCGCCGGGCCGGCGCGCGAAGCTTGCCGGGACGCACCAAAGGCCTAACATAGAGGGTCAGGCGTAAGGTCCTGGTAGGGCGAGATGCAATTCGGCTCGACGGCACACGAATGGCGCAACTGAGCGACGACTGTTTCGCGCAAGGCGGCCGCCTCATGACCACGGCGGAGGCGCTGGCGCTGCTGCACGACACGCTCGACTGCGTGGTCGAGCCCGAGAGCGTTTCCGTCACCGAGGCGCTCGGCCGCATCCTGGCCGAGGCGGTGGTGGCGCCGCACGACGTGCCGCCGCACGACAACTCGGCGGTCGACGGCTATGCCGTGTTCTTCGACGACCTGGAGGCCGAGGGCGAGACGCGCCTGCCCGTGATCGGCCGGGCCACCGCCGGTCACCCCTTCGACGGCGCGGCGCGGCGCGGCGCGGCGGTGCGCGTCTTCACCGGCGCGCTGATGCCGGACGGACCCGACACCGTGCTGATGCAGGAGGACTGCGGGCGCGACGGCGAGTCCGTCATCATCCCGGTCGGCATCAAGCGCGGCGCCAACCGGCGCAAGCGCGGCGAGGACATCACCGCCGGCAGCATCGTGCTGCATCCCGGCCAGCGCCTGCGGCCGCAGGACCTGGGGCAGGCCGCCGCCGCCGGCCGGCGCACGCTGCGGGTCGCCGCTGCGCTGCGGGTGGCGCTGCTTTCGACCGGCGACGAGCTGCGCGAGCCCGGCACGCCGCTGCCGCCCGGCTGCATCTACGATTCCAATCGCTACACCGTGAGCGGTCTCTTGCGCGGGCTCGGCTGCAGCATCACCGACCTCGGCATCCTGCCCGACAAGCGCGCGGTGATCGAGCAGGCGCTGGCCGAGGCGGCCAAGGCCCACGATCTGATCGTCACCTCGGGCGGCGTCTCGGTCGGCGAGGAGGACCACGTCAAGCAGGCGGTCGAGGCGCTCGGTTCGCTGCACCTCTGGCGCCTGGCGATCCGGCCGGGCAGGCCGATCGCGCTCGGCCAGGTCGGCGCGGTGCCCTTCGTCGGCCTGCCCGGCAACCCGGTCGCGGTCGTCGTCACCTTCCTCACCATCGTGCGGCCGATGATCCTGCGCCTCATGGGCGGCACCGCCGAGGCGCCGCATCACTTCCAGGTGCGCGCCGGCTTCGCCTACAAGAAAAAGAAGAACCGCCGCGAATGGCTGCGCGCGCGGCTGGAGAGCGACGGCGACGGCGGCTGGCGCGCGGTCAAGTTCCCGCGCGAGGGCGCCGGCATCCTGACCTCGCTGGTCGAGGCCGACGGCCTGATCGAGCTGCCCGAGGAGATGACCGAGCTGGCGCCCGGCACCCTGGTCGACTTCCTGCCGTTCAGCGAGGTGGCGTCGTGAAGCTGCTCTATTTCGCCTGGCTCAAGAGCAAGACCGGCGTCGCCGAGGAGGAGCTGACGCCGCCGGCCGAGGTGACCACGGTTGCCGAGCTGCTGTCCTGGCTCAAGGGCCGCGGGCCGGGCCACGCCGAGGCGCTGGCCGACCTCTCGGTGGTGCGCGTCGCGGTCAACCAGGAGTACGCCCGGCCCGGCGACCCGGTAAAGCCAGGCGACGAAATCGCCCTCTTCCCGCCGGTGACCGGAGGCTGACAGCGCCCATGTGCACTGCCACCGCATACCCCCCTCCCCATTCCTCCCCCGCAAGGGGGGAGGGTGCGCTGTTGCAAGCGCATCGCTCTACTCCCTCCCCCTTGACGGGGGAGGGCCGGGGTGGGGGTGGAGCGGCGCGCACCGTCGCTGCGAGGTGGGCGCCATGATCCGGGTGCAGCGCGAGGACTTCGACGTCGGCGCCGAGCTAGACCGATTGACCGAGGGCAACCGCTCGGTCGGCGGGCTCGCCTGCTTCGTCGGGTTGGTGCGCGACATCGCCGATGATGAGGCGATCGAGGCCATGACCCTTGAGCACTATCCCGGCATGACCGAGAAGATGCTCGAGCGGGTCGAGGCCGAGGCGCGCAATCGCTGGCCGCTCGAAGCCAGCCTGATCATCCACCGCACTGGCCGGCTCGAGCCGGGCGACCGCATCGTGCTGGTCGCCACCGCCAGCGCGCATCGCACGGCGGCACTGGAGAGCTGCCAGTTCCTGATCGACTGGCTGAAGACCAAGGCGCCCTTCTGGAAGCAGGAGGAGACGCTTGAAGGCGCCCAGTGGGTCGAAGCCCGCACCAGCGACGACCAGGCCGCCGCGCGCTGGAGCAAGCCGAAGCCGGACGCGGCGGAGTAGCGGCCCCTCCCGATCGCAGGGCTCCAGAAAAGAGTGACCGCCCCGGCGGGGGCTTGCCGGGGCGGCCTTTGAGGTTGGCGGCCCCCCTTTGGTCCCTTGGGTCGATCGGGGGGCCGCCGGCACGTCCTGATCCGGGCGTTTCGCGTCGGGCGAAGTTTACGCCGCTTTCGGCAGGCCGCCGCCCTGCGTCGCCGGCGCCGCGGCTGTGCGGCCGGGGCGCGGGCGCGGCAGACCGCGCAGCTCGGCCAGGCTGGCCGCCCGGCGATGCAGCCTGCCCTCGACCACGCCCATGATCTCGCTGCGGTCGATGCCCATGTCCCTGAGCATCCGCTGATCGAGCCCGCGCAACGCGGCGATGGACCGGCGGCGCTCCGTGTCCCGTTCGATCGCCCGCAGCAGCGCGCGCGACCAGGCGACCGCGGCGCCGGCGATGGTGACAACGAGCCGATTGGCCGCGGCAACGGTCAGCGTGCTGACCCGCGCGATGGCGTCATTGCGAGCCTGCCGACCGGCGAGCAGGCTGCTGGTCATTTCGGGATTGCTCAGGAACCAGAGATTCATGACTGCATCCTCCTCTCGACTGTGTTGGCAGCAGATATGGGAGGACGCCGTTTCCCGTTGATTTCCAGAGCCAGCCTTTTTGGTTTCGCTTGTTGCCGGCAACAGAAATCGGCCGCCTCGGCGGGGTCTGCCGAGGCGGCCGGTGAGGTTGGCGGCCCCCAATCGACCAGGGGGCCGCCTGCACGGCACAGGTAAAACTTCAGATACCGCTGCGCTTCGGCAGCTCGACGTAGAGCTGGACGTGCGTGCTGGTCGAGAAGCTTCCCGGATGGGCGCCATGGGACTTGCCGTCGCTGTGCCAGGCGATGGCCAGGCCCGACATCAGCTGCTCACCGGTGAGCTGCAGGCAGGGCTCGAAATCGCGCACCACCATGGCGCTGCCCTCGGCATTGGCACGGAAGATCGCCTCCGAGCCGTCGCGGGCACCGAGCGGGAGATCGTAGCTGCCGAGGACGGGATCCGTCGGCGGCGAGGCGAGAAAGGTGTGCCGGAGGGTATAGACCCCGTTCGGCACCAGGTTGGTGAAGGTCGCCACGAGGCGGCCGCGACCGTCGGCGCAGCGGTAGGTCGCCTGGCCCTCCGCCGCAAGCCACTCGCCCAGCGTCAGGCCGAGCGGCTTGCCCTTGGTCCAGGGGCCGACGTTCTCGGGCTCGAAGGGCGAATGCCGCACCGGCACGATCGGCGCGAAGAGCGGCTTGCTCTTGTCGCGATCGTCCTTAGTCGGGCGATAGATCTGAGCCATGCCAGGCTCGCGCTCGATGAAGACGTCCTGCTCCGGCAGGCCGTCGTCGAAGTGGGATCTGAAGGTCAGCTCGAGGCTGAGCGAGGCAGTCTCGCTGCCGACGCCCACGGCGAACGCGCTGCCGGCGGCGGCGACCACGGCCGCGGCCAGGGCCGCCGCCATCAGCTTCTGGTGGTTGGTCATCGTCTTGCTCCTCTCCTTGCATTCGGTTGGCAACCGTCCCCAGGCGCCTCCGAGGCGAAGCTCAGGGCGGCACCCGGCGCGGTGCGGTGTCTTGATCCGGGCAACTTGTCCGTTGGCCTCAGCCGGGCGCGTCCGATCGAACAAGCCTCGCGGCGCTGCCATGCGGCGCGCGGGCGACGGGGATGGCCCCAGCGACCGGCAAGCGCGCCGCCAAGTCAGTCGTCAGATCAGCGGCCAACGGCGGCTGGTAGGCGGCGACGCCCACGGCCAGTGCGCCGCCGGTATCGCCGGCTACCGTGACGGTCCGCGCCGCCGTCATGATCCTGGGCTTGCTATGCATCACGTGCCTCCTCGGCTCGGTCTGTCACGCGGCGCCTCTGACGGCCATCGCCCGCTCGGCCACGAAGTTGAGCAGCTCGACGACGAATTGCATCGGCAGCTCCCAGTGCAGGCCGTGACCGGCGCCGGGATAGATGACCAGGCGGGCATCGGGGATGCTGCCGGCCAGAGTCTCCTGGTCGCGTTGCGGGCAGAAGGCGTCACGCTCGCCCCAGACGATCAGGGTCGGCGCCGCGATCTCGGTCAGCCGGCTCGCCGTGTCGTCCTCGAGGAAGGCCTGGTAGGCCGCTTTCCAGACCCGGGCGGGGACCTTCAGGCTCTCCCGCACGATGCGGTCGAGGAAGGCGGGCGGCACCGGCTTGGCCAGGGTGCTCTCCTGGAACTCGCGCACGAAGGCCGGATGAATGGGATCGCCGAGTCCTGCGATCGCTTCGTGCCAGAACTCGACCAGGGCCGCGTTGTCGCGCCAGGCCGCGAAGGCACCGATCAGCAGCAGGCCGTCGCAGCGCTCCGGATAGTCGACGGCAAAGCGCTGCGCGACCGTCGCGCCCATCGAGTGTCCAGCGACGATCGCCGACTCGGTGCCGAGATGATCCAGGACCGCCGCCAGGTCGGCCGCGAAGTCCGTCGGGCGATAGCCGCTCTCCGGACGCCCGGAATCGCCGTGGCCGCGCTGCGTCACCGCGATGGCACGGATCGAGGAGGGCAGCAGCGGCAGTACGCGCTCGAAGGAGCGCCAGGAATCGCTGTAGCCGTGCAGCAGCACCACCGGCACGCCCACGGGATCGCCCTGCTCCACGTAGCGCAGCCGCGGCCCGTTGGGCAGCTCGACGGTCTTGATGATTGGCTCCCAGGCAAGCAAGCTGTTCATGCTCCATCCATTTGGTGGGGCCCTTTGGTGGGGCCCTTTGGTCGGACCTGCTCCGGACTTCGCCCGAAGCGGCGGCGCGGGTGGTCCGGGCGCTGGGTATCGCCCTGCCCTGTTTCCCGCCGATTTCTGACGGTCGCCTTTTTGGTTTCGTTTGTTGCTGGTGTGAGCACGAACGATCAACGTCTGCCGCGATGGCGTGACAGGCGATTCGGAAGAAGCTAGACACAGCGGCTGGAGACAGCGGCTGGACAGGGAGATCACGTATGACCATCGCGCAGAGCTGGCGCCGTGCTTTGTTTGGTACTTTGCTTGGCTTGGTGGCCCTGTTGATCGGCGGCGCGGCGTCGGCCGCCGAGCTCGCGGCGCCGAGCGGGCCGGTCGTGCTGACCGTCGCCGGCGAGGTCGGCCAGACCAACCGGCCGGCCTTCGACCCCTTCCGCGATGCTTTCCTGAACTACCATGACAAGGGCTTCGAGCGGGCGGCCGCGTTCGACCGCGCGATGCTGCAGGCGCTCGGCATACAGACCATCACCATCGACTACGCCGGCTGGCCCGGCGTAATGCGCTTCGAGGGGCCCTGGCTGAGGGACCTGCTGGCCGCGGCCGGCGCGGCGGGCCGGCCGGTCACCGTGCTGGCGCTCGACGGCTACGCCATCGAGATTTCGGCCGAGGAGATCGCCACGCTACCCTGGATGGTCGCGCTCAAGGCCAACGGGCGGGACCTGGCCACCGGCGGCCACGGCCCGACCTGGGTGCTCTACCAGCCCGACGGCCCGGCCACGGACGAAGACGAGGCGCGCTGGGGCTGGGCGGTGTTCTTCATTGAGGTGGAGTAGGGAGAAGGGTCGGCCACAATCCATCGCTCCAGGACTCAGCCGAAGAACGCGACCTCAAGACCGAGATCAGGCGCGGCACGGGCCATTGTGCGGTCAGCAGTCGCCAGAATGCGGGCTCCAATGTCCCGCGCGATCACGAGATGCAAGGCGTCTAGGGCGCGTAAAGCATGACCGCCGAGCTGCTCGATCAGCGCTACTGCCTCAGCTCCATGCTCGTCGCGCAGCGGATGGAGCTGCAAGTGGCCAGAGAGGATATCGTTCTGAAACAAGGCGAAGGCTGCCTGTTCTGTCTTGCGCGAAATTTCCCTTGCGCGTCGCCGTCTGCTCAAAAGGCACCGCAGCTCGACCACGGTCAGGCGGCTAATCGAGGCTTCAGCCTGCTCCTTGACAAAGGCCTCGAAGCGGTCTGATTCCGGCTCGTTGAGATACCACTTCGCCAGAGCGCTGGTGTCGAGATAAGGCCCACTCAACGATCATCTCGATCGGCTCTAACGTAGCGTTCGCTACCGACCTTGAGGCGTGACATCTTGCTTCGGAAATCTTTGTGCGACGGCATAGCCTCGCGACGGGCTACCGGCAACACGCGGGCAATCGGTTGGCCGTGCCGCGTAACCACCAATTCGCCTTCCTTGGCCAGAACCTCTTCCAGCCGAGTAAGGGCCGTTCTGATCTCGCGAACGCTCAACGTTTTCATGGTCTACCACATTGTGTCACATGAGATTTAAAATGTAGCACAATTGATTTGGCCTGTCAGCCCCAAGCCCTTCCGTCAGGGGACAAAATGACCGAGGGCCGGATCGCTCCGGCCCCCGTGTAGCAGGCACCTTGAGTGGAACGCCGCTATTCCGCCGCGCTGACCGCGGCCAGGGGGGCCGGCTGCTGCTGCACCAGGGCGTCGTAGGCGGTCAGCAGGTCCTTGGTGATCTCGCCCGGCGTGAAGCTGTACTGGTCGATCTCGCAAACCGGCGTCACCTCGACCGCGGTGCCGGTGATGAAGACCTCGGAGGTCTTGGCCAGTTCGTCGGGCATGATGGCGCGCTCGATCACCTCGTAGCCGCGCTGGCGCGCCAGCTCGATCACCGTGCGCCGGGTGATGCCGTCAAGGAAGCAGTCCGGATCGGGCGTGTGCAGCTTGCCGTCCTGCACCAGGAAGACGTTGGCGCCGGTCGCCTCGGCGATGCGGCCGCGATAGTCGAGCATCAGGGCGTCGTTGTAGCCCCTGGCCTCGGCCGCGTGCTTGGACAGCGTGCAGATCATGTAGAGGCCGGCCGCCTTGGACTTGGTGGGCGCCGTGTCGGGCGCCGGGCGGCGCCACTGCGACACCGTCATGCGGATGCCCTTGAGGCGCGCCTCGGGCGTGAAGTAGGCCGGCCAGTCCCAGGCGGCGATCGCCACGTTGATGCGGGTCTGCTGCGCCGAGACGCCCATCATCTCGCTGCCGCGCCAGGCGACCGGGCGCACGTAGCCGTCGACGATGCCGTTGGCCTGCAGCACCGTCTCGGCCGCGGCGTCGATCTCGGCGACGCTGTAGGGAATCTCGAAGCCCAGCACCCGGGCCGACTCGTGCAGCCGCTCGTGGTGCTCGGTCATCTTGAAGATGGTGCCGCCGTAGCAGCGCTCGCCCTCGAACACGCAGCTGCCATAGTGCAGGCCGTGCGTCAGCACGTGGACCGTGGCGTCGCGCCACGGCAACAGCTCGCCGTTGAACCAGATCACCCCGTCGCGATCGTCGAATGGAAGCATCGCCATGGCTTTCCTACCCCGAATGTCCTTGTTCCGTTTTCCGGCCGCCCACGCCTGGTCGGCAGCAATTGAAATAAAATTGCGTGATACGGCCATCCCCCTTTGCGAAGATTATGCCCAAAACGCTTGCGCGGTGTAACAGACTCGGGCCATATATGTCAACATGGCTGACATAAAAAGCGGACCCAATCCTCTTTTCCTGCGCGAGGAAGAGCTGCGCCAGGGCATGGAGCTGCTGTTCTTCGCCTACCGCGACTTCACCGGCGAGCCGGACCTCATGCTGGCCCGCTACGGCTTCGGCCGGGCGCACCACCGGGCGATCTACTTCGTCGGCCGCCACCCGGGCATCACCGTGAGCGAGCTGCTGGCCATCCTGCGCATCACCAAGCAGAGCCTGTCGCGGGTGCTGGGCCAGCTGGTGCGCGAGGGCTTCATCACCCAGCGGCCCGGCCCGCAGGACCGGCGCCAGCGCCTGCTCGAGCTGACCGACAAGGGCCGCGCGCTCGAACGGGAATTGAGCGAGAACCAGCGCGCCCGCATCGCCCGCGCCTATCGCGAGGCCGGCGCCGAGGCGGTCGAGGGCTTCCGCACCGTGCTGCGCAACCTGATCGACGAGGAGGACCGCCAGCGCTTCGCCGAGCCCGGCGGCCCCCTGCGCGTCGCCGCCCGCCGCTAACCGAAAAAGGGGTCAGACCCACTGCTGTCCCAACGTTTCCCGTCGATTGCTCAATAACTGCCCATAATTCTTAGGTTTTTCCCCGGTGGCAGGGTGTCACCGACTTGAACTGCTGAGCTT
>JBHJOF010000047.1:0-5029 GCA_050330055.1 Kiloniellales bacterium
CGCCTGATCCTGCGCGAGCCGGGCTCGGTGACGCGGGCGATCCTCGAGCGCGCTCTGGCGGCCGCGCGCGTCCGGCCCGGCGCCACGCTGGAAGTCGGCAGCCGAGAGGGCGTGCGCGAGGCGGTCGCCGCGGGCCTGGGCGTCGGCGCGATCTTCGAGAGCGAGTTCGGCAACGACGACCGCCTGCACTTCCTGAAGGTGCGCGACCCCGGCCTGGAGGCGATGGAGTATGCCGCCTGCCTGAGCGACCGCCGCAACGCCCCGGTGGTCAGCGCCTTCTTCGCCCTGCTGCCGACGGCGGCCGCTTGAGGGCTTCCCTATTCCGCTATCATCGCTGATGCGATCGAACTTTGTCTTGTCACCCTCACCCTCCCACGCGCCCTTCGGTCGCGCGGGCCCCTCCCTCTCCCCTCCGAGGGAGAGGGAATAAAACAGACGCGCTCGAATCCCCTCTCCCTTGAGGGGAGAGGGAGGGGCCCATCGCGAAAGCGATGGGAGGGTGAGGGTGAAAATCCGAACGCTTGCGTCCGCCAGTCCCGAGCAAGCGCCTATCGTCAGACGATGTCCTCGTCCGGCGGCGGGGCCAGGGTGAAAAGCTCCTGCGGCTGGCGCACGCCGCGCAGGGCGTAGCGGCCGAGCGACACCAGGTTGTCCGACAGGTCCGTCGGCACCCTGGCAAAGGTCGAGGAAATCAGCAGCCGCTGCTCGAGCGGACGGCACATGGCCTCGATGCGGCTGACCTCGTTGACGGCCGGGCCAACCACGGTGAAGTCAAGGCGGCCGCGCGCGCCCACGTTGCCGAACAGGACTTCGCCCAGATGCAGGCCGATGCGGAAGTCGCTGACCGGCAGGCCAGCCGTCGCGCGCTCCGCCGAGAGCGCATCGATGCGACTGGTCACCTGCTCGGCGGCGGCGTGCGCGGCCCGGCAGGAAGCCGGATCGTCTTCGAGATTGAAGATCGCCAGGAGCCCGTCGCCGGTGAACTTCAGCACCTGGCCCTGGAACTCGTGCAGCGTGGTCACCATGACCTCGAAGTACTCGTCCAGCATGGCCAGCAGGTGATCGCGCGGGACCGTGTCCGAGAGCCGGGTGAAGCCCTTGAGGTCGCAATACCAGAGCGCGGCCCGGATGGTCTCGCCCATGCCGCGCTCGATGTCGCCCTTGAGCACGCGCTGCGCCGCATCGCGCCCCAGGTAGGTCTCGATCACGTCGTTGGCGACCCGGTGGCCGGAGGCCGCCTTAACCGCAAGCGCGAGCGACGGCATGATCCGCCGCAGTTCTTCCAGGTGCGCCGCCTGGAAGCCGTCCGGCAGGTCGGTGAGCCAGGAGAAGAGCACGCGATCGACCGGGCCGAAGGCGCGGTCCTGGCCGAAGCGGACCTGCATCGCGAGGTAGTCGGTGCCGCCGCGCTGGCGCAGCCGCTCGAAAAGGGGGAACGCCGCCGCAGTTTCCTCGCGGTCGAGCCTGAGGCGCAGGGCCTCCTGGTTGTTCAGGATCATGCTCTCAAAAGGCGAAAGCTGCCCCGAGCGCAGCACCGCATCGGCTCGGCGCCAGTCCTCCCGCAGCGCTTCCTGGTCACCACGCCACCAGATGAAGAGATGACCGCCGATCACCGGATGCAGGGCGGAAACGTGGATGTTGGCGCGCAGCAGCGGCAGGCCGTCCGCGCTCAACCGCTTGCAGATCTCGGCGAACAGCCGGGTCTCGGGCTGCCCCGCCAGACCCTGCGCCACGATCCACTCGACCAGGTCCACGTGCTTCAGGGTGTTCATCCGCATGGCGCCCGCAGAAGGGCCAGCCGCCGCGCTGCGCCTAGCGCGTACGCCAGGCCTGTGTGCGGCGGTGGATGCCGCGGGTCAGGACGGCGTGGAGCAGGCGCACGGCGGCATTGGTATAGAAGATCATCATGCCCATGGCGGCGGCCGGCGCAATATCGCCGGCATCGTCCATGTTGAGCACCGCGATCGAGGCCAGCGAGGTGTCTGGACTGTAGAGAAAGATCACCGCCGAGACCGTAGTCATGGCGTTTACGAAGAGATAGATCGAGATGTCGAGGATAGCCGGCAGGCAGACCGGCACCGTGACCCGAGAAAACATCTTGTAGAAGGGCTGCTTCAGCGAGGCCGAGACGGCCTCAAACTCGGCATCCATCTGCTTCAAGGCCGTCATCGCCGTCAGGTGAGCGACGGTATAGAAATGGGTGATGGTGCAGATCACCAGGATCGCCATGCTGCCATAGAGGAAGTTGAGCGGGTTGGCCGGGTTGTTGAAAAAGAAGATGTAGGCCAGGCCCAGCACAAGCCCCGGCACGGCCATGGGCATCATGGCGAGGAACTGGAAGCCGGCGCGGCCGGCCTGGAAGCCGCGCCCCTTCTCCACCATGTAGGCGCCGACGAAGACCACTATGGTCCCGAAGACGGCAGTATAAGAGGCCATGCGGATCGAGTTGGTGAAGGAGCCCCAGCCGCCGCCGTCCATGACGTCGAAATTGTAGTTCTTCAGGCTGAGGCTGAGATCGTAGGGCCAGAACTTGATCAGCGCCGCATACTGGCAGACAGCGACCATGCCGAGGATGAAGAAGGCCACGGCGCCGCAGTAGGCCAGCATGGCGTTGTCGAAGCGACGGCTCGGTTTCGGCTCGTAGGCCACGGCGCGGGCCGACAGCAGGGCGACCTGGCGGCGCTGCACCACACGATCGACCATGAAAGCGAGGATGGCCGGGACGAGCAGCACCACGCTGACCACCGCGCCCATCTCGAAGTTCTGCTGGCCGATCACCTGCTTGTAGATGTCGACGGCGAGCACGTTGTACTGGCCGCCGATCACCTTGGGCGCGCCGAAATCGGTGATGACCAGGGTGAAGACCACGAAGGCGGCCGAGATCAGGCCATAGCGGGCGCCCGGCAGAGTCACGGTCCAGAAGATGCGCCACTTGGGCGCGCGCAGCGAAACCGCCGCCTCGTAGAGCCGGGCGTCGGCGATCGACAGCGCCGTGATGATGATGATCAGAGCGTGCGGGAAGGTGAAGAAAACCTCGGCGATGACAATGCCGATCGGACCATAGATCGAATGGCCGAACAGCAGATCCTTGATCATGCCCTGGTTGCCGAAAAGATAGATCAGGGCAATGCCGGGCAGCAGCGAGGGCACCAGGATCGGCACCATGGCAATGGTCTTGAACAGACCCTTGGCCGGGATGCAGCTGCGCGTCAGGGCATAAGCGAAGAAAAAGGCCAGCGTTACGGTGATCACCGTGCTGATGATTGCGATATAGAGGCTGTTGTAGATCGAGTAGAACAGCGCCGGGGTCGAGAAGTACTGCGCGTAGTTGGCCAGGCCGAAACGGCCCGCCGGGCGGATCAGCACGCGCCGGAAGTCGTTGCTGGAGAGCTCGATCCAGTCGGTGCCGGTGACGATATCGCCCTTGACGATGAAGCCACCGCTGGACTCCTCCGTGTTGCGTATGCGGTAGCGCGTCTCCGACAGGAAGCTGAAGTCGGGAAAGAGGTCGGTCGCGGAGATGCGCTCGTTGGCCGAGGACTTGAGCGCGTCGCCGCTGCGCAGGTCCAGCGATTCAGCCAGCTCCAAAGCATTGAGAGTCGGGCCCCAGCCCGCCCCCTCGTCGACCTGGAACTCGATCTTGCCGAGCTCGAAGACGTAGGCGGTGAAGGACTTCGACATCATGGCGTAGAGCGGGAAGGCGAGCGAGATCAGCAGGTAGAGGCCGATCACGCCCATGAAGGCACGCATGATCCAGTCGTCACGGCCGATTTTCTGCCTGACGAGGGGGACCTTGACGGCGGGCGCCGCCGTGTCCTGCGCCAGGCTAACCATGGCGCCGGCCGTTGGGATAGACGCGGATCCGCTCGCGCGGGACGGCGACCGTCAGCTCCTTGCCTTCCTCGACCGCCTCGCGGCGCACGGCATTGATCGAGAAGTCGGCGCGCAGCCGCGCCTCGCCGATCGCCTCGGAGGCCAGCTCGACCCGAAAGAAGGAGCCGAGGAACTCCATTTCGCCAACCCGCACCCTGAAAGCATTGTCAGCGGCAGCGCCCTCCCCTCGCACCACGATATCCTCGGGCCGAACCGCAACCGTCACCGCCGCGCCCGCCGTCAGTCCGTCAGTGGCGCAAACCAGTTCCAGGCCGCCCAGGCGCAGGCGGTTCGGCTCGACAATGGTGCCGGGCACGAAGTTCATTGTGCCGATGAAGTCGGCGACGAAGGCGGTGGCGGGCTCGCGATAGATCTGCAACGGCGTGCCGACCTGCTCGATGACGCCGTGGTTCATCACCACGATGCGGTCGGCCATGGTGAGCGCCTCCTCCTGGTCGTGCGTCACCATGACGGTGGTGATGCCCAGGCGGCGCTGCAGCTCCTTGACCTCGTGGCGCAGATGGACCCGCACCTTGGCGTCGAGTGCCGACAGCGGCTCGTCGAGCAGCAGCAGCCCCGGCGAGGTGGCGATCGCGCGGGCCAGCGCGATGCGCTGCTGCTGCCCGCCGGAGAGCTGCGCAGGGTACTTGTTGCCCTGGTCGGGCAGGCCGACCAGGTCGAGCAGCTCGGCCACCCGGCGCTGGATGTCCGCCTTCTTGGCGCCGCGGCTCTCCAGGCCGTAGGCCACGTTCCTGGCCACCGTCAGGTTGGGAAAGAGGGCATAGGACTGGAACACGATGCCGAAGTCGCGCTCGGACGGCGGCAGGGCGGATATGTCCTCGCCCGCCTGCACCACCCTGCCGCGGGTCTGGATGTCCAGCCCGGCGATGGCGCGCAGCAGCGTGGTCTTGCCGCACCCGGAGGGGCCCAGGAAGCAGACGAACTCGCTCTCGAAGATCTCCAGCGAGATATCGTCGAGCGCCGTGAATCCGCCGAACATCTTGGTCAGGTTGACAATCTGGAGATAGGGCTGGCCCGCTGCCCGTCCTGCCGCGCCCTGCGCCCGGGCGGGTCCCGCCTGCGCGTTGTCGTTCATCATCTCGTTCCCCCGATGACCCTGCCTGCCATTGGGCCTGCCATTGGGCCTGCCATTGGG
>JBHJOF010000048.1:0-3211 GCA_050330055.1 Kiloniellales bacterium
CAGGACCGCGGCCTGCCAGTACGCGGCGAGGTGACCGCGGCGCTGCTGCAGTCCCTGCGGGCCGAGCAGCCCACGCCGCTGCCGCGCTCCCGTCTGGCGGCCGTCGAGACCGCTCCGGAGGTACCTGCGGTAGAGACTGGCCAGCCGGGCAGCGCTCCGGCATCGGGGCAGGAGGCGGCCAGAGGGGCGGCGCTCGCCACCGCGGCCGGCAGCACGCCAGACGGCACGGCAGACGACCCCGGCACGGCTGCGACTCCGGTCGACCTGGAAGCGGCCGCGCCGGCCGACGGTTGGGGCACGTTAGGCAGCGACGAGCGGGCCGCGCCGGCCCCCATACCGCCGCTCGCGCCGGAGGCGGGCGAGACCGCCCAGCCGCCTGCTCCGGCGGTCAGCCTGGTGTCCTTCTCCGACGACGCGGACGCGACCGGGCGGCCGCTGGCGCCCGGCGATCGCATCCGCCTGGCGGTCGGCAACAAGGGCGCCGACATCATCGAGCGTGAGATCGGCCCTGATGGCCAGCTCGCCCTGCCGGGCGGGCTCACGGTGGCGGCGGGCGGCCTTACCCTGCCGGAGCTGAAGCGCGCCATCACGGTGAAGCTGGTCGAAAGCTACCTCGAGAGCCTCAGTGTCGAGGTATCGCGCTCCGGCGGGGCGGCCGGAAACGGCGCGGCGTCAGGGCCGCAGGCGCCCCAGTGACGGCGGCTGGGCCGCTCGCCGCCTGCCCAAATTCTGTTCAGCCTTAACCTCTAGACACGCAGAAGCCACAGGCGCAGCGTTAGACTGTGGGTCTGTCCAGGCGCTTATGGCGCTTGCGGGGGCCGGGGCAGGAGTGGCTGCGACGGTCCCAAGCGAGAGAAGAACCGTTCGGTGCGAATCGGCGCAAAGGTGTAGAGGCTATCAGGCGGCAATCGGCAGGCACGAAACAAGCCGAAGCGGCGCGGAATGGTCCAGTGGGGATGGAAACGCCTTGTCTGAGGCTTTGAATATCGCTGCTGCGAATGGGCGCATGCCCCGGGTGCGGGGTGCTGCGCTGATCGGGCTTGCGCTGCTGCTCGCCGGCTGCGCCCGCTCGCATGAGGTTCCGGTCACTCCACAAGCGGCGGCACCGCCGGCTGCCGTTGCCGAGCCCGAGGCCGAGATTCCGCCTGCGTCTGCGGCAGAGGTGAAAGAGGCCCAGGGCGCCCTGGCCGAGCTCGGCTACGAGCCAGGGCCGGTCGACGGCGTCGAGGGACCGCGGACCCAGGCGGCGGTGCGCGCCTTCCAGGAGAGCGCCGACCTGACCGCTGACGGCCGCGTCACCGAGGCGCTGCTCGCGGCACTCACGCCGGCGCTCGAGACCCATCGCGTCACCCAGGCGCAGCGCCGCGTCGCCGCGCTCGGCTATGACCCCGGCCCGGTGGACGGCAAGCTCGGGCGGCATACTCGCATGGCGATCAAGCGCTTTGAGGCCGACGCCGGTGCCGAGCCGCAAGGCAAGATCACGCCGGCGCTGTTCGAGCTCCTGGCCAAGGCGGAAGCCTCTCAGGTGCAGTGGATGGCAGATGACGCCAACGATCCGCCCGGTGACACGGCCCAGCTCGAGCAGGCGCTGTCGCCGGCTGCCGGGCCCGATGGCCAGGGAGCGGAACAGGAGGCCATCAAGGACGCCGGGGCGGGTCAGGCGAAGCCGCTCTCGGCCAGGGTCGAGGTGGCAGCGGTGCCGGGCCAGGAAGGGCAGGAGGCGAGCGAAGAGGCCGCGCCGGACAAGCGCCTCATTCTGCCGGGCGACACGGTGCGCCTGCGCATCGGCCGCGACCAGATCGAGGTGCGGGAGTTCCAGGTCGGACTCGACGGCGAGCTGGAGTTGCCGGAGGGCGTATCCCTGCAAGCGGCCGGGCTCACCGCCAAGCAGCTCGAAGACCTCATCATGGTCAAGCTGGTCGAGGTTTATCTCATGGGCCTCAAGGTCGACGTCATGCCGCCGGCCGCCGAGGGCTCTGGCGCGGCCGGCGGGACCAAGGCCGCCGAAGACAAGGCCGCCGAGGAAAAGGCCGCCGAGTAATACCAAATCCCGAAATTATTGACCTGGCCCCCCATGCTTGGCGGCCAAGGCCGCCTGCTTCGCCCGCGAGACGCCGCTGCGCGGCTCCTCAGCATGAGGTGGGAGCTGCTGATATAAAACAACTTTCCTCATTCTGAGGAGCGTTCGAAGTACGCGTCTCGAAGGATGGGCCATGAGTCTCGATCTTCGAGATGGCGTATAACCCGGGCGGGTCGGCTCAGACCCCCAGATAGCGCTCCCGGATCGTCGGGTCGGCAGCCAGCGCCGCTGAGCTGCCGCGCCACACCGCCTGACCCTTCTCGATGACGGTATGGCCATCGGCGATGCGGCCGAGCGCCTCGACGTGCTTGTCGATCACCAGGATCGCCAGGCCCTGGCGCTTCAGCTCGGCCAGCACCCGCCAGATCTCGGCCCGCACCAGTGGCGCCAGGCCCTCGGTCGCCTCGTCGAGGATCAGCAGCTTGGGATTGGTCATGAGGGCGCGGCCGATCGCCAGCATCTGCTGCTCGCCGCCCGAGAGCTGGTTGCCGAAGCTGCTTTGGCGCTCGCGCAGCGTCGGGAAGAGCGCAAAGATTCGCTCCAGGCTCCACGCAGGCTGGTCCCGGCCGAGCGGCGGCCGGGCGGTGGCGATCAGGTTTTCGCGCAAAGTCAGGTTGGGGAAGACTTGGCGGCCCTCGGGCACCAGGCCGATGCCGGCCTGGGCCAGGCGGAAAGGCGGCTGCCCGGTCATGTCGGTGCCCTCGAAGACGACCCGGCCGCGGCGCGGCGGGGTCAGCCCCATGATGGACCGCACCGTGGTGGTCTTGCCCATTCCGTTGCGGCCGAGCAGGGTGGCGACCTCGCCGGCGCCGACCTGCAGCGTCATGCCGAACAGGATCTGGCTGTCGCCGTAGAAGGTCTCCAGGCCCTCGATCCGCAGCATCAGGAGGCCTCCGCCTCGCCGAGATAGGCGCGGCGCACCTCGGGATCTGCGCGGATCGCCTCCGGACGGCCGCTGGCGATCACCCGGCCGTAGACCAGCACCGTGATGCGGTCGGCCAGGGCGAAGACCGCATCCATGTCGTGCTCGATCAAAAGGATGCCGGGTCCGCGGCGCAGACCCGTCAGCAGCTCGACGATGCGCTGGGTTTCCTCGCGCCCGGTGCCGGCAGTCGGCTCGTCGAGCAGCAG
>JBHJOF010000049.1:0-13896 GCA_050330055.1 Kiloniellales bacterium
GCTCAGGTCCTCGATCCGCAGCTCGCGCAAGTAGACCTGGAAGTTGTCGATGATGCGCGGCAGGGCTCTGTCGAGCTTGGCGCGGTCGGCCTCGCTGGCGATCTCCAGGCTGACCGATATCTTCAGGAACGAGGAGTTGCGGCCCGTGGTATTGAGGTTCACCAGCATTTCGGGCAGCGCGTAGAAGGTCGTCGGCATCGCCGGACCCTCGCCGTGCGCCTCGGAGCCCGCGTGGCCTTCCGCGCCCAGCAGGGAATCGAACAGGCCGGCGAAGTAGGCGCCCGCAACGCCGATGATCAGCACCAGCAGCGGCGCCGCCACGAAGAGGACCAGCTTCTTGCCGGCCATGCCCTTGGCGCGCGGCTTGGCCTCGACCTCGACTTCGTCACCGACGTCCTCGTCCAAAGTCTGCTCGGACATGCAGGCCTAACCCTTCAAACCTTCGTGCTAATACTGCCCCCGGGGAGCACCCAATACTTACCGCTCCCTTGGTTAAGAACTCGTTGAATTGCTTGTTTTTGCGGCGCTGCGGCAAGAACTGCCGGGCAAGCCCTGCCGCAAAGAGGGCCAAGCCGGCGGCCGGTCGCCGGAGCGGCCCGCGCAGAGCGTCCGACAGCCAAGGCTCCCTCCGCTTGGCACGCCGCGTGCAAGCCAGGCCGGCGAGCCGCCCGCCCCGGAACCGGCACGACCCGTTGGGACTGGCGGCCGACCAGGGTCAAGAGAGCCGAAGGACGATGGAGAACGCAGGATATATCGCCCTGTCACGCCAGATGGTGCTGCGCCAGCAGATGGACGTGATCGCGAACAACCTCGCCAACATGAACACCAGCGCGTTCAAGGGCGAGAGCATGCTGTTCGTGGAGCACCTGACCAAGGCGGACGACGGCAAGCTGCTGAGCTTCGTGCAGGACCTGGCCCTGGTCCGCAACCTCGAGCAGGGGCCGATCACGCAATCGGGCAACCCGCTCGACCTGGCAATCCGCGGTGACGGCTACTTCACCGTCGAGACCCCGGGCGGCGAGCGCTACACCCGGCGCGGCACCTTCATGCTGGACCAGGATGGCCAGATCGTTACTCCGGAGGGCTATCCCCTGCTGGCGGCGGGCGGCACGCCGATCGTGATTGCGCCGGACAGCGGCCCGATCACCATTGCGAGCGACGGCACCGTTTCCACCGATAGCGACCAGCTAGCCCGCATTGAGCTGGTCGCCTTCGAGGACGAGCAGTACCTGACCCGAACCGAGGGCGGCCTCTACGAGGCCGGGGACCTAAACCCCGAAGTGGTGGCCGAGCCCAACATCCAGCAGGGCATGATCGAGGGCTCGAACGTCAAGGGCATCGTCGAGGTCACCAAGCTGATGGAGACGGTCCGCAACTACCAGAGCGCCGCCAAGCTGGCCGAAGGCGAGCACGAGCGCCAGCGCCGCGCCATAGAGAACCTGGTCTCCGTCTAGCAGTCGGCGGACCTCACTACGACAAGGATTTAGCCCATGAGATCGTTGAACATCGCCGCGACGGGCATGCTGGCCCAGCAGCTTAACGTGGACGTGATCTCGAACAACATCGCGAACATGAACACCACTGGCTACAAGCGCCAGCGGGCCGAGTTCCAGGACCTGCTGTACCAGAACCTGCGCCGGGTCGGTTCCAGTTCGTCGGACGCCGGCACCATCGTGCCCTCCGGCATCCAGCTCGGCGTCGGCGTGAAGCCGGCCGCGGTTTACCGCATCACCCAGCAGGGCGCGCTTTCGATCACCGACAACCCGCTCGACCTGGCGATCAACGGCCAGGGCTACTTCATGGTCGAGCTGCCGTCCGGCGAGACCGCCTACACCCGCGCCGGCACCTTCCAGATCAGCGCCGAGGGCGACGTGGTCACGGCCGACGGCTATATCGTGCAGCCCGGCATCACCATCCCGAGCGACGCCATCAGCATCACCGTCAACGCCAGCGGCGAGGTCTCGGTCAACATCGACCGCCAGGTAGCCGACCAGGTGGTCGGCCGGATCGAGCTGGCGACCTTCCCCAACCCGGCCGGCCTCGCCGCCATCGGGCAGAACCTTTTCCTGGAGACCGCGGCGTCTGGCGCCTCGGCCACCGCGATCCCCGGCTCGGCCGGCTTCGGCACCATCGAGCAGGGCGCGCTGGAGACCTCGAACGTCGACGTGGTGGCGGAGATCACCACCCTGATCACGGCGCAGCGCGCCTACGAGATGAACTCGCGCGTGATCCAGGCCTCTGACGAGATGATGTCGGCCGTCACCCAGCTCCGCTAAGATTAGAAGAGTCCGTCCGCTATGCGTGTTCTCCTCCTCGCCGCCCTACTGCTGCTCGCCGCCACGGCCGAAAGGCCGGCCCTCGCCGAGGCGGTCGCGCTCAAGAGCTTCGCGCTGGTCGAAGGCGACCTGGTGCGGCTCGGCGACCTCTTCGACGGCCTCGGCTCCAAGGCCGAGACCGCGGTGGCGCGGGCGCCGGCACCGGGCGAGCGGGTCGAGCTGAGCAGCCGCTGGCTGGCAGCCCTCGCCCGCGGGCACGGCGTCGACTGGCGGCCGGCCTCCGGCTTCGAGCGGGTGACGCTGGAGCGGGCCAGCCACACCATCGACGCCAGTCGCATCGAGGACGTGCTGCGCGAGGGCCTGGCCGCGCGCGGCCTGCAGGGCGAGGCTGACCTGCAGCTAGACAATCCGGCCCTGCAGCTCGTGCTGCCGGCCGAGGTCGAACCCAGCCTGCAGATCTCCGGCCTCGCCTACGACTCCACCAACGGGCGCTTCACCGCCCGCGTCGTGGCCCCGGCCCAGGGTGCCACGCAGGCCCAGGCAATTGTGACCGGCCGGGCCGTGCTCATGACCTCGCTGCCGGTGCTGCAGCGCCAGGTGGCGCCCGGCGAGGTGATCCGCGCCCAGGATATCGGCTGGGTCAGCGTGCGCGCCGACCGCATGACCCGCAACGTGATCGCCGACGCCTCCGGGCTGGTCGGCAAGAGCCCGCGCCGCCCGATCGCGCTCGACCAGCCGGTGCGCAGCGCCGACCTGCGCGAGCCGATCACGGTGCAGAAGAACAGCCTGGTGGTGATCCGGCTTGAGACCGCGCGCATGATCCTGACCGCCCAGGGACGGGCACTGGAGAACGGCGCCGCCGGCGCCGCGATCCGGGTGATGAACACCAAGTCGAACACCGTCATCAACGCCGTAGTAGTCGACTCCGGCACCGTCGAGGTGCCGGCGGCCGGCGACCTGGTCACCGACTGAGGGAGGCCCGCATGGCCGCTGTCATCTCAACCCCCGCGACGCCCGGCGCCGGGCGCGCCCACGGCGCCCGAGGCCGAGGCGCCTGGATGCTCCGGTTCGCCGCGGTCGCCAGCCTGGCCCTGACGCTGGCCGGCTGCAACGCCCTGACCCGCCTCTCCGAGGTCGGTGAGGCGCCGGCCATGAGCACGATCCAGAATCCCGCCACGATCACCGGCAACCGGCCGCTCGAGATGCCGATGCCGGCGCCGGTCCAAGTCTCGCACCAGCCGAACTCGCTGTGGCGGCCCGGTTCGCGCCACTTCTTCAAGGACCAGCGCGCCTCCGAGGTCGGCGATCTGGTGACCGTGGTCATCCAGATCGACGACAACGCACGAATCAACAACAGCACCGCGCGCAGCCGCGGTGCCGCAGAGGATGCCTCGCTGAATGCCTTCCTCGGCTACGAGGACGCGCTCGACGCCTTCTTTCCGGGGTCGATCGACAACCTCAACCTGGTCAACGCGAACAGCAGCTCGAACTCGACCGGCCAGGGCAGCGTGAACCGCGGCGAGGCGATCAATCTGCGGGTTGCCGCGGTGGTCACCCAGGTGCTGCCGAACGGCAACCTGGTCGTCGCCGGCCGTCAGGAGATGCGGGTCAACTTCGAGATGCGCGAGCTCCAGGTCGCCGGCATCATCCGGCCCGAGGACATTACCTCGGTCAACACCATCGAGTTCGATCAGATCGCAGAGGCGCGCATCGCCTACGGCGGCCGCGGCACCCTCTCCGACGTGCAGCAGCCGCGCTACGGCCAGCAGGTCTTCGACATCATCTGGCCGTTCTGATCCGACCTGGCCTGGCTAGCCGTGAAAACAACGGGCCGGTGCCCCTTGCAGGGCCCGGCCCGCTCGCATTGCGAGATCCCGTCGATGTTCGTACTAATCGTCGCGGTGGGTCCGTTCCATCCGCTCGTGGCGCTCCTGGGCCTCGAGAGAGAGGGTAGCGATCGGCCGGGCCTCGAGGCGGCGCAAGCCGATCGGCTCCATGGTCTCCTCACAGTAGCCGTAGGAGCCGTCCTCGATGCGCCGCAGCGCCGAGTCGATCTTGGCGATCAGCTTGCGCTCCCGGTCCCGCGTACGCAGCTCGAGCGAGCGCTCGGTCTCGAGCGACGCCCGGTCCGCCAGGTCCGGCTCGGACAGACTGCTTTCCTGCAGACTCTGCAGGGTTTCGGTCGATTCCTTGAGCAGCTCGTCCTTCCAGCGCAGCAGCTTCTGACGGAAGTACTCCTGCATCCGAGGGCTCATGAAGGGCTCCTCGTCGGACGGTCGGTAGTCCGGCGGCAATTTCAAGGTCATCCTCTGTCTTGGTGGCGAGACATCAGCGCCGCGGAGTATATGAATTTCGGTTTTGCCGACAAGTCCCAGATTGCACCCTGGTGCAACCCGGCGCTCTGGCGGAAAATTATTACTGTTCAGCGACTTGCCGCGCGGCCGCGGACCTCGTACTTGGCCAGCTCGACGGCGGCGCGCAGTTCGATCTCGGCCAGGATTTCCGCCAGGCGAGGATCGTCGACGCCGGACCGCTGGCGGGCAACGAGGGCCGCCAGCCGCTCCACCGTGGCGCGCGGCAGCCGGCCGGTCAGCAGGCCCAGCCGCAGTTCATCGAGCTGATCGAGCAGGCTTTCGCCGCGGAGCCGGGCCCCGCGCCGCTGCGCTATGGCATCGGGCACTTCCTGCAGGGCCAGCAGGCTGTCGATGGCGCCGAGCGGCGCCTGGGCGCTGACCGAAGATGCCGCGGCTGGCTCTTGCGCCAGCTCGTCGGCAAAGCGCGAGCCGCCGACGGAGCGGGAGGACTGCCCGCGCCGGGGCGAGCTGGAGCGCACGCCTGTAAGGGGATCGATCTTCATCGAGGCCATATCGCGATCACGCGGGGAGATTGCGCGGACGCCGTTAAGAAGCGGTTAAGTGTAAGCTTCGCCAGGCAGAATTTGCCCTCTGCCCGGCCCCCGGGGGGACCAAGATTGCCGTCCCAAGGCGGCGCCTGGGGGTGTCCCTGCCCCGCCGGGCCCACCGGCCCCGCGCATTTCCCGCGCCACGCCTCTGGCATGATTCTCGCAGTCCCTTGGCCGGGGCGCGCTCCCAAGCCCGTCCAAGTTGTTACAGCACTGCGATAATAAAGGCTCATATGACGCTGATATCAAATAGTTTTGCAGCGTTCAGCCGAGCGGGATGGCGGCGTCTGGCCGCCGCCGCGGCGTTGCTGTTCTTGCCGCTCTGCCTGGCCGCGCCGGCCGCCGCCCAGTCGCGCATCAAGGATATCGCCGACTTCGAAGGCATCCGCGAGAATCTGCTGATCGGCTATGGCCTGGTGGTCGGCCTGGACGGCACCGGCGATAACCTGAACAGCTCGCCCTTCACGCGGGAAAGCCTGATCGGCATGCTGCAGCGTCTCGGCGTCAACGCGCGCGATGCCAACCTGGACACCGACAACGTGGCCGCCGTGATGGTCACGGCCAACCTGCCGCCCTTCGCGCGCCAGGGCTCCCGAATCGACGTGTCGATCTCCGCCCTGGGCGATGCCGAGAGCCTGCTCGGCGGCACCTTGCTGGTCACCCCGATGCTGGGCGCCGACGGCGAGATCTATGCCGTAGCGCAGGGCTCGGTGGCGATCGGCGGCTTCGCCGCCCGGGGCAACGCGCAATCCGTCACCAAGGGCGTGCCCACCGCGGGGCGCATCGCCAACGGGGCGATCATCGAGCGCGAGATCGGCTTCGAGATGGCGGCCCTGCAATCGATCAAGATCTCGCTGCGCAACCCGGACCTCACCACCGCTCGGCGCGTGGCCAATGCGATCAACGGCTTCGTCGGCACGCCCAGTGCCCAGCCGCTGGATCCCGGCACCGTCATGCTGACCGTGCCGCCGAGGTACCAGGGCAACGCTGTTGCCCTCCTGACCGATGTAGAGCAGCTCCGAGTCCAGGCCGACCAGATCGCCCGCGTGGTGATCGACGAGAGCTCCGGCGTCATCGTGATGGGCGAAAACGTGCGGATCAGCACCGTCGCCATCGCCCAGGGCAATCTGACGATCCGCATCACCGAGACGCCGCAGGTCAGCCAACCCTCGCCCTTCTCGGCGACCGGGGACACCGTCGTGGTCGACCGCACCGACATCGAGGTCTCCGAGGACGTCGACCGCAGGCTCGCGGTGCTGCCGGCCGGGGTCAGCCTGCAGGAGCTGGTCAACGGCCTGAACGCGCTCGGCATCGGCCCGCGCGACATGATCACAATCCTGCAAGCGGTCAAGGCGTCCGGTGCCCTGCAGGCTCAAATCGAGGTGATGTGATGGTCCCCGATCTGGCGCAACCCGACCTCCTGATCAGCGGCCCGCCGACCAAGGTCAAGCTCGCCGCCAGCGCCGGCACAATGCAGCTTGCGGCCCGCTCCGGCGACAGCCGCGCCGCGCGCGAGGCGGCCATGGAGTTCGAGGCCGTGTTCCTGAGCGAGATGCTGACGCCGGTCTTCGAGGACCTCGAGAGCGACGGCCTGTTCGGCGGCGGCTCGGGCGAGCGTATCTACCGCTCGCTGCTGGTGCAGGAGCTTGGCCGCACCATGGCGCGGTCCGGCGGCGTCGGCATCGCCGATGCCGTTCAGCGTGAAATCATGAAAGTCCAGGAGATGCACTCATGACCGACTCTACGGCGCAGGCAGCGGACCTGCTCAAGGTCCTGAACCGCCTGATCGAGGTGTTGCGTCAGGAAATCCACATGCTGCAGCAGATGGACCCGTCCGCCATGCAGGGCCTGCAGCACGACAAGATCGTGCTCACGGCCGCCTATGAATCGATGCTCGCCAAGCTGCGCGGCGACCCCGAAGGCCTGCGCAACCTGCCGGCGGACATGCGCCAGCAGATCCTGCAGCTCACCAGCACGTTCCAGACCACCCTGACCGAGAACGCCCGCGCCCTCTTTGCCGTCAAGGAGGCGAACGACCGCTTGTTCCGGGCGATCGTCGAGGCTATCGAGGAGAAGCGCAAGGAAGGCCAGCCCTACTCCGCCGGCAGCGGTAACGGGCGCAGCGCCGCGGCGCGCGGCAGCCAGCCGCTCGCGGTCGCCCTCGACCAGAGGCTCTAGGCGGTCGGCTCAGGAGCGATTTCCGCAATGTCGCTGTCCCTCACGCTCAGCACGGCGCTGACCGGCCTGCAGACCCAGCAGGCCGCGCTGCAGGTCGTCTCGAACAACGTCACCAATGCTTCGACCCCCGGCTTCACCCGCAAGACGGCAGAGACCATGGGCCGGGTGCTGGACGGCATCGGCGTCGGCGTCGAGCTCGGCAGCATCAAGCGAACGGTGGACGAGGCCCTGATCCGCGAGATCCGGCAATCGCTCGCGGCCATGGGCGCGGGGAACGCGGCTGCGCCCTTCTACAACCAGATGCAGGACCTGTTCGGCAATCCGGGCGACAACAGCTCGATCAGCGCCACCCTAACCGACCTGGCCAACGCCCTGGAAAGCCTTGCCGCCTCGCCCGAGGGCACCACCGAGCGCAGCGAAGTGATCAGCGCCGCGCTCGCCCTGGTGCAGCAGCTCGACAACATGTCGTCGAAGCTGCAGAAGCTGCGCACCGACGCCGAGCGTCAGATCGCCTCGACCGTCGACTCGATCAACAGCGAGCTGCAGACGATCGCCGACCTGAACGATCAGATCAAAAAGCTCGCCGCCCGGGGCGAGTCGACCGCGGCGCTCCAGGACCAGCGCGACGTGGCGCTCGACAAGCTGTCAAGCTACATCTCGATCCGGACCTTCGAGCGCAGCAACGGCGAGGTGGTGATCTTCACCGATCAGGGGACCCTGCTTGACACCTTCCCCAACTTCCTGAGCCACAGCTCGTCGTTGATCATGGCGGCCGGCGTCAGCTATCCGGCGGACATCGACGGCATCAGCCTGAACAACCGCGACATCACCACTACCGTCACCGGCGGCGAGCTGGCCGGCCTGATCAGTATGCGCGACACGGCGCTGCCGGGCCTCCAGGCCCAGATCGACGAGCTGGCGGCGGCGCTGCGCGACGAGCTGAACGCCCTGCACAACAAGGGCGTCGGCTTTCCCCCGGCGAGCGAGCTGACCGGCAGCCGGCTGTTCGATTCGGCGAACGACGAAATCGCCGTCTCCGGCACGCTGCGCTTCGCGGTGGTCAAGGCCGACGGCACCACGCCGGACAATCTCGCGGCCGCGGTTCCCTTCGAAGTCGACCTGGGCGCGCTGGCCGCGCCGGTGACGATCCAGGACGTGGTGGACGCGATCAACGCCCAGGCGGCCGCCTCGCCGCCGCAGGTGATCCAGGCGCAGCTCGTTTCGAACGGTGGACAGCTGCAGCTGCAGATCTCGACCCTGAGCCCCTCGCTCCGCCTGGTGCTCGACGAGGGCGACAGTGCGGTGACGGCCTTCACGGCCGCCGGCGGCACGGCACAGACGGTCCAGCTGCACAACGGCAGCGCGCCGGGCTTCTCGCATTTCTTCGGCCTGAATGACTTCTTCACCTCGACCGGCTTCAACGCCGGCGACAGCGACTACACCGGTCTGACCCGGGCCCTGAATGTGCGCCAGGACCTAGCCGACAACCCGGCGCTGTTGTCGCGCGCCTCGGCCGCCATGACCTTCCCGCTGACCGGCGGCCAAGCCGTGGTGACCGCGGGCGACAACAGCATCGTGCAAGCGATGGCGGCCAAGTTCGATGAGCGCCTGAGCTTCGGCGCAGCCGGCGGCCTGCCCGGCACCCAAACCACCCTGGCCGGCTATGGCGCCGAGATCGTCTATGCCAACGCCACGGCGGCGGCGCGCAGCGAGAGCAACGTGGCGATCCAGCAGTCGCTCTACGGCGAGCTGAAGTTCCGCTCCGACTCGCTGAGCGGCGTCAACGTCGACGAGGAGCTGGCCAACATGATCGTGATCCAGCAGGCCTACAGCGCCTCCGCCCGCCTCATCAGCACCGTGCAGGAGCTGTTCCAGGTGCTGCAGGCGATGGTCTAGGGAGATCGGGAGCATGACACGCGTCGCCACCTTCGCGCTCCATCAGCTCACCCTGTCGCAGACGATGGCGGCGCAGAGCCGCTATCAGGAGCTCAACATACAGGTCAGCAGCGGCAAGAAGGCGCAGCAGTACAAAGGCATCGCCAGCGAAACGCATCAGCTCATCGATGTCGAGACGATCCGCGCCCAGGCGCAGCGCTTCACCGCCAACATCAACCAGGCCGATCGCCGGCTCGAGACGATGGAGAACTCCACCGCGGCGGTCTTCGACCTGGCCTCGGCGCTGCGCACCCTGCTGATCAATGCGACCTCGGGCAACAACGCCAACTACCTGGAGCTGCGCGAACAGGCACGCAACATGCTGGAGCAGGCAGCCGGCCTGCTGAACAGCAAGCTGGACGGCCGCTACCTCTTTTCCGGCAGCCGCACCGATACGGCACCGATCGATCTCGACGCGCTGCTCAATCCGAGCACGCCGCTGGTCGACGCCGTCGAGTTCTCGGGCGCCGCCACGACTGCGGGCACCGGCTTCACCTCGATGCCGGGCATCGTCTCCCTCAGGGTGCCCTCTGGCAGCTTCGGCGACGCCTACCAGATCACCTACGACGGCGCCGGCACGCTCAGCCTGCGCAACCTGGCCAACGGCACCACCGACAGCGTCACCGTGACGGCCCCGCCGCTGGCCGGCGAGACCGCCGACTACACTTTCAACATGGGCGGCACCGAGGTCGTGGTCACGCTCGACCAGCAGTTCGCCATGCTGACGCCGATCGCCAACCAGCCGATCAGCGGCACGGTCGGCGGCGGCGGCGGCGCCTTCGGCGCCATCTCGCTGGTCTCCAGCCAGGGCGACATCAGCAAGATCACCAGCAACGTCGTCGACGTCTCCAGCGGGACGGCGGATGCCTCCGACATCACGCTCACCCTGCCCTCGGCCGACGGCAACTTCGTCGCCAGCGGCCTCGACTTCGAGACCGCCACCGGCGTGCAGACCGTGACCCTGACCAATGCCCTGACCGGCGGCTCGATCACCCTGTCGATAGACATCACCACGACGCTGGACGACGCGACAACGAACGACCCCGGTACCGAGATCAATCTGGGCGACGCCCTGGTCAATATCGCCGCGACCGCCGGCGCCACGAGCCCGCTGGGCGCGGTGCCGGGCGAGCCCGGCTACGACCCGGCCAATCCCTCCTACTACCAGGGCAACGCCACCAAGCTCACCCTGCGCGCCGACCAGGAGGTCACCGTCAGCTATGGCGTGACGGCGGCGGACGCCGGCTTCGAGAAGCTGATCCGCGCCCTCTACATCACCATGCAGGCGGCCGAGCCGGGCAACATCAACCTGGACGACCTGGGCGACGCCCTCAAGCTGTCGGTCCAGGCGATCGAAGAGATCCCCAACATCCGCTCGCAGATCGGCACCGCCCGCAAGTCGCTGGAGACCCTCAAGAGCGCCCACGCGGACATGACGCTGCTGGCCGAGCGGATCATGAGCGAGATCGAGGACACCGACGTCGTCAAGGCCATGTCCCTGCTAGTGCAGAACACGACGCAGATCGAGGCGTCCTTTTCGACCCTGTCACGCCTCACAACTTTGAGCCTGTTGCAGTTCATTTAACCATTTCGCGGCATGATTTCCTGGCCGCGGTCTAGGACCAGACCTTGTTTGCAGAACTACGTACCGCAGCGACCGCGAAGGAGCGGCACATGCTTGGTCAGACTGCCGTGCCGGCCGACGAGAAGCCGGTGATCATCGAAACCCGCTTCGGGCCGCTGGAGTTCGGTCCCGAGAACAGCCTTTTCATGCCGGTTGGCCCGCTTGGCTTCGGCGACTTCCGGCGTTTCGGGCTGGCCGCGCTGCCGAAACCCGCGTCGAGCCGCTTCAAGCTGTTGCAATCGCTTGATAATCACGAGCTGGGCTTCATCGTCACGACGCTCGACCCGAACGACGGCCGCGTTACCCGGGCCGACATCGAGGACGCCGCGCTCTCCGTTGGCATTCCGATGGATGCGGCCCAGTTCCTGCTGATCGTGACCATCCGCGTGGCCAACGGCTCGACCAACATGACCGCCAACCTGCGCGCCCCGATCGTGCTCGACCGCAAGCGAATGATCGCCCGCCAGGTCGTGATGGCGAACGCCAGCTATCCGATCCAGATGCCGCTTTAGGCCGCATCGTTACCGGCCGTTAACCACAATCTGGTCTTGTGGCGAAGGTGCGCGCGACCGCGCCAGCGGAAGGTAATGCCGAAATGACCCAGGCCCTGCGCAGCCCGAGCCCCTCCCTGAACCGCAAGCAACGGCGCCGGGCCGAGAAGCAGGCCAAGGCGGGGGGACGAAAGAGGGGCGGCCTGCAGGCGCCAGTAGCGAATGCCGGGCCGTCGGCCTCGAACGCCCTGCTGCAGCAGGCGGTGGTCCACCATCGCCAAGGCGCCCATGCGCAGGCCGAGACACTCTATCGGCAAGTCATGACAGCCGAGCCAAGCAATTTCAACGCCTTGAATCTGCTGGGCACACTGCTGGACCACAGCGGTCGCAGCGACGAAGGTATCGCCTTGCTGCGAAGGGCAGCTGAGATCGCCCCGCAAGTTGCGGATGTTTGGAACAATCTGGGCGTCGCCCTGGTTCGCCTGGGGCGGATCGACGAAGCCGTCGCAAAGTACGAGCAGGCCATCGCATTGCGGCCCGACTACGCCGATGCTCACCGCAACTTGGGTGGTCTCTACTATCAGCGAAAGGACCTGAAGGCAGCACGCACACATCTGCAGAAGGCCATGCCGGCCTACGCCAATGATGCCAACGTGCTGAGCATGCTGTTCGGGTCCAGTCAAGGGGCAGGCGGTCTTTCGGAGCAAATCGAACTCTGCCGTCGCGCACACCACGCTAACCCAGAGAATCTTGAACTCCTGCAGTGCCTCTGCGAGCTGCTGGCAAAGGCCGAGCGCTGGAGCGAGGCGCTGGAATATCTGGTCGCGGCGATACCATTGCTGCCTGGGTCGGCCACATTGCAGCATGCATTGCAACAAACACTGCAGGCCGAAGCCCTCGATCGCTACATACCGGAGCTGGAGCAGGCCCTGCTCATTTGTTTCGACTCGCCTTTTCTGCCGCTCCGGCGCCTAGCTCCTTATGCAGCACTGCAGATCAGGCTGAAGTATAGGCAACAGGTTCGGCTGACCGAGAAGAACGTCGACACCGGCGGGCCTTGCCAGAGACAGGTCCTGGACGGCGTTCTCGGCGATCGATTGCTCATCAGCCTCCTGCGCAAAAGCGTCAATGGCGACGCCGGGCTCGAGCTGTTCCTCACCGCCTTGCGCCGTAGCTTGCTGCTCTCAGCTTGCAAACAGCCACAATTCTCTCCGGCGGCCATGAGTTTCTTAGTGGCCCTGGCTATCCAGTGCCACCACAACAGCTATGCCTTCATGACCGAGCCAAGTGAGGTGGAGGAAGTCGAGCGGCTTGTATCGGCCATCACCCAAGGCCTGGCGGAGAGCATCCAGCCCGACGCTGCGCTCGAGACCGAGCTGGTGCTCTACGCCATGTACCGGCCGCTCAGCAGCCTGGCTCAAAGCGGTGAGTTGGAGCAGCTCGCACTGGAAGCCTGGTCCGAAGAGACGCGGCCTCTGATCAAGCTAGCGCTGCTGAACCGGCTAGAGGAGGCGCGCCTCAAACCGCGGATCTCCTCGATCGTAGCGATCGAAGACGAAGTTTCGCGTGCCGTCCAATCACAGTACGAAGAAAATCCCTATCCTCGCTGGATATCGCTACCGAACCAAAGTCCCTGCAACCTCGGTCTCAATCTTCGGCAAAGCTTTCCGCATTTTGATGTACCAGACTTTCTAATCGAACCCATTGAGATCCTGGTGGCCGGTTGTGGCACGGGTCAGCATCCCATCTCAACGGCCCGTCAGTACAGCAGTGCCCGGGTAACCGCCATAGACCTGAGCCGCACCAGCCTTGCATATGCAACACGCATGGCACATGAGTTGAGTGTCAAGAACATCGAGTTCTATCAGGGCGACATACTCCGTCTCTCGGCTTTGGGCCGGCAGGTGCCGGTGATTGAGTGCGCAGGCGTGCTGCATCACATGCGCGATCCTGACGCAGGCCTGGCGGTTCTGGCAGGACTGCTACGGCCGGGCGGTGTAATGAAACTGGGACTTTACAGTGAGCGCGCCCGCCAGTGGGTCGTAGCGGCCCGCGAAAGGATAGCAGCGCTCGGCTTGACCCCTTCAGCGGACGACATTCGCGCCTTTCGCCGGGCCATCCTCGTCGGACAGGAGCTGAAGGGCCAAAATCTGACAAGCTTCGACGATTTCTACGACCTGGATAGCTGTCGTGACCTCATGTTTCATGTGCAGGAGCACCGCTACACATTCCCAAAGCTCCGGACTTTCCTGGAGCGTCAATCTCTCCAGCTTATCGGCGTGCTCCATAGCAGTGAGAAGGTACTGCGTAGCTACGCCGCGCAGTTTCCACAAGATCCCCACATGACCAGTTTCGACTGCTTGGAACGCTTCGAAGATGCCAATCCATTCACATTTGCTGGCATGTACCAGTTCTGGTGCCAGAAGCCGCTCTAGGCCGACTGCTCCCAAAAGTTTAACCTTCGCGAAAGGATATTTCCTGCCGCTTGGC
>JBHJOF010000050.1:0-25004 GCA_050330055.1 Kiloniellales bacterium
CCTTGAGTTTTCCCTCCCCCCTTGAGGGGGAGGGCCAGGGAGGGGGGCGTCAACAAAGCGGACAACAGGAAACTCAGCTTGCGTTGGCAAGGGAAGTTCATTGAACGGCGCTTCATGGCCTGCCCGAACCGACCCAGCTGTGCTAAGCGATGCCGGCCCGGGGAGCGGATAGGATAGGGGAAGGGAACAGGAGCCATGGACTCAGAGGTCAGGACGGTCCGGCGCGGGGCGGTGCTCGAGGTCACGCTCGACCGGCCCAAGGCGAACGCGATCGACGCGCCGACCAGCCGCCGGATGGGCGAGGTCTTCGCCGGTTTCCGCGACGACCCGAACTTGCGCGTCGCCATCGTCACCGGCGGCGGCGAGCGCTTCTTCTCGGCCGGCTGGGACCTCAAGTCCGTAGCCGAGGGCGAGGCGCCCGACTTCGATTTCGGCGTCGGCGGCTTCGGTGGGCTGCAGGAGCTGCCGGGCCTCGACAAGCCGGTGATCGCCGCGGTCAACGGCATGGCGGTGGGCGGCGGCTTCGAGCTGGCGCTCTCGGCCGACCTGATCCTGGCGTCGGAGCAGGCCCGCTTCGCCCTGCCGGAGATCAACGCCGGCACGCTGGCCGACGCCGCGACCATCAAGCTGCCGCGGCGCATGCCCTATCACGTCGCCATGGAGCTGCTGTTCACCGGGCGCTGGATGGAGGCGGCCGAGGCCAGGCAGTGGGGGCTGGTCAACGAGATCCTGCCGGCAGAAGGACTGATGGCCCGCGCGCGCGCGCTGGCCGATCTCCTGGCCGAGGGCCCGCCGCTGGTCTTCGCCGCGGTCAAGGAGGTGGCCCGGCGGACCGAAACGCTGCCGGTGCAGCAGGCCTTCGACCTGGTCAATTCCCGCAAGCTGAAGACGGTGGCGACGCTCTACGACAGCGAGGACATGAAGGAAGGCGCCCGCGCCTTCGCCGAGAAGCGCAAGCCGGTGTGGAAGGGGAGATAGGGACGCGATGAGCAAGCGCAAGCATGCCGATTTCGCCGGCGTTACCGCGGCGCTGCAGGACTACTTCGACGGCATCCACGAGGGCGACGTCGAGAAGCTGCGCGGCGTCTTCGCGCCGACCGCCAACCTCTACAGTTCGGCCGGCGGCGACCTGGAGGAGTTGAGCCTGGCGCAGTACCTGGAGCGCGTCGCCGGCCGCCCCTCGCCGGCCAGCCAGGGCCAGACGCGCACCGACCGCATCGTCGCGATCGACTTCTCCGGGCCGGACTCGGCGATTGCCAAGGTCGAGCTCAGCGTGCCGCCGCGGCACTTCGTCGACCTGCTGACTTTCCTGCGCCTAGACGGACGCTGGCGCATCGTCTGCAAGGCCTACCACGTCGCCGCGGTGGATTAGGCACTCTTTGTCTTGTCACCCTCACCCTCCCACGCTCCCTTCGGTCGCGCGGGCCCCTCCCTCTCCCCTCAAGGGCGAGGGAACAAACTGGCGGGCACTCATTCCCTCTCCCTCGAGGGGAGAGGGAGGGGCCCGCGCGCGTCAGCGCGTGGGAGGGTGAGGGTGACTTGAAGAACAAGGAGCGCTTGCCGTCCGCCGACGATCGTGCCAACTTCCCGCTATGAACAGGCAGCAGACAGTATTGCATCTTTGGTGGCGCCGGCTCTGACCGGCGGCCGCGCTCTGTCTGCACAGTGAAATTCCGAAGGGCCGCCGCACGCGAAGGCGGCCTTTTCATTTTCTGACCTCTCTTGACCGCCTTCCGTGCCGCCGCCGCAACCGCGAGGAGGCCGGCATGTTGCTCGACGCGCGCAAGAAGGCATTCGATCTCGATCACGCCGTGCCCTGGGGGCGCAGCCGGGCGGACTACTGCGCCTTCTTCGATCTTGGCGATCTGCCGCGAAACGCGCGCATTCTCGATTGCGCCGCTGGTCCCTCGAGCTTCACGGCTGAGTCGACAAGGCTTGGCTGGGATGTCACCGCCGTCGATCCGCTCTATCGTCACAGCGCCGACGAGATCGCCCGGCGCATCGAGGCCGAGGTGCCGCGCCAGGTCGAGAGCCTGCAGCGGGCGCGCGACCGCTTCGTCTGGGGCCGCTACGGCACGCCGGAAAAACTAGCCGAGATGCGGCTCGCGGCCATGCGCGCCTTTCTCGACGACTACCGGGAGGCGGCGGGCAGCGGGCGCTATCTCGCCGCCGGCCTGCCCATCCTGCCGTTCCACGAGCGTCGCTTCGACCTCGCGCTCTGCTCGCACTTCCTCTTTCTCTACAGCCATCTGTTCGATGCCGCATTCCATATCGTCGCCATTGCCCAACTGCTGCGCGCCGCCCGCGAGGTGCGCATCTTCCCGCTGCTCGATCTCGACGGCGCGCCCTCGGCGCATCTGGGACCGCTTCGGCAAGCCCTGGCGGCGCGCGGCGCCGAGAGCGAGATCCGGCTGGTGCCTTATGAGTTTCAAAGAGGTGGCGACCGGATGCTGCGTATTCTCGCGCCGCCTTGACGCAAGCAGCCGGTTGCCTCGGGCAAGCCGGCGCGCCTATGGTGCCGGCCGCCTGCCCCCAAGGAGATTCGCGTCATGGCCCAGCTTCTTGTCGTCTTCGTCACCATTTTTCTGGCCGAGCTCGGCGACAAGACGCAGATCGCGACCCTGCTCTATGCCGCCGACCGGCAGCAGCATCCCGTGCTGACCTTCCTCGCCGCCTCGGCCGCGCTGATCGCCGCGACGGCGCTGGCCGTCCTGGTCGGCACCCTGGCGCAGCGTTATCTCGACCTTCTGCCGATGAAGCTGATCGCCGGCCTCGGCTTCCTCGCCGTTGGCGTCTGGAGCCTCTACGAGCACTTCACCGGCGCCTGAGCGTCCGGACTTGTTGTCATTGCCGGGTTCGAGGAGTCTTGGCCGGCGAACCGCCCCCCTTTTCCCCCTGGCGCCGTCATGGTCGGCGAAGGCCGACCATCCACGTGTTTGTGTTCGGCCGGGGAGTTGAGCTGCGCTGCATCAGTTCAGAACGCCGTAGATGTCGGCATCCAACGATCGAGGCGGGCACTGGTTGCAGCCGCGCCAAAGGAAACTCGTGGATGGTCGGCCTTCGCCGACCATGACGGTCGGTGTGAACAAGCCTTAACCGGACAGCGGTGGCTCAAGTCCGGGCATGGCATGCGGGGAGTGTTTTGTCGTCTTGACACACTACGCGCCGTCACCTGCCAGGTTCTCCTCGCGCCGCGCGCTGGCGGTCGCCTCGATCTCGGCCCTGACCTTGGGCTCGCGGGTCAGCAGGCGGCGGAAGTCGCGCGCGTTCAGCTCCATCAGGTGGCAGTAGCTGCGCGCCACCACGTCGGCGTTGCGCGGCTGCCTGGTGAGCAGCGCCATCTCGCCGAAGAACTCGCCGGGACCGAGCGTGACCTTGCCGTTGTCGAGCCGCACCTCGACCTCGCCCGAGGCGATGAAGTACATGCTGCCGCCGACCGCGCCGCGGCGCACGATGGTCTCGCCCGGCAGCACGAGACGCGGGCCGAGCAGCCGGGCTATGTGCCGCACCCCCTCGTGGTCCAGGCTCTCGAAGACCCGCACCTGGCGGATCATGGCGGCCAAGCCGACGCCGAAGTCGAGCGGCGGCTGGCGCTCGATGGCCTGGCGGCGCGTCTCGATCTTGCCCTGCAGGTCATTGAAGACCTCGCGGCTGATCAGCGATTCCTCCAGCATGCGGCGGTACTGCTCGTCTTCGAAGCGCAGCCCGGCGCGCGCCAGGTACTGGGCGCGCAGCGCCTCGGCGAAGCCGGTGAACTGCAGCTCGATCGCGCCCAGCGCGTCCTGCACGCTGCGCAGGCGCCGGGCCAGCAGCTCGTCCAGCGTGGTGCCGATGGCGCGGCCGAGCAACGGGCGCACCGCGCGGGCGTTGAAGCGGATCAGCTCGCGCACCACCAGCTCGGTCACCAGGAGCGACTCGAAGCGGTCGGCCATGAGGCGGGCCAGCACCGTGGTCCAGCCGAGCCGCCGGTGCAGCCACAGGGCGTGTCGGAAAGTGCGGGGCAGGGCGATCTCGCGGCGCGTGCTCTCCTCATAGGCGGCAAGACCGCCGGTCTTGACCTGGTCGATCAGGCGGTCGGCGGCGGCTACGCGCAGCGCCACCATGCGGCGCGAGATAGTGCCCGAATCGAGGTGCTCCAGGTAGAGCTCGCGCTCACGGTTGGCCAGGGTCAGGAGGCCGACGCGACGCCGTTCCTCCTCCGGCAGCGGCGGCTCGCCGTCGTCCGTGGGTTCACTTGCTGCCGCGGCCGGCGCCCCGTCCTCCGGCGCGACGCGGGCGGCGAGCGCGGGGTCGAAACCATAGTCGCGCGCCACGTCGGCGATCTGGCCGCGCACCGTGCTGTGCGACAGGGCCATCACCCGGTCGCGCAGCGTGCGCTCGGTGGCCGACAGCCGGTCGAGCCGCAGCAGGCGCAGCAGAGGCCGCAGGCTGGGCGCGTTGACGAAGAGGGTAAAGAGCACGTAGCCGACCGCCAGCACGGTGATGAAGTGCTGGTCCTCCGACGGCACGAAGGCGTGCTGGCTGACCGACAGCGCCAGCACCATGGTGACCGCGCCGCGCAGGCCGCCCCAGAGGATCACCGCCTTGGTGCGCCGGCCGATCGGCTCGGTCAGCTGCACCGCCGTGAGCAGCGGCAGCAGGCCGTAGAGCACCAGGGCGCGCGCCGCCAGCGCGGCTGCCACCAGCACCAGCAGCAGGCCGAGATCGGCCAGGCCGACCTGCGGCAGGATCTGCGCCGCCAGCACGGCGGCCAGCACGAAGATCAGCGAGTTGGCCCAGAACTCGAGCTGGAGCCAGGTCTGCAGCAGCGGCTCCCAGGTGCCGGCGCGCAGTCGCGGCCGGCCGTACACCACGAAGGTCAGCGCCGCCACTACCACGGCGACGACGCCGGAGACCTCGAGGTAGTGCTCGCCCAGCACGAAGGTGAAGTAGGCGAGGCTGACCGTCAGGGTGATCTCGGCCACCGGCGTGTTGCGCAGCCGGTGCAGCAGGCCGCAGGCGAGCCAGGCCAGCACGTAACCGACCGCGATGCCACCGGCGAAGTCGATGAGGAACTCGCCGGCGCCGGCCCAGAGATCGAACGATCGCGTGCCGACCAGCACGTCGAGCAGCAGGGTGAAGAGCGCGATCGCGGCCGCGTCGTTGAACAGGCTCTCGCCGGCGATCAGGGCGGTCAGGCGGCGCGGCGCGCCGAGATCGCGGAAGATGCTGATGACCGCAGCCGGGTCGGTGGTCGCCACGATGGCGCCGAGCAGCAGGCAGGTGACCAGCCCCAGCGACGACACCGAGTCGAGGGCGTAGCCGACCACGGCGGTGGTGACCACCACCGCCACCACGGCCAGCAGCAGCACCGCCGCCAGCTCGTCGAACAGCAGGCGCACGTCGATGGTGAGGCCGGCGGTGAACAGCAGCGGCGGCAGAAAGAGGAACAGGAAGGCGTCAGCCGACAGGCCGAGCCTGGTCAGCCCGCCCAGCAGATCCCCGATCATGCCAATTCCGGCCAACTCACCGAAGGCGACCGCAAGCGATCCCAGGCCGACGCCGAGGGCGGCCAGCAGCATGGTGTAGGGCAGCGCCAGCCGGTCAGCCAGCGGCAGCACCAGGCTCACCAGTGCCAGGAGCACGGCAAGCACCAGAACGATCAGGACCACCTCAGGCATCTTTGTGGGCCGTGCCCTCGCGCGCGCCGCCCGAGCGCGGCGCCGCGCTATCTAACAAGCCGGCGGCAGCAGCGTCCAGGGCAGGCCCCCGGGGGACCAGTGTCCTCTTTGGCCTTTGATGGAGGTCAACGCCCGTCATCCCGGGACGCTATAGTGAGCCCCGATGGCGGTTCGGGCAGGGCAGATGGCATGACGGCGAAGCGGGAGACCGGCGATGCGGCCGGGCGCCACATCATGGCCGACCAGAGCGCCGCCGAGCGCTTCCTGGCGGCGCCGGAGACGCACGGCGGCGCGCCGGTGCAGCGCTTCAACACCCATGCCGCAATGGTCTTCGTGGCCGGCGGGCGCGCCTACAAGATCAAGCGCGCGGTGCGCTACCCCTATCTCGACTTCTCCACGCTCGAGCTGCGCCGGGCGACGTTGGATAAAGAGCTGCAGATCAACCGGCGCACCGCGCCGGCGCTCTATCTCGCCGTGCGGCCGCTGCTGCGCGGCAAGGACGGGGCGCTGCATCTTGGCGGGGAGAGCGAAGCAACGTCTGAGGGCGACCTTGTCGAATGGGTTCTGGTGATGCGCGCCTTCGACCAAGCCGGGCTGTTCGATCACCTGGCCGAGAGCGGCGGCCTCACGCCGGCGCTCCTGACCGAGCTGGCCGACGCGATCCGCCGCTTTCACGAAAGCGCCGAGCCGGTCGGCCGAGACGGCGTGACGCGGGGCGGTGCGTCCGGCATGCGCGCGACGGTCGAGGAGAACGACCAGGACTTCGCCGAACATCCCGGCCTCTTCCCGCCGAAGCGGGCGCGCGGCCTCTCGGCAGCCTCGCAGGCGGCGATCGAGCGCAACGCCGCGCTGCTGGAGGAGCGCTGGGATCGCGGCCTGGTGCGCCACTGCCACGGCGATCTGCACTTGCGCAACATCTGCCTGATCGAAGGCCGGCCCACCCTGTTCGACGCCATCGAGTTCAACGACGCGATCGCCTGCATCGACGTGCTTTACGATCTCGCCTTCCTGCTGATGGACCTGGACGAGCGCGGCCGGCGGCCGGCGGCCAACCTGGTGCTGAACCGCTATCTGCGCGACGGCGCCGAGCTCGAGGCCCTGGCCGCCTTGCCGCTGTTCCTCTCGGTGCGCGCCGCGATCCGCGCCAAGGTGGCCGCCGCCGCCCAGGCCGGCCAGAACGACAGGGATGCGCTGGAGCGGCTGACCGCGGAGGCGCGCGCCTACTTCGCGGCCGCCGAGACCTATCTGGCGCCGCCGCCACCCCGGCTGGTCGCTGTTGGCGGCCTGTCGGGCAGCGGCAAGTCGACCCTCGCCCGCGCCGTCGCCCCCGACCTGGGGGCGGCACCCGGCGCCATCGTCCTGCGCAGCGACGTCACCCGCAAGACGCTCTACGGGCTGGCCGACGAGGCGACCCTGCCGCAGGCCGCCTACGGCCCGGAGGTCAGCGACCGGGTCTACGAGCTGCTGCTGCAGCGCGCCCGCGTGCTGCTGCGGGCCGGCCACGGCGTGGTGCTGGACGCAGTCTATGCCAAGCCGGCCGAGCGCGCCGCCGCCGAGGCGCTCGCCGCCGATCTGGCCGTGCCCTTCGCCGGCCTGTGGCTCGACGCCGGGCTGGAGACCCTGGTGCGGCGCACCGCCGCGCGCTACGGCGACGCCTCCGACTCGACGCCGGATGTGGTGCGCGCCCAGGCCGAGCGCGATCTCGGCCCCATGACCTGGCAGCGCCTCGACGCCGACCGAGCGCCCGAGACTGTAGCCGACGACGCGCGCCGCTGCCTTACGGCGGCCGCTTAGCGCAGCACTGCAAGCCGGCCGCCGGTCGACTCTGTGTCGGACTTGCCGCATAGTTCCGCCTGGCCCGTCATCCCGGCCGCTCCAAGCGAGGCACCTTGCGCAAGCTCGTGGCGCTTACCCCTCTGGCCCGCGCCCTGTCCCTGGCGGCACTCTTGTCGTGTGCGGCACCGGCAGCGGCGCAGGAAAGCCGCGACGCGTGGCCGGAGCGGCCGATCTTCGACATCGCCATCGCCCGCCACGTGCTCGTGGCGTCGGCCGCCCAGGGCGAAGCCGGAGAAGAGCTCGGCGACGACCTCGATGTCGGCCCGGGAGTCGGCGTGCACGACCCGCTGGAATCCATCAACCGGCCGATCTTCGATTTCAACCTGACGCTCGACCGCTGGGTGCTGCGTCCGATCACCCGCATCTACATCGAGACCGTGCCACCGCCCGGCCGCACCGCCGTCTCCAACCTGCTGAGCAACGTGAAGTCGCCGGTGGTCTTCGCCAACGATCTCTTGCAAGGCGAGATGAGCCGTGCCGGCGCCACCTTCGGGCGCTTCTTCATCAATACAATTTTCGGGCTGGGCGGGCTCATCGACACCGCCGAGGCGCTCGGCCTGCCCGGCCATGACGAGGATTTTGGCCAGACCCTGGGCAGCTACGGCGTCGGCGGCTCGCCCTATCTGGTGCTGCCCTTCTTCGGGCCGTCCAACCCGCGCGACGCCGTGGGCGACGTCGTCGATATCGTGCTCGATCCGGTGACCCATTTTGCCCCGACCAGCGTGAGCCTCGGCCGCTACGGCGCCACGGTGGTCAGCAATAGGGCGGCGTTTCTGCCCGTGAGCGATGTGCTGGAAGAGACCTCGATCGACTTCTACGCCGCGGTGCGCAGCTTCTACTACCAGAACCGCGACTTCCAGATCAGGAACGAGCGGGGCGCGAAGCCCTCGGCCGCCGGCGCGGCCATGCCGTCATCCCCCCCAAGCGGCACGCCGCCGGCCGATGAAGGCGAGAGCGACCCGTTGGACAGCTTCGAATAGACAAGGACGGCGCTAGGAAAGCGTCAGCCGCCGGTCGAGGCCATTTCGGCGATCTTCTGTTCCATCACGCCGAGCAGCCGGTCGAAGCCTTCGCGCGATACCACGGAGGTATACTCCGAGCGCTTCAGTGCAAGCTCGCTGTACTTGGCATCGAGGAAGATGTCGATGATGCGCCACTGGCCGTCGATCTGGCGCAACAGGTAGTTGATCGGAATGGCCTCGCCATTCGCCTTGACCAGCTGATTGGATACCAGGACCGTGTTGCGGCGCTGATCGGCCTCGCCGTCGATGCGGAAGCTCTCGCCGCTGTAGCCGTCGAAGCGGGCGGCAAAGGTGGCAACACTGAGGCGCGAGAACGACTCGATGAGCTGTTCCTGCTGCTCCGCATCCAGCGAGCCCCAGTGCTTGCCGACTGCGACCCGCGCCATCAGTTGGAAGTCGAACGACTCCGTCAGAACCGGTGCGAGCTTCTCATAGCGGCCTTGGTAGCCCAGGCTCCTGGCCTCCTGCATCACGGCGAGCAGAGTGGAATTGAGACGTTCGACCGTTGCCGTGGCACTCGCCTGGGCGCTCACCGGCTGGGACAGCCATAGGGTGATCAGGGCAAGGGACAGGATCCTGGCGAGGCGGAGCATCACAGCGAAGACCTTGATCGCAATTTCTGATCCATATCTACATACTACGAGGGCGCCTAGGCAGTTATCCCCAGAGCACCCCTGGAAGACTTCCTTGGGATATTCCCGTCTTGGACCAGCTGGAGACGGGGCCGGAAAACAGCGGTCGGCGAACTTTAGGCACTGTCACCTAAGGGGCCGGACCAGCGCCGTCAAGAGGCCTGCGGTTCCCGACAGCGGGATTGACGCCTCCGGCAAGACTGCCCATTCTCCGGCGCCGGCCCGAGATTTTCGCGGGCGCGGCTCACCTATTCCTGAAGACGGGAGGCCCCTGGGGGGGCAGATCTTGCGCCACCTCGCACTAGCTTTCTCCAGCGCTTCGGGCCGGACCTGCCAGGGCCCGAGCATCCCATGAGGGCGACCATCCTGGGCGCCGGCGTCGGCCGCCGGCTGGAGCGTCCCGACTTGCCGCCCAAGGTCATGCTGCGTTTCGGCGGCGATAGTCTTTTGGCTCGCCACATCGCCATCCTGCGCGACGCCGGTATCAGCAAGATCGACGTGGTGGTGGGCTACCGGACCGAGGCGGTGCGCCAGGAGATCAGCCGCATCGGTGCTGACGACATCGTGCGCACGCACCTGAACCCCGACTACGAGCGCGGCTCGATCGTCTCGCTCTGGACCCTGCGCGACGCCTACCAGAGCGGCGAGCCGGTGCTCTTCATGGACGGCGACGTGCTCTATGACCAGCGCCTGATCGAGCGCCTGATCGCAACGCGGCACGACACCTGCTTTCTGCTCGACCGGGCCACCGAGGAGGGCGAGGACCCGGTCAAGCTCTGCATGCGTGACGGCCTCCTGGTCGACTTCCACAAGCGGCCGAAGCTGGCGCATGACTGGTGGGGCGAGTGGATCGGCTTCACCCGCTTTTCGCCCGATGCGGCCGCCAAGGTGGCGGCGGCGCTCGACCGCCACGTCAGCGCCGGCCGGATCGACGAGATCTACGAGGAGGCGTTCCGCGACGTGCTGCTGAGCGAACCGCCCGGGACCTTTCAGGTCGAGGACGTCACCGGCCTGCCGTGGGTCGAGATCGACTTCCCGGAAGACCTGGCCAAGGCAGAGCGCGAGGTCCTCCCACGCCTGCTGCCCCTGCCCGGTAGTTTAGTGGCCAAGCAGCGCGCCTAGCGCTATCGGCGCGAGGGCCCGACTGGGGCTGGACCAATAGCAAAAGCTGGATAGATTGGACGTCGTCCTCATGCTTCGAGACGGGCCTGGCGGCCCTCCTCAGCATGAGGCAGTGCTTTGCTCCAGGGAGCAAAGCACCTCCCCCTGAGGAGCCCGCCGTAGCGCTAGCGAAGGCGGGCGTCTCGAAGGGTCATCTCTCGCGGCCCTTGCAATTACTTGGGTCAGCCCGATTGGAGAGTCATGACCACACTGGTCACCGGCGCCACTGGATTCGTCGGCTCCGCCGTCGCCCGCAGGCTGCTCGAGGCGGGAGAGGCGGTGCGCGTGCTGGCGCGCGAAGGCAGCGACCGGCGCAACATCGAGGGTCTCGAGGTCGAGGTCGCCACCGGCGACCTGCGCGATCCGGCCTCGCTGAAGCGCGCGCTGGCCGGCTGCCGCACGCTCTACCACGTCGCTGCCGACTACCGGCTGTGGATACCCCGCCCTGACGAGATCTACGAGACCAACGTCGAGGGCACGCGCCGCCTGCTGCTGGTCGCCGCCGAGGCCGGTGTCGAACGCGTGGTCTACACCAGCAGCGTGGCGACGCTGGGTATCAACCGCGACGGCACGCCGTCCGACGAGGCGACTCCGGTCGGCCTGGCCGACATGATCGGCCACTACAAGCGCTCCAAGTTCCTGGCCGAGGAGGAGGTCAAGCGTCTGGTCGCCGATGAGGGCCTGCCGGTGGTGATCGTCAATCCCTCGACCCCGATAGGCCCGCGCGATGTCAAGCCGACGCCGACCGGCCGGGTCATCGTCGAGGCGGCGAGCGGCCGGGTGCCGGCCTTCGTCGACACCGGGCTCAACGTGGTCCATGTCGACGACGTGGCGGCCGGCCACCTGCTGGCCCATGCGAAGGGAAAGATCGGCGAACGCTACGTGCTGGGCGGCCAGGACATGACCCTGGCCGAGATCCTGGCAGAGGTGGCCGGTCTTGTCGGCCGCCGGGCGCCGCGCATCAAGCTGCCGCACGGCGCCATCCTGCCGCTCGCCTATGCCGCCGAGGCCTGGGCCCGCAGCTTCGGCCTCGGTCGCGAGCCCTTCGTCACCGTCGACGGCCTTAAAATGGCCCGCAAGCGCATGTTCTTCTCCAGCGCCAAGGCCGCGCGCGAGCTCGGCTACCAGGCGCGACCGGCCTCGGAAGCGCTCTCGGAGGCCGTCGCCTGGTTCAAGGCCGAGGGCTATCTGGGCTAGGCGGGAGCCACCCGGCGCCCGGTCAATGGCGGAGATGCAGGCGGTCATGGCCGGCTTCGATTGCGACGTGGTGATCATCGGGGCAGGCCTCGCCGGGGCGGCTTCGGCCGCGAAGCTCGGTGAGCGCGGCGCGTCGGTCGTGCTGCTCGAGGCGCGTAAGCGGGTCGGCGGGCGCGCCTATGCCCGCGCTTTTGCCGGCGAGGACGGCGAGGCGCTGGAGTTCGGCGGTGCCTGGATCACGCCGTGGCATCATCGGATTCGGGCGTTGGCCGCGCGGCACGGCCTGGCCTTGCGGCCGCGCCATCCGGTGACGACACGGCTCTGGCTGCGCGACGGTGGCCTGCACGACGAAGGGCCCACCTCGGCTGCCGACCGGCCGCGCCACGAACGCGCCATTGCGCGGGTGGCGGCCGATGCGCTTCTGATGAAGACGGGCCACGAAGCGGACGAGCAGGGCCGGCCGCTGACCGGCGTCAGCTTTCGCGCCTACCTCGACCGGCTCGATCCGCCGCAGGCGACGCGCGATCTCTTCTCGGCCTGGTGGACCGTCTCCGGCAACGGCGATCACGACCGCGTCGCCGCGAGCGAGTTCCTCGCCAGCTGCGCCTATGGCGACGGATTGGCCGAGGGCATGATCGACGTTTGGGTCGAGACCGTAAGCCCCGGCATGGCGGTGCTCGCCGAGCGCATGATCGTGACCTCGGGCGCGGCCTTGCGTCTGAACGAGCCGGTGCAGAGCATCGCCCAAGACCAATCCGGCGTCACGGTCTCGACGGTCTCGGCTTCGATTCGGGCCAAGGCCGGCATCGTCGCGCTCGGCGTCAACCAGATGGCGGGCCTGGTCTTCGAGCCGCCGCTGTCGCCGTCGCAAACTGCCGCCGTTGCCAGGGGGCACGGCGGGCGAGCCTTCAAGCTCTGGGCCAAGCTGCGCGGCGTCGCCGTCGGCACGCTGGCCACGGGGGGCGGGCGCGGCGTGGAGTTCGCCTTCGCGGAGCGGGCGAGCGACGACGGTGCGGCGCTGGTCGTCGCCTTCGGCATCCAGCGCGACGGTGACCATCCAGGCAAGCAGGCCTGGGTCGCCGCCGAGCTCGGCAAGTTCTTTCCCTCTGCGCAGCTGATCGCCCATGACTGGCACGACTGGCTGGCGGACCCCTACGCCCGCGGCACCTGGGTCGCGGCACCGGTCGGCGCGGAGCCGGGCCTGGACTGGCGCGGCTGGAGGCCGCAGGGCCGCCTGGCCTTCGCCGGCTCCGACATCGCACGCGAGCAGGCCGGCTGGTTCGAGGCCGCCGTGATCAGCGGCGAGGAGGCCGCCGAGGCTGTAGGCGGCCTGCTGTAGGTGAATCCTGGCATGTAGCTGCTCAGGACTCGACGAATTTGAGGCCGATGACGCCCAGCACGATCAGGCCCATGAACGAGAGTCTGGCAAGGGAGGCGCTTTCGCCAAGCAGGACGATTCCGGCAAGCGCGACGCCGGCGGCACCGATTCCCACCCAGACCGCATAGCCTGTTCCTATCGGCAGGCTCTTGAGCCCGGCCGACAGCATGACGACGCTCACCAAGCCGGAAACAACGCAGAGCAGTGCCGGCCAGGGCCGCATAAAGCCGTCCGAAGCCTTCAAGGACATCGCGAACACAATTTCGATGAGCCCCGCAGTGATGACGAACAGCCAAGCCATGGACGCACACGCTAGGCCGTGGCGCCGCCGTCGATCGTCAAGGTCGCGCCGCTGACGTTGCGGCCGCCCGTTCCGGCGAGGAACGCTACCATCGCGGCGACGTCATCCGCCTCGTTGTAGCGGCCAAGTGCAATCAAGGAGCGCTCTTTCTCTGCAGCCGGTCCATCAGCCGGGTTCATGTCGGTGTCGGTCGACCCCGGGTGGACGAGATTGACCGTGATCCCACGCGGCCCCAGCTCGCGCGCTAGACTCTTGGTCATGCCGATGAGCGCTGCCTTGCTCGTGGCATAGAGCGCAAGCCCCGGATATGGCACCGTCTCCGCGAGGGTCGCGCCGATCGAGACCACGCGCCCGCCTTCGCCCATGTAGCGGACTGCTTCCTGGGTCGCCACGAAGGCTGCGCGGGCATGAACGGCCAAGGCACGATCTATCTCCTCGAGCGTGTAAGCCTCGAAAGGGCCGAAGGGCGCGATGCCGGCGCTGTTGACCAGGATATCGAGCCGACCCAAGGTCTCATAAGCCTGCCGGATCGCCTTGGAGAGGGCTGCTGCATCGGCGCTATCGGCGCGAATTGTCAGGCAGCGGCCCTCGCTCTCGTCGATGGCCCTCCGGACCTCATCGGCCTGCTGCTCGGAATTGAGATAGGTGAAGGCGACTGCGGCGCCCTGTGCGGCCAAGCGCTTCACGATCGCCGCGCCGATACCGCGGCTTCCGCCCGTTACGAAGGCAGCCTTGTCCATTAGATCCGGCATTTCGAAGCTCCGATATGTACCAAACGGTACATATTCTATGAATGTCTTGCCGCGACCCGTCAAGCGATTTATTTACTAGTCGGTATGGAAAAAAATCGAGCCATCGGTGCTCGCGGCCGGCCGCGCGAGTTCGACCGGGACGCCGCGCTTCGCAAGGCCATGATGGTCTTCTGGGAGCGCGGCTACGAAGGCACCTCGATCGGCGATCTGACGGCGGCCCTCGGGATAGCCAAGCCCAGCCTCTATGCCGCCTTCGGGTGCAAAGAGGAGCTGTTTCGCGAGGCGGTCGAACTCTTCGACCGAGTCGAGGGCGCCGCCGCCGAAGCTGCGCTGACAAGCGCGCCGACGGCCCGTTCAGCGCTGCAATCGATGCTGCGCGCCAATGCGGAAGCCGGCACGCACCCCGACAAGCCGAGCGGCTGCATGATTGTCCTTTCTGCCCTTCTCGGTTCTCCGGAATGCCGAGTCGTGCGGGACCACCTCGCCGAGCTAAGGCGCAAGGGCCAGGCTGCCTTAGAGGCCCGCTTCAGACAGGGCATGCGCGATGGCGATCTGCCCCCGACGGCCGATCCGGCAGCCCTGGCCGCCTTCTACACCACCATCCTTCAGGGCCTGTCCATCCAGGCGCGCGACGGTGCCTCGCGGGAAACTCTGATGAAGATTATCGATGACGCCATGCTGGCCTGGGACACCCTTACCGGGGCCAAGGAGGGGCAAGAACCCACCTGAGGGCCCGGATTCACCGCCTCAGCGCGTGCTTCGCGAGAGCGCCAAGGCCGAGGCGGGCCGAGTCGGTGCCTTTCGAGGCCGTCGCAACCCCCCAAGGGCTGCCGGAAGCCGGGTAAAGCGTTGCAGGAATGCGACTCCATTTGCCAGAGCAGGCCTCTCGCGCCGCCGTGACTGGGATTTGACTTGGCGGAAGGCACTCGAATCGCTAGGTATTGTCGTCGCGGTCTAATGTTACCCATCCAGGCTGGGGAAATCCGCCGCCGCGTGGCGAGGGGCAATCCGGAACTCTTTCAAGCAGATGCGAGGCCGTCGTGGCGGTACCAATTCGGCAACAGATTCGTGTAGGCGCCTACATCCTGAAGCAGCGCGTGCTGCGCCGCGAGCGCTATCCCCTGGTGCTCATGCTGGAGCCGCTGTTCCGCTGCAACCTGGCCTGCCCGGGCTGCGGAAAGATCGACTATCCGGCGCCGATCCTTAACCGCCGCCTGTCGGTCGCCGACTGCGTGCAGGCGGTCGAGGAATGCGGCGCGCCGATCGTCTCGATTCCGGGCGGCGAGCCGCTGATCCACAAGGAGATCGGCGAGATCGTCGCCGAGCTGGTGAAGCGCAAGCGCTTCGTCTACCTCTGCACCAACGCGCTGCTGCTCGAGAAGAAGCTGCACCTCTTCAAGCCGAGCCCCTACCTCACCTTCTCGATTCACCTCGACGGCCTCGAGGAGGAGCATGACAAGGCGGTCGCCCAGAAGGGCGTCTTCGAGCGCGCGGTCGCGGCGATCAAGCTGGTCAAGGACGAGGGCTACCGGGTCAACGTCAACTGCACCCTGTTCAACAATGCCGAGCCGGAGCGCGTGGCCGAGTTCTTCGACTACGTGAACGAGCTGGGCGTCGAGGGCATCACCGTATCGCCCGGCTATGCCTACGAACGGGCGCCCGACCAGATGCATTTCCTGACGCGGCAGCACACCAAGAACCTGTTCCGCGACATCTTTCGGCTGAACAAGAACCGGGGCGGCAAGGGCAGCAAGTGGCGCTTCAGCCAGTCGTCGCTGTTCCTCGACTTCCTGGCCGGCAACCAGAGCTACCGCTGCACGCCCTGGAGCAACCCGACGCGCAACATCTTCGGCTGGCAGCGGCCCTGCTATCTGCTGAACGAGGGCTACGCGCGCTCCTTCGCCGAGCTGATGGACACCACCAACTGGGACAGCTACGGCACCGGCAACTACGAGAAGTGCGCCAACTGCATGGTCCACTGCGGCTACGAGGGCACCGCCGTCACCGACACCATCAAGCATCCCCTGAAGGCGCTCAAGGTGGCGCTCACGGGCATCGAGACCGAGGCGCCGATGGCGGCGGAGATCCCGCTCGACCGGCAGCGCCCGGCCGAGTTCGTATTCGACAGCCTGGTGGCCGAGGCGGTGACCGATCTGCACGGCAAGGACGGCGCCAAGAGGCCGTCCGGTCAGTCCTCACCCAGACAGTCCTCGCAGGCGGCCGAGTAGCAGCGGGCCTGCCGCCCGCGCCAGCGCCCCCAGCGCCGCTAGCGCCTGGCGCGCATCCTGGCGCAGGCGCAGCAGGGCCGGAAGCTGCCACGGCCGGATCGCCAGACGGCCGGCGACCAGACCGCCGCGCGGCTCGCCGTTGGCGCCGATGCTGCCCAGCACGATGGCGGGCAAGGCGCGCTCGGCCGGATCGGCGATGGCCCGCACCACCAGCAGCGGCACGCCGGCCTGACGCGCAACCTCGGCCACCGCGTGGCTCTCCATGTCGACAGCTATAGCGCCGCTGGCGCCGAACCGGGCCGCCTTGGTAGTCCGGTCGGCGATCACCGCAGCGCTGCCGAGCAGCAGGCCGGCGCAGACCCGTCCGCCGCCTTCCGCAAAGCTGGCCACCACGCGCTGCCGCCAGAACGCGTCAACCGCGACCTGCTCTCCGCCGGGCGTCAGCACCGCCTCGGGCAGCACCAGCGCCCCCGGCGCCAGGGCGGGGTCGAGCCCGCCGGCGATGCCGAAGCTGACCAGAGCCGTGGCGCCCTCGGCCAGCAACCGCTCGGCGCCGGCCTTGGCGCGGGCGGTATCGGCGCCGGCGCAGGCCAGGCGACCCTCCAGATTATCGTGCGAGATTGTCGGCCAGTGCGCCGGCAGGGCCCGCAGCAGGACGCGGCCCTCGGCGGCGATGCCGGTGACGATGCCCGCGTCACGATCCAGGGCGTCGGAGGATGCGGAAATCGGCGTCTCGGCCGCCTCCCGGTCGGGCTCCGGCGCGGACGCGGCGGGGTTCACATGCCCCACCGCACGCGGCGATCGTTGGCCGCCATCAGATTGCGATAGCGCGCCACGGCCCAGAGCGGGAAGTAGGAGGCATAGCCGTGATACTTGATGTAGAAGACCCGCGGGAAGCCGATGCCGGTCCAAAGCTGCTCTTCCCAGCGCGCGCCTTGGCGCGGGCAGCGCTTGAGCCAGGCGACGCCGCGCGCCACCTCGTCGCACTCGACCTCGCCGGCCGCCATCAGGCCGAGCACGGCCCAGGCGGTCTGTGACGGCGTGCTCGCGTTGACCTCGCCGCGCCGCTCCTTCCAGTAGGTGGCGCAGTCCTCGCCCCAGCCGCCGTCCTCACGCTGGAAAGCCTTGAGATAGGCCACCGCCCTGCGGATGTAGGGCGCCTGCATGTCCTCGCCGACGGCGTTTAGAGCCGAGAGCGCCGACCAGGTGCCGTAGACGTAGTTCACGCCCCAGCGCCCGTACCACGAGCCGTCCGGCTCCTGCTCGCGCTTCAGGAAGGCAATCGCCCTGGCCACGGCCGGATGCTCGCGGCCGTAGCCGAGCTGCGCCAGCATGGAGAGGCAGCGCGCCGTCACGTCGACGGTCGGCGGGTCGAGCAGCGCGCCGTGGTCGGCGAAGGGAATGTAGTTCAGGTAGCTGTGCGTGTTCTCCGGCTCGAAGGCGCCCCAGCCGCCGTCGCTCGATTGCATGCCGATGACCCACTCGGCAGCGCGCTCGATGGCGCCGCGGTACTTGGGATCGCCGCTGCGGTCGAGCGCCATGGCGACCGCCGCCGTGTCGTCCACGTCGGGGTAGTGGTTGTTCCAGTATTGGAAGGCCCAGCCGGCCGGCTTCAGGTCTGGCCGCCTGACCGACCAGTCGCCCACCGTCTCAGTGATCTCGCGTCCGGCCAGCCAGTCGCAAGCCGCCTTGATGGTCTCGCTGTCCGGCGCCTCGCCGGCTTCCATCATGGCGTGGGTGCCGAGACAGGTGTCCCACACCGGCGACAGGCAGGGCTGGCAGTAGACCGTCTCTTCGTCGCGCGCCAGCAGCAGCTTGTCGATCGCGGCCATGGCGATCCTGAAGTGCGTGTGGTCGCGCGGATAGCCGAGCGCGTCGAAGGCCATGACGCAGTTGGCCATGGCCGGATAGATGCCGCCCAGGCCGTCCTCGCCGTTGAGCCGCTCGACCACGAAGTCGACGGCCGCCTTCATGGCGCGCTCGCGCCGGCCCTTGGGGAACAGCGGCTCGGCGCTGCGCAGCACCTTGTCGATCGTGGCGAAGGTGGCGCCGAGGGCGGTGCCGGTCGGGTTGAGCGGATAGGTCTCGTGCTCAGGATCGGTCAGGAACAGTTCGTCGATGCGCACGCCGCGCGGATTGCGCGCCTTGGGCTTGAGCGCCATGAGGATCAAAAGCGGCACGATCACCGTCCGCGACCAGTAGCTCACCTTGGAGAGATGGAAGGGGAACCACTGCGGCAGCAGCATGATCTCGATCGGCATCACCGGCACGGCGCGCCAGGGGACCTGGCCGAAGAGGGCGAGCGCGATGCGGGTGAAGACGTTGGCCTGCGCCGCGCCGCCGCGCGCCAGCACCAGCGCGCGGGCGCGGCGCATGTGCGGCGCTTCCGGATCGTCGCCGACGATCTTGAGCGCGAAGTAGGCCTTTACCGTGGCCGAGATGTCGGCCTCGCCGTCGTGGAACAGGGGCCAGCCGCCGTGCTCGCCCTGGATGCTGCGGATGAAGTTGGCGAGCTTGCCTTCCAGGATCGGATCGACCTCGCCCAGGAAGTGGCGCAGCAGGATGTACTCGGAGGTGATGGTCGCGTCCGGCTCGAACTCGAAGACCCAATGGCCGTCCTCGCGCTGCTCGCGCTTCAGCCGGTCGCGGGCGTCTGCGACCAGGGCGTCCAGCTCCTTCCAGCGCTCGCCCGCCGTGCCTGCGCTCGCGTCCATCAACTTCCCCACTCTGTGGTTCTGCGATCGATTCCGCCGCGAGGCCGAATCGGCCCGTGATTCCACGAGCTTATGAAGTCTAGCCTGACCTTGCAGCAGCGCAAGGTAGTCGAGCGCTCCCGGGCGCGCAAGCGCGGGAGTCCGGTGGGCGCCTCAGCCCTCCAGCACCAGCCGGGCAGCGGTGCGGCCGGAGCGCACGGCGCTCTCGATGGTCGCGGGATAGCCGGTGTCGGTCCAGTCGCCCGCCAGCACCAGGTTGCGCCAGGCGGTCCGCGGCTTAGCCCGGCGGGCCAGCGCCTCGGGGGTCTGGGCGAAGGTGGCGCGCTTCTCCTTGATGACTCGGACCGGCGGCATGGGGTCCTCGGGAAAGCCCAGGGCGCTGGCGGTATCGTGCCACAGCAGGCGGGCGACCTCCTCGTTGGGCAGATCGACCAGGCGCTCGGCGGCGCTGACCGTGAGGCTCGCCAGGTCGCCGCGCAGGAAGATCCAGTCGGCGCTGCCGCCGACCAGGCCTAGGAAAGGCAGGTTTTCTGGGAGATCGGGCTTGCCGGGCAAGAGGATATGGGCGTTGACGATCGGCCGGCTGTCATTGGGCACAGCGAGACCGGGAATCAGCGCTCCGGTGACCGCCGGCGGCAGGGCCAGCGCCACCGGATCGTCCGGCCCAAGGGTCACCCGGTCGTCGGGGAAGTCGAGCGCGATGACGCGGTCCTCCTTGGACGCGAAGCCGCGCAGGCGCCAATTGAAACGGACCTCTGCGCCGCGGGCGCGCAGCAGGGCCAGCGCCGGCTCGACCAGCGCGTCGGCCAGGCCGTCGCGGGCGATCAGCGGCCGGCAGGCGGCCTCGCCCTTGGCAAAGGTCTCGCGCAGCACCAGCCAGAGCAGCCGGGCCGAGGCCTCGGTCGGCGCAGTGTTGAGCGCCGCCACGGTGAGCGGCTCCCAGAAGCGGGCCCAGAGCGGGTCGCCGTGCGCGATCAGGTCGCCGACCCGGTCCTCGGCCCCGGCGGCCGCGAGGCGCAGGCCGGCCAGATAGGCGCCCGGCCGGGTGCCGGGGATGCGGCGGCTGGCGTCGAAGATCCACCAGGGGATCGGTCCCGCGTTCGGCCGCAGGGTCCAGCGCTCGCCGGTCTTGAGATCGACGAAGGGGAAGGCGGCGCGCGGCGGCCCGATCAGGCGGTCGCGGGCGCCGATCTCCGCCACGTAGTCGAGCGCCTCGCGGTTGGCCGAGAGCAGCAGGTGGTTGCCGTTGTCGATGCTGCGCCCGAGCTTGGCATCGAACAACGAACGGCACCGCCCGCCGGCCTGCCCCGCCGCCTCGTAGAGCACGACAGGCCGCCCGGCGCGCGCCAGGCGCACGGCGCAGGCAAGCCCGGCAATGCCGGCGCCGACGATATGAACGCGGGGGTTTGACCCGGCGGATGAAATCATGAGTGGGTGCGGCGATAACGGCGACACTTGAGCCGGGCGAGGGGCATCGCAAGCTCATCGTTCTTGTGAAGGACACTTGTCTTGTTACCCTCACCCTCCCACGAGCCCTTCGGTCGCGCGGGCCCCTCCCTCTCCCCTCGAGGGAGAGGGAATGAGGGCGCGCCCATTTTTCCCCTCTCCCTCGAGGGGAGAGGGAGGGGCCCATCGCGATAGCGATGGGAGGGTGAGGGTGACAGGGGCCCGCGCGCGTCAGCGCGTGGGAACGTTGGGAGAATTTCGTGCATCGCTGGATTGGGAACGCGCTAAATCAGCCCGTGCCGCAGCACGATCCACAGCTTCTCGCCGGCCGTGACGCGCACCGCTTCGCGCGGCGGCGCCCAGCCGCGCTGCTCGAGCCGGCTCAGGATGCGCTCGTAGACCTCCATCATCAGGATGCAGGGCCTGAGCCGTCGACGGTTGCAGCGCGCGATCAGCTCGCGGGTGGCGCCGAAGCGGTCGCGTGCGATCCTGGCCAGTGGATTGCAGGCGCGCGGCAGCGCCGGATGCGCCAGCACCGCCTCCGGCGTGGTCGGCTCGATGCCGGCCTGTTCCAGCAGGTTGCGCGGCAGGTAGAGCCGGCCCTCGGCGGCGTCCTCGTCCAGGTCGCGCAGGATGTTGGTGATCTGCAGCGCCTCGCCCAGGGTGACGGCAATCTGGGCCGCCTCCGGCTCGGTCGCTCCGAAGGCGCGGATCGAGAGCAGGCCGACCGCGCCCGCGACGCGCCGGCAGTAGAGCTGGAACTCCTCCCAGCTCGGCGCCACGATTGGCCCGCGCGCGTCCATGTCCATGCCGTCGATGATCGCCAGGAACTCCTCCTTGGGCAGCTGGAAGGCCTGGAGCTGCGGCAGCAGGGCGACGGTGGTCGGCCGGGTCGGCCGGCCGGTGTAGAGCCGGTCGATCTCCAGCCGCCATTCGGCGAGCTGGCCGAGCTTCCAGTCCTGGCTCGCCTGGTCGTCGGCCACGTCGTCGACCTCGCGGCAGAAGGCATAGATCGCGTACATGGCCTCGCGGCGCGGCCGCGGCAGGATGCGCATGCCCCAAGTGAAAGAACTGCCCGAGCGCGACACCACGCCGTGTACGTGCTCGCGCGCCGCTTCGGCGATGGCTGGTGCGGCGCTGCTGCTCTGAGCCATGGCCGCCATCAGCCTTGCCGTGCCGGCTTGAGCGCGCGCGAGCGCCCCAGGCCGCGTCGTAACAAAACCGAAAGCGCGCCGCTGAGCCCGCAGGCGGCGAACTGCAGTTTGCCGAGCTCGACACGCTCGGCCAGGGGATCGCGGCGCCGCAGCTCGAGCGCGAGGCGGGCGGCGATGCGCACGATCACCTCGGACTCCATGGCCAGGCGCCTGTTGCGCAGTGCGGGCGCCAGGCCGCGCGCGGTCTCGATCAGGCGATCGCTGCCGTCGAGGCAGCGGTCGATCACGCAGCGCAATCCCGCGCTCGCCTGTGGCGCGTCGAGCGCCGCAACCGTAGTGCCGGCCGCGGCCATCCAGTCACCCGGCAGATAGACGCGGTCGAGCTTGTGATAATCGTTCTGGCAGTCCTGCAGATGGTTCAGCACCTGCAGCGCGCTGCAGAGCGCGTCGGAGTAGGGATAGCCGGCGACGTCCTCGCCGTGCAGGTCGAGCAGATAGCGGCCGACCGGATTGGCCGACTGCTCGCAATAGCCCATCAGGTCGTCCCAGTCGTCGTAGCGCAGCTTGGTCGCGTCGCGCTTGAAGGAGGCGATCAGGTCGACGCAGTGGCGCGCCGTGACGCCGGTCTCGGCCAGGCTGTCGCGCAGCCGGTAGGCGGTGACCAGCGCCTGATCGCCGCGCTCGGTGCCGGTGACGGCGCGCTCGAAGCGGTCGAGCCGCGCCACTTTATCTTTAGGTGCCAGCGTCGGGTTGTCGGCGATGTCGTCGATGGCGCGGGCGAAGGCATAGAAGCGCGCCACGTGCGGGCGCAGCCGCGCCGGCAGCAGCCAGGAGCCGACCGGGAAGTTCTCGTCGCCCGCGCCCTTGCCGGACGGCGTCTCCACGGGCTCGGTCGCCGTGGCCATGGCGCTGGCGCTCTTGTTGCTCATGACGGACTGCTCAGTGACGGGCGGCTAGCTTACCGGGCCGAGCGGCCGGGTGCCACCTCCCGGGTGGGTTTGCTGCCCTCGTGTTGCCCGGCTGCACCGCCCGTCATTCTCGCAGCTCCGCCGCCCCCTGTTTCCGCGGCTTCGCCGCCCCTTGTTTCCGCGGCTTCGCCGCCGGGCTCGGTCCGGCCCTTCCAGACCCCGCCGCGGCCGCGCCAGTGGCGCAGGGCCGAATCCAGGGTCATGGCGCTATAGAGCAGCGCCGCCACCGGCAGCAGCAGGCAGCGCCAGACGGGCTGGCGATAGAGCCGGAAGGTCGGCCAGGCGGCCAGCGTCATCAGGCCCCAGGCGGCGAGGCCGAGGCCCGCCGCGAGCGGGTCGCCGTGCAGCGGGAAGCCGAGCAGGGCCAGCGGCGCCACTAGATAGGTCAGCACCATGCCGAGCAGGGTGCCGAGCAGCAGCAGCGGCGAATGGCGCAGCTGGGTGTAGGCCGTACGCGCTACCATGTGCCAGATGCCGCCCAGGCCCTCGTAGGGCCGGATCGACTGGGCGCTGTCGGTCAGGCCGACCCAGGTGCCGCGGCCGCGCGCGTGGGCCAGCGGTTTCACAAGGCCGGCCAGCGCGCAGTCGTCGATCAAGCGCCCCTTGATCGGCTCCAGGTTGCCGGCCGCACGCAGCGCCTCGGCGTCGATCACCATGCAGCCGCCGGCCGCCGCCGCTGTCCGCGCCTTGGTGTCGTTCGACCAGGCGAAGGGATAGAGCTTCTGAAAGAAGAACACGAAGGGCGGGATCAGGAGGCGCTCCCAGGAGCCCTTGCAGGACAGCATGACCATCAACGAGACCAGGTCGAGGCGCTGATCCTCGGCCTGGCCGACCAGGCGGCGCAGGCTGTCAGGCGCATGGCGCACGTCGGCGTCGGTGAGCCAGAGATAGCGGGCCTCGGGCAGGGCGCGGCGCGCCTGCTCCAGGCCCTGCTGCAGGGCCCAGAGCTTGCCCGACCAGCCGGCCGGCAGCGCCTCCCCCGAGAGCACGGTGAGGCGCGACTGGCATCCGAGCTCGGCCGCCCGTTGCCGCGCCAGGGCGGCGGTGCCGTCGCTGCTGTGGTCGTCGACCAGCACGACGTGTAATGGCCCGGGATAGTCCTGGTCCAGCACCGAGCCGAGCGCGCGGGCGATCACCTCGGCCTCGTCGCGCGCCGGGACCACCGCCGCCACCGCCGGCCAGCGCGCCGGCGCCGGCTGCGTCTTGGCGAAGCGCTCAGCCGCGCGCCAGAAACCGCCGCGCAGGGTCAGCAGATAGAGCCAGATCACGAGCGATAGGCCGGCGATGGCGATGAGGCTCCAGTCAGACATGACGATCCGACAACTTCCTGTGCTGGAACTACTCAGGCCTGTGGCACACGGCTTCGATGTTGTTGCCGTCGGGATCGAGCACGAAGGCGCCGTAGTAGTCGGGATGATAGTGCGGCCTGAGGCCGGGCGCGCCGTTGTCCTTGCCGCCGGCGGCGAGCGCGGCGCGGTGAAAGGCGTCGACCTCGGCCCGCGATGGCGCAGTGAGGGCGATGTGCATGGGCCCCGACGGCTGGCCGGCGCCGATCCAGAAGAAGGGCTTGCCGTCCTTGCCGAATCCGGCATGCGCGTCGCCGCCCGTCTGCTCGGCCGTGACCTCCATGATCAAGCTGATGGAAAGCGGCTTCAGGGCCTCGGCATAGAAGGCCTTGGAGTGCTCGAAGTCCGATACGGCAAAGCCCGTGTGATCGATCATGACACCTCCAACCCTTATTTTGCGGCTGCGATTCCGGTCAGACCCGGAAGACGTAGCTCTTGCCCGCCTCGCGCTCGATGTCGGGCGGGAAGCTTTTGCGCTTGTCGGCGAAGTACTGGGCGCGGTGATCGCCCTCCGAGGCGCGGTTGTAGGTGACGTAGAGCACGCGCCGCGGCTTGTCGGTCAGGTTCGGGCCGGAGCGGTGCGGCGCGTAGGAATCGAAGAACATCGCGTCGCCCGGCCTGGTCGGGAAGGACTCGAAGACCATGCCCTTGGTCTCGCCCGCGCCGAGCGGCGTCCATTCGTCGCCGACCAGGCCCTTGTCGTGCCAGCCGGCGGCGCACTCCAGGCAGCCGTTCTCCAGCGTCGCCTCGTCGATCGAGACCAGCGCCGTGATGTAGAACGGAGCATAGGCGTTCCAGCCGGCCTGCGCGTCCTGGTGCGCCTTGAAGCCGTCCCCGCCGGGCAGCTTGTAATTGATCTTCTCCTTGAACAGCACGGCCTGCTCGCCGAGCAAGTCGGCGACCGCGTCGATCATGCGCCCGCTGTTGAACAGTTGCCCGAAGCCTTCGTGGTACTGCGCGAAGTCCTCGACGCGCTGCACGACGCGCGTGCCGGGCACCTTCAGGCTGTCCTCGTAGTAGACCATGTGCCGGCCCGGCACCTCGGGCCAGTCGGTGACCTCGTCGACCCAGCCGGTGATGCGCCGCGTCTCGGCGGCGTCGTAGAAGCCGGGGACGAAGACGAAGCCGTCGCGGAGGAAGGCGGCGACCTGCTCTGCGGTGAGGCAGCGGGTCGCCGCCAGCTTTGCCTGTTGCATTCTGTCCTGCTCT